>CABSMV010000072.1 GCA_902478935.1 uncultured Collinsella sp. | reverse complement strand
TGACCACGATCACGGTGCCGACGGCGATGTCATCGGGAAAGACCTGTTCGAGCGTGCCGTTGGCTTGCTCGACGTTAGCGTAGTCGGGCGCGATGTCCATCATGGCGCTGATCGACTTGCGGCTTTTGCCCACGGCATATGCCTGGAACAGCTCGCCGACCTGGTAGAACAGCATGACGGCGGCGCCTTCGGCCATGTGCGGGTCGGTATCGGGGAAGAGCACCATGGCAAATGCGCCGATGGTCGCGACTGCCATAAGGAAACTCTCGTCGAAGGCCTTGCCGCGGCGGATGTTATTGAATGCCTTTTGCAGCACGTCGTAGCCGGCAATCAAAAACGGTATGAGGAACAGCATAAAGCTGGCGTAGATGTCGCCCGGGGTACCGAATGCGGCGGTGAGGGTGCCGAACTCATCGAGGGCGTACACCACGGCAAAAATGCCCAGCGCCACCAGGATGCGGTTGCGCTTATGCTCGAGTGACTCTTTCTTCTTGCGCTTCTTCTTTTTCTTCTTGGGGTCGGCGGTGGCCATGACTCGTATCCTCCCATTTGAATGTATGAACACTCGCTCATATAATTTCGCGAGCAAAGGCCGCGGCAATCGCGGCCTTGCAGGTTGGCGTAAACCTGGGCTAGAGAATGATCTCGCAGTCCGGCTCGGCGTCGGCCGTAAACTCTACAACGCGGTTGAGCACCTCGTCGAACTCAGCATCATCAGCCTCGAGCGTCAGCTTCTGGGTCATAAAGTTGACGGACACGGATTTGACGCCCTCGAGCTTGGCCAGCTCGTCCTGAAGCTCACGCGCGCAATTGGCGCAGTCGATCTCGTCGAGTTTAAACTGCTTTTTCATGGTGGGTTCCTTTCTCTGTATTTGCGGCTTGGGTGCAGGCCGCGCTGGTGCCGTGGTTGGTCGCTATTCGCAGATGTGGCTCATGCCTTGGTTGAGCATGGTGTAGACGTGGTCGTCGGCGAGCGAGTAGAGGATATTGCGCCCGTCGCGCCGGAATTTAACCAGGTGCGACTGCTTGAGTGTGCGCAGCTGGTGCGACACCGCGGACTGCGAGGTTTCGGTCGCTTCGGCGATGTCTGCCACGCAGAGCTCGCGGCCCATGAGGGCATAGAGGATCTTGATGCGCGTGGTGTCGCTGAAGACCTTGAACAGGTCGGCGAGGTCGTAGAGAAGCTCCTCGTCGGGAAGGTCCTCGGGCGAGCAGGTGGTCGGGATCGCGGGTTCGGTGGCCTCGATGTCGAGTTTCGTTTCATCAACGCGGATGCTCATTGCAATATCCTTTCATATGAACATGCGCTCATATAATTTACTTTCGATTATATGAGTGCATGTTCATATGTCAATGACGTTCAGGTAATTCGTTGTACAAAATGATGGGGAATAGTGGACGAGATCCCGGCCTGGGCGTTTTTTGATAGTCGATGCCAAGGTGGGTACCCTCGTGCCGTGCAAAAAATGGAGTATTCTGCAACTATAGGGGGTCCGCTAATTTATTGCAGGTCATATAATGCAGTTCAAGAGTTATCTTAGGGTGTTAATCCGATGAGTTCTTCCTCAAATGTTGCCTAACGCTCTCACGCAAGAGTGATTTCGCTTCACATTTGGATCCACTCGAGGGTGATAGACACCCGACCCTGCTGAATACTCGCAATTTTGCACGTCGCTAGGGTACCCACCTTGTTAGCCGGCCTAGTCTCCGGCCCCGAAGACCCTGCCCTCGGGCGCGAGGCTGCTTGTTTGGGCAAATGATGGGCTGTCGGATTCGACAGTCTGCATGTCATCGATTGCCGGAACTTCATTAATTGTCGGGTCATCCAGCGTGATGCCTTCGAGCGTTGCTTTTTCGAGGTCGATTCGTTGACGCTCTTCGGAATCCTGGCGAAGCTGCTTCTGAATTCGCTTTTTCTCTTCTATAAACCTTCTGAGCACAAACTGTCTCAGGTCCTCTTGCATGATTTGAAAGTCTTTTGGCAGACGCGAGGGGCGTACGCCCTCTTTCCGCTGGATTGCTTCCATGACCCTAACAAAAGAGCTGGCATGCATAAAGGAATAACGGCTGACGGTGATGATTCCGTACCCCATGGACGCAAGTGCATTCTTGCGCTCCTCATCGATGGCGCGGTCTTCTTCCGCGTCATGATAAAAACCGTTGTATTCAATGTCTGTGCGAGATTTCTTTAGATACGCATCCATAAAGAACTTTTTGCGTCTCGTGAGATTCTTTGCGGCAGTGGTGACCTGCACCTCGTAATCGGTCTCAATTCCCTTAATACCAAGCCCTCCTTCGCTTTTGGGCAGCGTTAGCATCATGACAAATGCCGTTTCCATGGGAGACCGGCATCCGTCGCGCACACATTGGATCGCCTTTCGGGCAAGGGCCAGACCGTCGCATCTGGTAATGGAATTAAAGAACTGCTTTAACCTCTCGGTCGAGGTGAGCGCGAAACGCTCGGTATAGGAGGTGGAAGAGTCGGTTCCAAGGGAGTAAGCGCTGCACAATTCAAAGTAGTACTCCACCAGTTCGCGAAAAGGGAGATAGGTGGCGGCCTGAAGTGCGCAAAGCTCAACGCTAACAATGAAGATGCCATCTTTGAGCTCTATAAAGCGTGAGTTCGAGAATCGTTTTGACGAAACGTGGCATTGACAGTTCATTGCATAGCGCGCATTCCTGCGATCAAACACCATCACCTCGAGGGAATCATTTGCGTCGAGGGAAACATCATGTTTGGTGAGCCATTCTGCGGCTGCGTCAAGGAGCGTTCCGGTGGGACATGATCCGTAAATCGCGGCAGGGCTACAGGACTCGATGCCTTTCGCAGACACCGAATGCGCGACCTGGTAGACCGCTTTTGCAGTGGTATGTGACAATACGATACTCATGATATATATCGTGTCAGCTAATGCCGTGTTGACGGCGCTGAGTGGAAAAGCCGTTTTAGAGGTCTAACCAAATGCTGTCCAAAAGCTTGGCGCAATTATGAGTTGGTATGCCCTAAATAAAAGTTTTCGCAGCTTAGCTATAGCATATAAATACTCAATTGCCGCACATTTGATAGTGATGCATCACCATCCGACAACGAATTACGTGTCGGGAATTGGCCGAAATCGTTCAAAATGAGGGTTCAGAATTTGTGATGGCAGATCTATCTGTGGAACGTAGGGCGGCCCCGCTGCGGGGTTTCCCGCTGCGAGGCCGCCCGTGATCTACGCCGGAGTTTGTCGTAGACGTTTCTACTTGGCAAACAGGTTCTTGAGGTTGAACTCGGCCTGAACCGTGCGGAGCATGAGGTCGGTGTCGTCCAGGCCCAGATGCTGCTCGTTGGCGTCGGCGGCGAGGGTTCCACGGCGGCGCGCCCAGTTCTCGAGCGCGGCGGGGGCGGATTCGCGGGGGAGCGAGCGGACGTCGGCATCCAGGCTGCGGCAGATCTGGCGCGAGTCGATGACGATGATCTTGCCGGCGCGGCGTGCCTCGGCGTAGCCGTCCAGGTGGATCTTGAACCAGCTGTCCTCAAAGGCGGCGTTGTGTGCCATGTACGGGTACTTCTTCATAAGCTTGAGCAGCTGCTTTTGCAGCTCTTTGTTCTCGCGGAAGGGCGTTTTGCCGTCGATGTCGTCCCAGGTGATGTGGTGGATATTCGACAGCGGCACGTCCTCGCCGCGATAGATGTCGGGCAGGCCGCAGTAGTGTGCCTCGGCGTCATGCGGCACGGCGTCGCTGGTGAGCTCCATGATTTCCCAGCCCACGTTGATGATGTAGCCGCGCTCGGGCGCGCGACCGGTGGTCTCGATGTCGATGCCCAGCACCGTGCCTTGGATGGGCTTGCGAGCGTAGGCGACGCCGAGCGCGTCGCGGTCGCCGCGGATCTCGCGCATGACGGACGCGGCAGTGCGCTTTTGCATCTTGCCGATGGCGGCGCAGGTGTCTGCGTCGGACAGGCCGCGCGAAAGCGTCGCGGGCGTCACGTTGCGCAGGCGCGCCTCGCCAATCTGGTCGCACAGGTCGCGGTTGCGATCGGCAAGGTCGCGCACGGTGGCAAAGTCGAAGCCGGGGTCGCCCTCGGCGGTAAAGTACTCGGTCTCGAGCACCTTGAGGGCCTCTTCGCCTTTCTGACGTTCGGATTCCATGGCGCCGTGATCGCCATAGATAAACATGGGAATAAACGGCTGGCGCTCGTATTCGAGTGCTTGTGAAACGTTCATAGACTGCTCCTTGGACGGGCCGCGTCGCGCGGCTCGGTGGCATTGAGTTATGGCGAGATGATAGTTTGCCATGGGCAACTATTGGCATCGCGCCTAGGACAACTACAATACCCTAGTTGACCGCTAGGACTTTTACAATGCTGCCGAAAGACACGAAAGGTTCCATCCGTCATGGATTTGCTGATTGATATTCTGCTCGACGCCGGCAAGGACACGCTCTCGCTTGTGCCGTTTTTGTTGGTGACGTATCTGGCCCTCGAGACCTTGGAGCACGTCGCGGGCGACCGCGTTAACGGGGCCATCAAGCGCGCCGGCGCTGCAGGTCCCGTGGTTGGCTCGTTGCTGGGTATGGTGCCGCAGTGCGGCTTTTCGGCCATGGCGGCAACGCTGTACGCCGGTCGTGTCGTGACCTTGGGCACGTTGGTGGCGGTGTTCCTTTCGACCTCCGATGAGATGCTGCCGCTGTTGCTCGCCGAGCAGGTGCCCGTGCAGACCATGGCGATGCTTTTGGCTTCGAAGGCACTGATCGCGCTGGTCACGGGCTTTATCGTGGACGCCGCCATTCGCGGCCTGCGTCGTAACGCTCGCGCGCATGCGGCGATTCGCCGTACCGTGCTGGGAACCGCGGCCAACCCGGCCCACGTGAACTGCGCGCACGACGACCACACTGGCGGTGACATCATCGACGAGGTGGCCGAGGCGGGCGTGAGCGCCGATCACATCCATGAGCTGTGCGAGCGCGACCATTGCGGTTGCGATGAAGACGAGGACGAGCACGAACACGGACATGGCTACGATCACGGTCATGAGGACGAGCATGAACACCATGATGGCCACGGTCACTCCCGCTCTCACGAGGGCGCGCCCCTCCTGTCGATTATTCGCAGCGCCATCTCGCACACCGTGCAGGTATCGGTATTCATTTTTCTGGTGACGCTGATTCTGGTCGCCGTGCTCGAGACCTTCGGCGAGTCCGCGATCGAGCAGTTCCTGCGTGGCAACGAGACGCTCGCCGTCCTGGGTTCGGCGCTTGTCGGCCTGATTCCCAACTGCTCGGCCAGCGTCGTCATCACGCAACTGTACCTGGAAGGCGCGCTGCAGCTGGCCCCGATGCTCGCCGGCACGCTCATCTCTGCCGGTGTGGGCTACCTGGTGCTGTTCCGCACCAACCGTAGCGCCCGCGAAAACGTCCTGTTCCTGATCATGATGTACGTCATCGGTGCCGGCTGGGGCCTCATCCTCTCCGCCTTCGGCCTCTAAGTGGGCCTAACAAAACGGGCTTCAAAATAGCCATGCTCGGCGCCTGCACAATGCGGCGACGCATGGCATTTTGAAGCCCGTTTTTTGTTGAGCCATGGATTTTGAGCGCTCATACCGCCCAAAGCAAAAAAGCAGATTTCCGGGCATGTCCCAAAAATCTACCTTGGTTAGCGCAGCAGCTCGGTGAGTTTGCGCTTAAAGCGAGCCCGGTCTTCGCTGGTAAATGCCGTCGGTCCGCGAGTGCGTCCCCCGGCGCGGCGTACCTTCTTTTCCTCGTGGCGAATAAACAGCTGCATGTCGATAGTCGCCTTGTCGTACACGCGCCCGCGCACGCCGATGGCGGCGGCATCGCGCCCGAGCACCATGCTCGCCAAGCCAATGTCCTGCGTCACGACCACGTCGCCCGCCTGCAGGCGTTCGACAATGGCAAAGTCGGCGCTGTCGGCGCCCACGCTCACATCGAGCGTCGTGACCCAAAATCCGCGTCGCGCGTGCTCAGCATCGCGCGGGTCGTCGCGGCGAATGTGCCGTTCTAGGTTTTGCGTGCTGTTGCCGGCGATAACAACGGCGACGCCCGCCCGCCGCGCGCAGTCAATCGACTCGCGCGTGACCGGGCAGGCGTCTGCATCAATAAAGAGCGTTCGTGGCATCTAGTGCACCAGTTTGCCAAATTGAATAGCACGAACAATCAGCGTTACGCCAAACACCAGCAGTGCGGCGCCGCTAAAGATGACGAGCATCTTGGCCGACCACAGCGGATAGATAAACACGAACATGCCGGCGATGATGGAGAGTGCGCCGCTCAGGATGGCGAGGGCGCGGTTGGACGAAAGCTCGGACTCCAGAATGGACATGACACCTTCGACAATCCAGCCAAAGCCGGCCACGATAACCACCATCGTGGTGAGCGTCGCGGTCGAGAAGGCCTGGTTGCGCAGGATTATGGCGCCGCCCAAGATAATGAGTAGGTTGGAGATGATGCTCGTCACGCGCCAGCCGGCGGGCAGCAGCGGCTCAAAAATGGCAGTGAACAGCCTGATGGCAGCAGTGATTACAAAGTAAAAACCCAGGACAGTCGTCAAAAAGACGAGGGACTTGGCGGGTGCAAAAAGCAGCGCGATACCAGCAATGAGCGCTAAGACGCCCGTGATGGCGTAAATCCAGCGCACGGCCTTGACGGCTTTGCCCGCCATGCTTTTCTCGTCAAATCCAAACTGGCTCGATTTTTGGTCATCGTTCTTAAAGATGCCCATAATGTCTCCTTTCCGTGCTGTGCACGTCGCGTTCATTGCTCTCCGTGCGGCGTACGCCAAAAGTGCTGCAACAAGTATCGCCTAAGGGCGCCGATACATGGGGCGGGAAGGACGAATTGCCGCCTCACATTCCCGAATTGTTACTTTTGTTCCCGCTTCAGTGAGGATTAATCAACAATTGTAGAACATTATGCCGCTGTATGTAATTGCCTAGGTTTTAGGTTAGATTTTCCTAAGGACAATTGGCTTGTATTGGGGGTCCCTATGAACGAAGCAGTTCCCGAGGCACCGTCGAGTGTCGAATCGATGGCAAAGCAAGGTTGCGAAAAGCTCGGTCTGGATGCGTTCGATGCGTTGGTTCGCCGCGCCCGCACGTGCCGCCGCTTTGACGAGTCCATGCGCGTGCCGCGCGAGTTTTTGCTCGAGCTGGCGGAACTGGCGCACCTGGCTCCCTGCGGCGCCAACGCTCAGCGCCTACGCTTTCATGTGGTGAGCGGTGCAGAGGACTGCGCGCGCGTATTTGATGAGCTCGCGTGGGCCGGTGCGCTCAAGGATTGGCCGGGTCCCGATGAGGGCGAGCGCCCGACCGGCTACATCGCGATTTTTGCTGAGCGCGCCGTTCCGGGCAAGCCCGCTGCTCCCATTACCGAGGTCGACACGGGCATTGCCGCGCAGACGATGATGTTCGCCGCCCGCAGCGCCACGCCCGAGGTGGCAGCCTGCATGTTCAAGGCCTTTACGCCCCACGCGATCGATGCCATGGGGCTCGATAACGACAAGTATGAGCTCAAGCTGATCATGGCGTTTGGCGTTCCGGCCGAGACACAGGTGATCGATGCGATCGATTCCAACCCCGACGGCTCCATCAATTATTGGCGCGACGAGGCGCGGGTGCACCACGTACCCAAGCGTCCGCTTGCCGACGTGCTGCTGTAGTTGTGCGTCGTTGCGGCGCAATCCGGCGGCAAAATCACCACAAAGGCTCCTGTCCCCTTTGCGGTGGTGCGAGGGGAGGGCGTGTGGCAGATTTGTATTTGGTGCGGCATGGGCAGACTGAGCTCAATGTGCAGAGCATTTTGCAGGGCTGGCACGATTCGCCGCTTACGGCGCGCGGGCGCGAGCAGGCGCTGGCGACGCGCGCGGCGTTTGAGGCGCGCGGCGTGGCCTTTGACCATGTGTATTCCTCGCCGTTGGGCCGGGCGCGGCATACGGCCGAGCTTATCGTTGGCGAGGGCCGTTCCATTGAGCTGGTCGATGACCTGCGTGAGTGGCATTTTGGCTCGCTGGAGGGCACATCAAATCGCGAGATGCCGCCGCAGCCCTGGGGCGATTATCCGGTGGCCTTTGGTGGCGAGTCTGAAGGCGAGCTTCAGTCGCGCATGGTCGCGGCGCTGTCCCGCATCATGGCCAGGCCGCAGCACGACTGCGTGCTGGCGGTTTCCCATGGCTCAGCCTGCCAGGAGTTTCTTGAGTATGTGACTGGCGAGGGGGAGCTACCCGACAACGGTGCCGTGCTTCATTTTGGCTATTGCGACGGGGCGTTTTCGCTCTTGGGTTGGTAACGAACGAAAGGACCCCTATGAATAAAGATCTGTATCTGGTCCGTCATGGACAGACGATATTCAACCTTAAGCGTATCATTCAGGGGTGGAGTGACTCGCCGCTTACGCAGTTGGGTTGCGACCAGGCGGCGCGCGCCGGCATGTTTTTACGTGCGCGTGGCATTGAGCCCGATCATGCCTACACCTCCACGCTTCATCGCACCGAGCAGACTATCGCCAACCTGTGGCCGGGCTTGGCGTACGAGCGCCTGGACGGTCTGCGCGAGTGGTTCTTTGGCGACTTTGAGGCCGAGCGCGTGATGCTTATGCCCGAGCGCCCGTGGCGCGACTTCTATTGCCAGTTTGGCGGCGAGGGCCAGATGCAAGTGCGCGAGCGCATGGTGGCGACGCTGACCGAGCTTATGCAGCGTCCGGACCATACGTGCGTGCTCGCGGTAAGCCATGGCTCGGCCATCAAGGAGTTTATGGATCACGTGAAGGGTGCGGCGGCCGACGAGCGCGATCGCGTGCCGGGCAACTGCGCGGTGCTGCACTTTGCGTTTGACGACGAATCCGACACGTTTGAGCTGATTGAGATTTTTACGCAGGAGGATTACGCACGCGAGCTGGGGCTTGAACCGCTCGTGGCGGCAGCAGGCCCGCAGCGGGGATAACGTGAGCGTGGCGGCACGGGTCGCCGGCATAACTTCTCGACGCAAAAGGGGCGGAGATGCATGTACCTGCTGCATCTCCGCCCCCTGTTTGTTGAGCTGCCGATTTTTGTGCTGGACGGTCTGGTCTTGCTAGAACCGCGCGACTTGGTGCGTGAGCAGACCCGTCGGAACCTGCGGCGCGCCGCCGCTGACCTGCGCGGCGGGGAAGAGCGCGGCTACGGCAAAGTTGAACGGCTCTTTGCCCGTGTAGGTGCCGGCGGCACGGGTCTCATCGGCCAGCAGCTGCGACGCCCCGGTCAGAGCGGCGGCGTAGGCAGGGTCGTCGGCCAGTGCCGGCTCCGGCGCCTGGTCGAGCATGGCACGGATGGCGCCGACGGCGTCCTCGCGCTTGACCTCCCACACGCGGTGCGTGATGCCCGCAGGATCGGTGACGGCGTAGAGCGAGGCGCCCTCTTTGGCAGCGCTCAGGATGATGTCCATGACGGGCGACGCCTCGTAGGCGAGCGACACGGGGCGCGGCTGCACCTTGAGCTCGGCGATCGCGTGCGCGGCGGCGAGTGCGTCGACGCTCTCGGCGGCAGCCTCGTCGCTACCCGTCAGCACGTTAACCGGGCAGATCGCCACGACACCCGTCACACGTCCCGGCTCGCCCGAGCATTCGTACACGTAATACGCCGCACCCGGGTCCTTGAGCATCAGACCATCGGCAATGGCTCCGCGCAGAGCATCGTTGCCGCTCAGGATGCTGCCCATTGCGGGCAACGCCTCGAGCACGCGGTCCTGAGCCGGGCGGATGCAGGGAAACGGAAGTGCTTTCATGGGCGGTCCTAACGCACGAGTCGGTTTGTTCGCGGCTTATTATGCCCCAACTTGGCCGCTCGCGTCCCAGAGCACGTTATCGGCGAGCGCGATTAGCACCTGCTGACAACGAACGATATCGGAGTGGGGCACATATTCGTTGGGCTTGTGCGCGAGCGCGAGCGACCCGGGACCGTAGCTCATGCAATTGCGGTTACCTGTCTTGCCGGCAATGACGGCGGTGTCGGTGTAGCCGGTAAAGAAGCCGACGGTCGTGTCCGCGTCCGTCACGTCATCGGCGGCACGCTTGAGCGCTGCTAGAAGGGGAGAGTTCGGGTCGCGCTCGATGGCGGGGCGGTCGCCCGTCACGGTGTAGCTTCCATGGCAGCCGGGGACCGCGGCTTCGGCGCCGGCGATGGCCTGCTCTACCTGTCTCTTATACACATCTCCGAGCCCACGAGACTCCTGAGCATC
>CABSMV010000071.1 GCA_902478935.1 uncultured Collinsella sp. | reverse complement strand
ACGTTGACGCGCAGCTTGCCGCCTTTCTGTAGCTGGGCGACTGGTGCGACCGAGATCGTCATCATGTTGTCGCGGACGATGGCATCGAGTTCGTCCTGGATTTCCTGGCGCGACTTACCCTCTGCCGTTGTGACCGAGGTGCCCGTCTCGGCGACAGGCTTTGACTGCCAAGCGTAAAGGCCGACGGCGATAAGGGCGCAGGCGATGGCTAGGCAGACGGCGCCGATCCTTTTTCGATGTTTTGACCCCAGGGGGCTCGACCGCTTCCGTGCGTTCATGCGGCATCCTTAGTGGTATAGACGCGCGCGAACGTGGACGGATCGGCGCCAAAGAGCATGTGGAGCATGAGGCGTCGCGAGTAGACAAGCTCCTCAAAGTCGGGAGGGAGCTTGATGTCATGGATGTGGGCGATGTGGTGGGCGAGTGCCAAGAATGACTCGGGATCGCAAATGACGTCGGTGGTGACATGGTAGACCGCCGTATCGGGGAATGCCTCCTCGTCGAAGGGCAGAAGATACGGGTCGTCGTCAACTTCGATGGCGACGCCGTACTGGGGCCAGTAATATGCCATGGGAACCTCCCTGCTTTTGGGCCAAACCTTCTATTGGTTTTGGCTGTCGATGCCGACCGTATCAGCCGTTACTTGACCAATTTCTGACCAAATGCTTGACGGGTTTACATCGCCGCAGGTGAGAGACGCTAAAAAATATCTCAAGTTTTTTCAAGCGCCAATTGTGCGCGTGGTTGCGATGGGAGGGAGCTCGTTAAATAGAGCGTCTGCCGGGAAAACGTCGCCGTTCGCCGAATTGCACAAACGTAAAATTCGCCAATTATGGAGACGGTCTCAGTCACGTCGACGAAACGATGCGGTAACATCTCCCTGCAAACACTGTAGTTAACTAAAGGGGGAGTTCGCGTGTCTGCAGCCATCAAACCCTTCGGCGACGAGTTCGAAGAATATGGTCGCGACGAATCTCGCACATCGGGCGAGGCGTCGAGCATCTCGTTTCCGACAACGGAGGACGAAGTCCGCGCCATTCTGCGAAAGCTCCATGCCGAGCATGTTCCGATAACGGTCCAGGGTTCTCGGACCGGTCTGGCTGCCGGTGCCGTGCCCCACGGCGGGCATATCCTCAACACTTCTCGTATGAATCGCTACCTGGGTCTTCGCCGCGACGAGCAAGGCCGTTTTCTGCTGCGCGTGGAGCCGGGCGTCGTGCTTTCGGAGTTGCGCAAGCAGCTGGGTAAGAAGGCATTGCCGACCGCTGGCTGGGATCAGGTATCGCTCGAGGCCTATGAGGAGTTTCAGGCAGCTCCCGAGCAGTTCTTTCCCACCGATCCCACCGAGGCATCTGCCTGCCTGGGCGGCATGGCGGCGTGCAATGCCTCCGGTGCCCGCAGTTACGCCTACGGCCCCATGCGCCCGCACGTTACGGGGCTTTACGTGGCACTGGCGGACGGCGACCTGCTCGAGCTTCATCGAGGTCAGGCGCGCGCTGACGCACGCCACTTGTCGCTCGTGACGGTAGGGGGCCGCGCGCTTGAGCTGAATCTTCCCGGCTATACCATGCCCAAGACCAAAAACGCGTCGGGTTATTTCGTTTCGGACGATATGGACGCCATCGACCTCTTTATCGGTGCGTGCGGCACGCTCGGCGTCATTACCGAGCTTGAGATCGCCTTGCAGGCGGCACCTTCGGTCGTATGGGGTGTGAGCTGCTTTTTCGACAGCGAGGACAAAGCGGTGTCCTTTACCGATTCCGTGCGCCCCGTGCTGTCCCATGCCGCCGCTATCGAGTATTTCGATGCCGACGCCTTGGATATCCTTCGCCGCCAGCGCGAGCAGTCGACCGCGTTTGCCTCGCTGCCGGCACTCGACGATGAGGCAAAGGTCTGTGTCTATGTGGAGCTCGACTGCGACGACGAGGCGCAGGCGACCGAGGAGCTGTACCACCTGGGATGGGTTTTGGAGCTTGCGGGCGGCCACGACGACGCGACCTGGGTTGCACGCACCGAGGTCGATCGCGAATACCAGCGGTTCTTCCGCCACGCCGTTCCCGAGAGCGTCAACATGCTCATCGACGAGCGTCGCCGCACCGACCCCACCATTACCAAGCTGGGGTCGGATATGTCGGTGCCCAACGCGCGCCTGGCCGATGTCGTTGCCCTCTATCGCCGCACGCTGGCCGAAAGCGGGCTTGAGTCTGCCGCCTGGGGACATATTGGCAACAACCATCTGCATGTGAATATCCTGCCGCGCGATGCGCAAGACTACCGTCGCGGTGGCGAGCTGTTTGCCCGGTGGGCTGCGGAGGTAACGGCTATGGGCGGCGCTGTCTCTGCCGAGCACGGCGTCGGCAAGATCAAAGCGGGCTTTTTGGAGACGATGTACGGCCACGAGGCCATGGTCGAATCGGCTCGACTCAAGCTGCAGCTCGATCCTGCCGGGCAGCTGGGCCGTGGCAACCTGTTTTCGGAGAAGCTCTTGGATGAACTCGTCCAGAAAGGGGGTGCGTGAAGATGAGCGATTTCCATATGGTGGTGTGCGTCAAGGCGGTGCCGGGAAGCACCGAGGTCAAGATGGACCCAAAAACTAATACCATCGTGCGTGATGGCAAGCAGGCGGTCATTAATCCCTTCGATGCAAGTGCCCTCGAATGCGCTCTGGCGCTCAAGGACGACTTTATCGGCTTTGGCATGGATGTGCGCGTGACGGTGGTGTCGATGGGCATCCCTGCAACCGAATTGCTGCTGCGTGACTGCATTGCCCGCGGCGCCGATGACGCGCTGCTGCTGACCGATCGCGCCTTTGCGGGCGCGGACACGTTGGCGACCACCTATGCTCTCAAATGCGGCATCGAGGCGCTCGACGAGGATTTCGACCTGCTCATCTGCGGCAAGATGGCGGTGGATGGCGATACTGCCCAGATTGGCCCCGAGCTGGCTGGCGCTTTCGAGATTCCCTGCGTGACCGATGTGAGCTGCGTGCAGAGCGCGGGCTTTACGACGTGCGGTGCGCTTTCGCTCGTTCACGGTTGCGATGCCGGCGAGGAGACGGTCTATCTGGAGATGCCGTGCGCGATGACGACCGCCAAGGAGATCGGCCAGCTGCGCATGCCGAGTATCGCCGGCATTCGCGCGGCCGAAGATGCGGACGTGCGGGTGGTCTGTGCTGCCGATGTGCATGCCGACCCTTCGCGTTGCGGCCTTACCGGATCGCCGACGCAGGTCGTGCGCTCGTTTGTGCCCGACCGCGACCAAACGTGCGAGGCCATCGAGGGCACACCGGTCGAGCAGGCGGCAAAGCTTGCCAAGATTATCGAGGGGATGGCATAGATGAGCGGACTGATAATCGATAGCGAGGCATGTGTTGGCTGTGGTCGCTGCGTTCGCGCCTGTGCCTCGGGCGGCATTGTGGTGGAGGGCGAGCGCCCCAACCGCTGCGCCCATGTGACCGACGGCTGTATCTTGTGCGGCGGGTGCGTCGACGCTTGCCCCGTCAATGCCATTTCGATCGAGCGTGACGAGGCCGCCGGCGCGGTTGACCTCGATACGTATCGAGACATTTGGGTATTCGTTCAGACCGACGAGCACGATGTCGTGGCCCCGGTGGCCTACGAGCTCATGGGCAAGGGGCGCGAGCTTGCCGATGCCCGCGGTTGCCGTCTGGTGGCATTGGCCGGCATGGGCCTTGAGAGTTCGCTTGAGGACCTGGAACATCTGGTCTGCGCCGGTGCCGACGAGGTCGTGGTCTGCCGCGACGAGCGGCTGCGTCAAAACGATGCGGAGGTCTATGCTCGCTTGATTTGCGATTTGGTGGCAGAGCGCAGGCCCGAGGCCATTCTGTACGGCGCGACCGCCTTTGGCCGTGAGCTGGCGCCCGGTGTGGCCGTACGCTTGCAGACGGGCCTTACGGCCGACTGTACGGTGCTTTCGATGGATACGGAGACGGGTCTACTGCAGCAGACCCGCCCGGCGTTTGGCGGCAACTTGATGGCCACCATTATCTGCCCCAATCATCGTCCCCAGATGGCAACGGTGCGTCCCGGCATCTTTGGGGCGCCCGAGTTTGATTACAACCGCTCTGGCACAATTACCCAGGTATCGCTTGCGGATGATGTTAAGGCCCGCGTCGAGATCTCGATTCCCGCCGAGGAGTGGGGACAGCAGGCATCAATTGCCGATGCCGAGCGCCTGGTCGTGGTGGGCCGCGGCATTGGCTCCAAGAAGAATCTGCCTCTGATGCGAAAGCTCGCCGATGCGCTGGGTGCCGAGCTTGGTTGCACACGTCCCGTTGTGGAGGCAGGCTGGTTGGAGTATCGCCACCAGATTGGCCAGACCGGCGTGTCGGTTTCGCCCAAGCTCCTTGTGAGTATCGGCGTTTCGGGTGCTATCCAGCACCTAGCCGGCATCGGCGGCGCGGAGTGCATCATCGCCGTCAACGAGGACCCGGATGCTCCCATCTTTGGCGCTGCGCAGTACAAAGTTGTCGGTGACGCCGTCGAAGTCGTCGAGGAACTTCTGGCCCAGCTCGAGCGCTAAGCGCCGGCCAGCCAGGCTCGCATCTCTTTCTTTAGGCATTCCCAGGTCGCTTGCGTGGCGGGATCGGTAAAGGGGCGCACAATGCCAAAAGGCGCGTCGAGCAGGCGGTAGATATCGCCCTGCTCGCGCGCCAGCGCGCGGCTTGCCGGATAGACGAGCTCAAACATAAAACAGATAAGCCCTACCAGGTAGTCGGCGGCCTCATCGCGTTCGTCGCGTGCAACGCACCGGCGCTCGTCAAAGGCGGTGAGCGCCGGTGTCGAGAACCGGCTGGCGAGAAATGTATCCTCATCAACCTTGAGGATGGTATCGACGGTGCTGTCGGCGATGGTTCGCATGATGTCGATCTTGTCGCCATCGCGCACGATATCGCAGAAGCGCCGCGTTCGCTCGTCGAGCTGCGCGGGTAGACGGAAATCGCTGTGATAGGCAATGCTTGCGCGAATCAACTCGTCTTCTGCCGGATCGTCGATAAAGTCGCGGATACTTGTTGTCGCGGGCGCATCTGCAGGTGTTTTGCCAAAGAGGACCTCGACGCCCAACGCCGCATGGCTCATGCTTTCGGCATCCTTAAATGTATCCCAGCGTCGCAGCTGCTCAAAGCGGCCCATATCGTGTAGCAGGCCGCAAAGCCACGCTAGGTCAATGCCCTGCGGTGACCAGCCCTGTTCGCGTGCCACGGCATCGCATGCCTCGGCAACGTGGTACGTATGCTCGATTTTGAGCGCGATACGCGGATTGGCGGCATCGTAGGCATCGGTGTAGGTCTTGAAGGCCGCGGCAGCCCGCGTTCGATCGATAGCTGTCATAATGACTTCCTAAAAAGTTGTGTCTTTCTGTGTCTTTCGATCCGGGGGCAATTGTAGGTGAACTCGGTTACCATCGGGCGATGATTCTGCCGCGTCGTTGAATGCGGCTCGGAAATCTTGTCGGGACGAGGAACGCTATGGTGCTCAAAATCGTTAAAACCGTCTGGCCGGTGATGCTTACCTATGTTGCGATAGGCGCGCCGTGCGGAATGATTATGGGGCAGACGGGAATGGAACCCTGGATGGTTTTTGCCCTGAGCAGCACGTTCGTGACGGGCAGCGGGCAGTTTATGATCTGCAATCTGTGGCTGGCAGGTGTGCCTGCAGCATCGATCGTCGCGAGCGTCGCCGCAATCTCCTCGCGCTTTGCGCTTTACTCGGCATCGATCGCACCGCATCTGAGGGGTGTTTCGAAGCGTCAGACGCTGGCTGTTGCCGCGACACTTACCGAGGAGGCATATGGCATCTCGCTTGCCAAGTTGGTTAAAGGGGAGGATTGGGGCCCGCGCGAGTCCTTTGTGCTCAACGTGATCCTCATCGCAACATGGGGCGTTTCGTGTACGACGGGCGCCATCGTCGGTGCCGTTGTCGATGTTCCCACCGCTATTGCGGGTTTTGTCTGCACATCGCTCTTTATCTGCCTGCTCTTTTCGCAGCGACTGTCGAGCGGCAATGTCGTAGCTGCCAGTTTGGCTGCGGTGTCCGTCGCCATATGCAAGTTCTTGGGGTGGACGAATATCGCCGTGCCGGTAAGCGTGCTCGTCGGCGTTGTCGCGGCGCTTGCGTGCGATGCCCTCGCCGAAGGAAGGGGTGCTCGCGATGCCCGTTAATGAGTTTTTGGTCCTGTGGCTGTCGTCGTGGGCGGCCATCGCATTTTTCCGCATTGCCCCGGCGTTTGCCTTGCGCGGGAGAACGCTGTCGCCCCGCGTTACCGAGGCCTTGGGTTATATTCCGCCCGCCGCCTTTGCGGCACTGGTCGCTAACGATTTGATAAGCCCTGGCGCTTTCGACGCCGGCTTGTGGCAGGGCTTAATTCCCTGGATTGCGGCTGCCGGTGTCGTGGCGGTGGCAATCAAGACAAAGTCGATGTTGTGGTGCTGCGTCTCGGGCATCGTGTTCTATTTCGTTTTGAGCCTCGTATAAGAGCAGGATGCGTTATCGTCCCGGCCTAGCGAATCAAATTTCCCACCGAGGCGGTCTGCTTCTTCTGGTACCATGGTCAAACTTTACTGTAGTAAAGCGTGACGTGGGCTTTTGTTCCGCGTCAGCGGAAATGGGGGTTTCATGGCACAGGGAGCGACCGCCAACGAGCAAAAGAAATTCAAAGTACCGCGCATCCCGGGTGACATCATGATCTACCCGATGATCGTCGGCCTTTTGCTCAATACCTTCTGTCCGCAGGTCTTTGAGATCGGCGGCTTCTTTACGGCTGCCTGCCGCGGCGGCTCCAACACCATCGTTGCCGCGATCTTGCTGTTTGTGGGCGCCGGCATCAGCTTTAAGTCCACGCCGGGTGCCATCAAGACCGGCATCGTCGTGCTGATTCCTAAGCTTGTGGTGGCAGCCGCGCTGGGCCTGGGCGTTGCGTATTTCTTTAACGACAACCTTTTGGGCCTGAGCTCGGTTTCCATCATCGGCGGCATTACGTTTTGCAACATGGCGCTCTACACGGGTATCATGGGCGAGTTCGGCGATGAGTCCGAGCAGGGCGCCGTGGGTATTCTGTTCTTTACGGCCGGCCCCGCCGTCACCATGATCATCCTTGGTGTCTCGGGTCTCGCCAACATTCCTGTCGGTACAATCATCGGCTCCATTTTGCCGCTCGTTATCGGCATGGTTCTGGGCAACCTCTTCCCGTTCATCAAGAATCTGCTGGTTCCCGGTGCCAATCCCGCGATCGCCGTTATCGGATTTCAGCTCGGTGCGTCCATGAGCCTGTCGAGCTTTATCACCGGCGGTATTTCCGGCATCTTGCTGGGCCTTATCACGCTGTTTGTCGTCGGTCCCATCACCTTTGCGTTCGAGCGCCTGTGCGGTGGTAACGGCAAGGCCGCTGTGGCTTGCTCCACTATCGCCGGCACGGCTATGACCACGCCGGTTGCTCTTGCCGAGGTCGCGCCGCGCTATGCCGAGCTTGCACCCACCGCGTACGCCCAGATCGCCACCGCCGTTATCATCACGGCAATCATGGCTCCGATTCTGACCGGCTGGGTCGACAAGAAGTTCTGCCAGGGCAAGGAGGACCTGTCGCCTGCCGGTGTCGAGGCCATCGAGGAGGCTGTCGCAACCGATATCGACGGTGAGTAACGGCCGTTACCGATAATTGATTCCGGCGTGCAACTCGCGCCGTTTGAGCGCCCGAACGAGAGCTGTCCTGCAGTGACGTTCGGGCGCTCTGCTATTATTCCCCTTACCCCTGCGGGCAGGGGTGTTTGTTGCCCAGATTCGAATTGGTCGATTCAGACCACTTGGATATTGAAAGGATGGCGGCTAGTGGTTAAGGCACTCAAGATTGAGATATTCGTGCTATGCATGATTGTTCTTATCGGGCTTGCCGTGCGAAGTCGACGCTCCTTGTTCTCGAGCACCCAGCAGCTATTGTTTAGCATGCTTGGCTACACCTCTGCCGCGTACATACTATTCGATATGGTCTGGACGCTTTCGGACGGTGTGGACGGCACGTTGGGCATTGCTGTCAACTGGATTTCCAACGCGGTTTCGTTTTCGCTCTTTGCCGTCGCGTGTCTCATTTGGTTTATCTATTCCGAGACGGTGCAGGGTTCTCGCCTTTTGACCTCGCGCTATAGGGTGGTGCTTGTAGCGTTGCCTACGGCTCTGGTGGTCGTGCTGGCTTTTACCAGTTACTGGACGCACGCCCTGTTCTATATCGATTCGCAGGGTGTGTATCGTCGCGGCTTTGCCTATATGATCCAGCCCATCGTCAGCTACTGTTACGTTATACATACGTCCCTGCATGCGTTTGTGCAATCTCGCAGGGTCGAGAGTCTGCAGACGAAGGCCATCTATCGAACCTTGGCATTTTTCGCCATTCCGGCCCTGGTGGGTGGTACCTTTCAGGTCGTATGCTCGATGCCCGGCCTTTGTGTCGGCATAATGATTAGTATGTTGCTGCTCTACATCATCTACCAGGAGCAGCTCATCTCGACCGACCCGTTGACTGGCCTCAACAATCGCAACCGTTTTGAGACCTATATGTTGTCGCTCTTCTCAAACGTGGATCAGGCCGAAGACGTGTATCTGCTTATGATGGACGCCGACGGCTTTAAGCAGATTAACGATCGCTATGGACATGTGGAGGGCGACCATGCCCTCCAGGTCATATCCGCTGCGCTCAAAGAGGCCTGCTCGGTGTCAGGTGGCTTTATCGCACGTTATGGCGGTGATGAGTTCGTGGTGCTTCAAAAGGCGACGGCGGAGCAGGACATCATGCGTCTGTGCGCGGCAATCAGCGACGAGCTCGCGCGCGCCGAGGTCCCGTATCTGTTGCGGATGTCCATCGGCTACGCACGGGTTGGTGATGGCGTCGATACCTGGCAAGACTTGCTTCGCGCTGCCGACGCGGAGCTCTACCGCGTAAAGCGCGAGAAGAAGAATGCCGGCGTCCAGATACGCTAGAAAAAAGGGGCGCACGACCGTTGTGATGGTCGTGCGCCCCTTTTGCGTTTGTGGGGGCCTCTGGCCATAATGCCCAGGCGCGTTGCGGCAAGACGGGCGTCTGCCGCCGCAACTCGGTACGAAATCTACGAGAACCAGTGCACCCCATTAAGCTAAAGTGTGCGAACACCCTCCCTAAAAAGGTGAGCTCGCTAGGCTTTTTTGGGTTTGTTGACGATGATGATGCCGCCGCAGACCAACAGCAGGGCAACGATGACGGTAACGGGGCTCGTGCCAGCGCCCTCGCCGAGCAGCAGTGCGCTCAACAGCACGCCAAAGACCGGGTTCATAAAGCCAAAGACCGACACGCGGCTGACGGGGTTGACGGCGAGCAGGCGGGACCACAGCGAGTACGCGACGGCGGAAATGAGTGCCATATAAATGATGAGCGCGATGGCGGGGGCGATTTCGGTGGGGGACAACGTGCCGCCCATCAAAAACCCGATGGCGGTAAGGACCACGCCACCGACTAAAAACTGCCAGCCGGCGAGCAAGACGCCGTCATGCTCGCGCGAGAAGATGCCAATGAGGCAGGTCGACAGGGCGCCCGCAACAGTGGAAGCCAAGATAAATCCCTCGCCGTCGAGCGTAAAGCCAAAGGTGCCGTCCGCGCCCGAAAGGTTGACGAGCGCGACGCCTGCAAAGCCCAGCACACAGCCAAGCACCTTGGGCGTATTGAGCCTCTCGGTGTGAAATGCCAGGGCGGCAAAGAGGATTGCGAGAAAGTTGGCGCTGGCCTCGATGATGGAACTCGACATTGCGCTGGCGCGCGAGAGTCCAAGGTAGAAAAAGAAGTACTGCCCGATAGTCTGGAAGAGTGACAAGACAAAGATGGGCTTGATGTCGCGTGCCCGCGGAATGAGGGGGCGGCGTTGGGCCGCACTCATCTCAACGATAACCAGGGCGCCGGCAAGCGTGAAGCGCAAGCCCGCAAAGAGCAGCTGTGAGGCGCTATCGTGAGCGGGGATACCAAAGAGTGCGTAGCCGATCTTGATGCAGGGAAAGGCCGATCCCCAGAGTGCACAGCAAACAAGACAGCCCAGGATGAGTCCGGGCAGGGTGGCGAGATACGGCTTGCGGCTTTCCATGATGTCCTTCCTGTATGCGCGAAGCAAAAAAGAACCCGCCACCGGGTGTGTCGGTGGCGGGTGTTGTTACCCGAAGGGATTGTAACCGATGGGAAAGGTTTAAGCGAAGTAGGCCACGCCGCTCTCAAAGATCGGCATGAACTTATCGCCGGGGACATGCTCGGGCACGTTGCGATACAGGTTGTCGCCGCGACGCTCGGCATGGCCCATCTTGCCCAGGACGCGGCCGTCGGGGCTCGTGATGCCCTCGATGGCGAGTGCGGAGCCGTTGGGGTTGACGGAGAGATCCATGCTGGGCTTGCCGTCCTCGCCCACGTACCTGTCTCTTATACACATCTGACGCTGCC
>CABSMV010000070.1 GCA_902478935.1 uncultured Collinsella sp. | reverse complement strand
AGAGCGTGTAATCGCCGGGCAGCAGTTTGATGCCGCGGCCGTGCTCGTCAACATAGAGCGTTTCGCTCACGGAGGAGCCATCAACGTCCTGACCGCTCACCTGTACGGGAATCTTGGAGCCGGCGGAACAGTCGAGGCCCGCGGCATGCACGCCAATCTGCACCGACATCATCGTGTGGGCATTGGCGGCGGTGATGGCAGCCTGCTCTTGCCGGTATCCGTTCCAGGCTGCGTAGCCTGCGCCGCCGGCGACGAGCGCGACGGCCACGACACCGGCGACCATCAGATTGCGGCGCTTGGGCGACATCTTGCGATGGCGAACCTCGGCCTCGCGTGCCGAGGGAACGGACGGCAGGGGAATATCGCCCATGGCGATGGTCTCGTCCACGGCTGGTGCGGAACCCAGGCCAGGAAGCTCGCGGGTCAGCGAATCCTCGGCCGGCAAGCTGTCGAGCAAGACGGTTTCCTCACCCGTGTCGGATTCGGGCTGATTGCCGGCCTCGCTTTCGTCCTCTTCGGCTTCGTCAGGAGCGTCTTTGGCGTCGCTGCCTTCGTCCTCAGTGTCTTCGTGCACCTCGTCCTGCGCGTCGACGGCCGAATCGCTAAACGAGAGCTCGTCTAGCGCGATCCGGTCAAGGCTCTCCAGGGCTTCGGCACATGCTTCCGCATCCTGGGCCGCATCCTCGCGGCCATACGTCTCATCGCTCATATATCCCCCAATGCAATATCGGCTCAACACTGTACCCAAAAATGGAGCCATATAAAGCGCATACGAAATATAAGATCCGATTTAACCTGAGCGCATCGTTCGGCCGCATCCTCGCGGCAGCAAAAAGCCCCCGGAAAGCGGACGAATCGCTTTCCGGGGGCATGCGATACGTTGCATTGCGCGGAGTCGGCCAGGCGGCTTCACATTCAAGCGGCGTTTGCGCCAGGCACGTTACTCGGCGTGAGCGTAATCAACCTTGGCGCGGCGAGCGGTAGCCTTCTCCCAATCGCTGGTGCCCTCAAAGACATCCTGCTTGTAGGGATTGCGGCCGAGCTTCTTGGCGCGGTAGGCGATGTAGATGATCGCGGCGACGTTGGCGACTAGTGCGGCGATCGAGACCGCGGTAGCGGCGCCGGGGTCGAGCGTGGAGTGGGTCACAAAGATGGACTCCTCCTGGAAATACGGGAACACCTGGGCAAACATGCACCAAATGGCCAGCGTAAAGGCGCGGTTCTGGATCCAGCCGCCCTTGTTCCAGATAAAGGCGGCGACGGTGGGCGCCAGCAGCAGCGCAAAGCCGCAGAACCAGGAGTGGGTGGGCAGGCAGTTGTAGGTGTAGCAGAAGTTCCAGATATCGTAGGCGATGATGTAGACCCAGGTCATATCGGGCCACAGCATGTCGGTCTGATCCTCGGAGGCGTAGACGCTCCACCAACCGGTCATGCAGAAGATGTTGATGAGACCGGCGATGCCGTTGAACACGTTGTTCCAGCCGGCCAGCTGCGTAGCACCTTCGGAGGTGACCCAGGTGGACTCGCCCAGGACAAAGAAGTGATAGGCGCTCTCGAAGTCGGACACGACGGCGATCAAGATGTTGATGGCGACGATCACAAACGGCCACGCGCGGAACCAATGCGCCTTGCCGATCTTTCCCCACTGGTACTTAATGGCAATGAAGCCCCAGCAACCGGCCAGCGCCGCGTATACCTTGGCGTAGTGGAACCAGCTGTTCTGGTACACATGGGTGGGGTTGGTGAGCGCCCACTCGGCACCCTGCGAAACGCCCACGGCGATGGCGACGCAGTAGATGGTCATGGCCAGCGGAGCCACGCCAAAGATGATTGCTGCGCCCAGCTTGGTGCGGCGGCCGACCTCGTTGAGCACGATCAGGCCGATAAAGACCATGGCCCAGCCGGCCCAGTGGATAAGGGTATCGCTACCCCAAACATCGAACAGCATGCTGCTCTCCTTTCACACGCCCGCGGCCCCTCTTCTGATCGCGGGCAGTTTGGCCAAATGTCGTCAGTTCTGGGGCATACGCTCCGGATACTTGGCGGTATAGCCCTCGATGTGGAGTGTCGAGGCGATGATTTCCTTGACCGTCTCGTCGGGCACATCGGGGTGCGTGCGGATATACATCAACAACCCCATGATGAGGGTGTAGAACGTCTCGTAGACATGGTCGATGCGTAGCTCGTGATGGGCGACAAAGTCCACCACGGTGGTGTCGCAGATATACTGCGCCACGCGCTGAACCACGTTGTGCAGAAAGCCGCCGTAGAGTGCGCCGCTGTTGGAGGTCAGAGTGTGCGGCAGTTCGTGGCCGCTGGCGACCAGACGCTTAAAGAGCGGCGCGACAGTGTCGAGCGCGCCCTCAATATCACCGACGGTGCGGTTGGCGTTCCACTGCTCGAGTTCGGAGATAAAGCCGTCGATCGCCTCGTCCATAACAGCGGTGACGGCGGCGTCCATATCGGCGAAGTAGTGGTAGAACAGCGAGCGCGTGCAGCCGGCTCGCTTGGTCACGGCCGATACCGATAGGTGGGACACGCCCAGCTCGGAGCTTACGGTGCGCACGGCATCGAGGATCTCGCGACGGCGTTCGTCGCCCGTCAGGCGCTTTGCCGCGCTATCGGATGCGGGGACGGCATCGACCACAGAGGTACCCGCTGTGTTGTTGCCCATGTTTTGCCGCCTTTCATCCTCTTTTGCCTGACCGTTCGCCTAACAGTCTTGAATATTGTTGACGGTTCGTCAATACTATTTTTGACACAATGTCAACTAATGGCGGGTGAACGGCATGGGGGCATGCCCGGCCTGCAAAAAAGAGGGGTGCCGCGGTCTCGCCGGGCTGTGGCAAGGGAAGGGACAACCATGATTCTCAACGGACCGGGGATTAGCTATACCGAGCCCGATATCGGCGCAGAGTTCGTGCCGCCGCTGCCGGAGCATCCGCGCGAGGCAATCGTCAAGCTGTGCGAGCACTGCACCAACCGTCTGCTGCATCGCGATGAGCTGCTGGGCTACGAGTACCGGTCGTTTGCCGAGGCCGCAACCGACGAGCAGGCCGAAGTGCTCTGCAAGATGAAGATGCGCCGTCCCTATACGCTGCCCGAGATGGTCAAGCTCACCGGCATGCCCGAAGCCGATATCGAGAAGATGCTCGACGACATGAGCTACACGGGTCTGCTCGAGTACAACTGGGAAAACCCCGAGCGCGCCAAGCAGTGGGTGCTGCCCATGCTGGTGCCGGGTTCCGCCGAGTTCCTCAACATGCGCGTGAGTCAGCTCGAGGAGCATCCGGTCTATGCCAAGTTCTTTGAGCAGGCGTCCAAGGGACCGCTGTCCAAGGCCACGCCGATGGTGCCGCCCGGAGGCGCCGGTATCGGCATGCATGTCATTCCGGTCGAGAAGGCTATCGATGCTTCGAGCACCTCGGTGCCGATCGAGCATATCGAGCATTGGCTCGACAAATACGATGGCAAATATGCCGCTAGCACCTGCAGCTGCCGCGCGAGCCGTCGCGTGATGGGTGAGGGCTGCGCCGACGACCCCGCCGACTGGTGCATTGCCGTGGGCGATATGGCCGACTACGTGGTCGAGACCGACCGTGGCCATTACGTGACGCGCGACGAGGTCTACGACATCCTGAGCCAGGCCGAGGACAACGGTTTTGTGCACCAGATCACCAACATCGACGGCGAGAACAAGATCTTCGCTATCTGCAACTGCAACGTTAACGTATGTTATGCCCTGCGCACCTCTCAGCTGTTCAACACGCCCAACCTGTCGCGCTCGGCCTATGTCGCCAAGGTCGAGAAGGACAAGTGCGTGGCCTGCGGTCGCTGCGTTGAGGTGTGCCCGGCCGGCGCCGCCAAGCTCGGCCAGAAGCTCTGCAGCAAAAAGGCCGGCGGACAGGTGCCCGAGTATCCGCGCCAGGAGCTGCCCGACGCCACCAAGTGGGACCACACCAAGTGGTCGCCCAACTACCGCAACGACAACCGCATCGAGACGCATGAGTCCGGCACCGCTCCCTGCAAGACGGCCTGCCCCGCGCACGTTGCCGTTCAGGGCTATTTGAAGCTCGCGGCTCAGGGTCGCTGTGACGAGGCCCTAGCACTCATTAAGCGCGAGAACCCGCTGCCCGCTATCTGCGGCCGTGTGTGCAACCGCCGCTGCGAGGATGCCTGCACCCGCGGCCGTGTGGACGCCGCCGTGGCTATCGACGAGGTCAAGAAGTTTATCGCCCAGCGCGATCTGGATGCCGCGACCCGCTATGTCCCACCTGTGGTGACCCCGACGCGTGCCGGCGGCTTCGATCAGAAGATTGCCATCATCGGTGCCGGTCCGGCCGGCCTGTCCTGCGCTTTTTATCTGGCCGAGAAGGGCTACAAGCCCGTCGTGTTCGAGAAAAACGAGCGCCCGGGCGGCATGCTCACCTACGGCATTCCCAGCTTTAAGCTGCAGAAGGACGTCATTGAGGCCGAGGTCGAGGTCATTCGCCTGATGGGTGCCGAGTTCCGCTATGGCGTGGAAGTCGGTCGAGACGTGACGCTCGACGAGCTGCGCGCGCAGGGCTTCAAGGCCTTCTGCGTTGCCATTGGCTGCCAGGGCGGCCGCCTTGCCGGCATTCCGGGTGAGGATGCCGAGGACGTGACCGTGGCCGTCGACTTCCTTCGCGAGGTTAACAGCGGCAAGATCGATTCCCTGTCCGGCCGCACCATTGTGGTGGGCGGCGGCAACGTGGCCATCGACGTTGCCCGCAACGCCTGCCGTCTGGGTTCCGAGCACGTTGAGATGTTCTGCCTGGAGAGCGAGGCGCAGATGCCCGCCAGCGAGGAGGAGCGTCGCGAGGCCGTTGAGGACGGCGCTCACATCAGCTGCGGCTGGGGCCCCAAGGAGATTCACCTGGACGAGGCCGGTCGTGTGTGCGGTATCACCTTCAAGCGCTGCACGCGTGTCTTTGACGACGAGGGCCGTTTTGCGCCCGAGTACGACGAGAACGATCTGCGCCGTGTCGATGCCGACCGTGTCGTCATGTCGATTGGCCAGTCCATTGTGTGGGGCGACCTGCTGGCTGGCTCCAAGGTGGAGCTCGGCCGCGGCCAGGGTGCCCTTGCCGATCCCCAGACCTACCAGACCGCCGAGCCAGACATCTTTGTGGGCGGCGACGTCTACACCGGCCCCAGCTTTGCCATCGACGCTATCGCCGCCGGCCACGAGGCCGCGGTGTCCATCCATCGCTTTGTGCAGCCGGGCTCCACGCTCACCATCGGCCGCAATCAGCGCCGCTACACCGCGCTCGACCGCGACGACGTTGTGCTCGAGAGCTACGACAACGCGAGCCGCGAGGTTGCGCATGTGGACCGCGAACGCGAGAAGGCTGCGCCGTTTAGCGAGTATGTTGAGACCTTTACCGAGGAGCAGGTGCGCGCCGAGACCGCCCGCTGCCTGGGCTGCGGCGCCTCGATCGTCGACCCCAACAAGTGCATCGGCTGCGGCCTGTGCACCACCAAGTGCGCGTTTGACGCTATCCATCTGGATCGCGACCGCCCCGAGTGCTCAACGATGGTCAAATACGAGCAAAAGCTCCCAAGCCTCGGCAAGTATGCGCTCAAGCGCGCCATCAAGATTAAGTTCGGTCGCAAGTAAGTAGCCATAACGGGAACGGCGGAAGAAAAAGTGCATGAATTGGGGATCGTTTACCACATCATTCGCGATGTCGAGAACGTGGCGCGCGCCAATGGCGTGCGTCGCGTTTCGAGCGTGACGTTGCTGCTGGGCGAGGTCTCGGGCGTCGTTCCCGACTTGCTGCTCGACGCTTGGCGCTGGGCGGTAGATAAAAAGCCCATCGCGCAGGGCGCGGAGCTTATCGTGGAGCCCGTCGAGGCCGTGACACATTGCGAGGCGTGTGGTTGCGACTACGCGACGGTCGAGCACGGCAAGACCTGTCCCCATTGCGGTAGCGGCGAGACATACCTGCTGCAGGGCCAGGAGGTCATGATCAAGCAGATCGAGACCCCCGACGAGGACCCGGCAGACGCTGTCCCCGACGGTCCTTCCGACGTCCCCGACGCCGTCGACGCCGCCAACCCCCTCCACATCGCCTAGGATTCCCTATAAGTTGCGGTGAAATAGTTCCTAAATTCAGCCTTCTGGCTCTTAAACAAGAACTATTCCACCGCAACTATTTTGAGTGGTTTCATAGAACATAAGTCACGAAAATAGTCAAGCCATGTCTGTTTAAACAAAATAGCGGCAGTACAAGCGCATTCGCGCTTGCCTAAAATCGATATTAATGAACAGCCTGCTTGTATCTGTAAAATGCATGGCTTGATGAGCGACGCCTTGTCGTGTAATGAGTCAAAAAGCAGTAACGTAATCAACTTGTAACAAACCTAGACATTTAAACAAATAATCCAACCTTTTGCGGATTTAGCTATAATTCCACAAACCAAACAGCTATACTCCTTTCATGTCGTGTAGGAAATACGTAGACAAAAAGGAGGTTATGTGATGGTAAGTATTGTTCTTGCTAGCCACGGGGACTTGGCAGCTGGAATCAAGCAGACGGGCTCGATGGTCTTTGGCGATCAACCGTCTGTTGCCGTGGTCTCGCTCGAGCCGAGCATGGGCCCCGACGATTTCCGTGCCAAGGTCGAGGAAGCAGTCGCTTCCTTCGAGGATCAGGAGCAGGTGCTCTTCCTCGTTGATCTGTGGGGCGGCACGCCGTTCAACCAGATCAGCGGGCTCATCGAGGGCCACGATTCCTGGGCTATCGTCACCGGTGTCAACCTGCCTATGCTCATCGAGGCATATTCGCAGCGCTTTGACGCAAAGAACACTGCACATGCGATCGCAAAACATCTCGTGACTGAGGCTAAGGCTGGCGTGCGCGTCAAGCCCGAGTCTCTGGAGCCCGAGGAGAAGAAGCCGGCTGCGGCCGCCGCTGCTCCTGCAGGCGCCATCCCTCCGGGAACGGTCATCGGCGACGGGCACATCAAGATTGCCCACGTCCGTATCGACACCCGTCTGCTTCATGGTCAGGTGGCCACCACGTGGACCAAGCAGATCAACCCCAACCGCATCATCGTGGTTTCCGACGGCGTTGCTCACGACGAGCTCCGCAAGACCATGATCGAGCAGGCTGCCCCTCCGGGAGTCCATGCCAACGTCGTGCCCATCAAGAAGATGGCCGAGGTCGTCAAGGACACGCGCTTTGGTGACACCAAGGCCATGCTGCTCTTTGAGAACCCGCAGGATCTGCTCAAGGCCATCGAGGCCGGCGTCGACATCAAGGAAGTCAACATCGGTTCCATGGCTCACTCCAAGGGCAAGGTCGTCGTTACCAACGCCGTCGCTATGGGCGATGACGACGTCAAGACTCTCGAGGCCCTTAAGGCCAAGGGCGTCAAGTTCGAGGTCCGCAAGGTTCCTTCTGATTCCTCCGAGGATCTCGACGCCATGTTGAAGAAAGCTAAGGCCGAACTGGCCGCTCAAGCATAGTAAAGGAGGGTCCGATACATGTCTGCAATCACTATTCTGCTTGTTGCGATTGTCGCGTTGCTTGCCGGTATGGAAGGCATTCTGGATGAGTTCCAGTTCCATCAGCCGCTCGTGGCATGCACGCTTATCGGTCTCGTAACCGGTCACCTTCAGGAGGGCATCCTCCTGGGCGGTTCGCTCCAGATGATGGCCCTTGGCTGGGCTAACGTCGGCGCCGCTGTCGCGCCTGACGCCGCTCTGGCCTCGGTCGCTTCTTCGATCATCATGGTGCTCGCCCTCAACGGTGGCGCCACCGATTCGGCCAAGGCCGTTACCACCGCTATCGCCGTCGCCGTCCCGCTGTCGGTCGCTGGTCTGTTCCTGACCATGATCTGCCGTACCATTGCTACCGCCATCGCTCACGCCATGGACGGTTGCGCCGAGAAGGGCGACTTCTCCGGCATCGAGCGCTGGCAGTATGCTGCCATCCTCATGCAGGGCCTTCGTATCGCCATCCCGGCAGTGCTTCTGTGCGTCATCCCGGCCGAGGCCGTTACCAACGCGCTTAACGCTATGCCCGACTGGCTGTCCGGCGGCATGGCTGTCGGCGGCGGCATGGTCGCTTCCGTCGGTTACGCCATGGTCATCAACATGATGGCCACCAAGGAGACCTGGCCGTTCTTCGTCCTCGGCTTTGTCCTTGCTGCCATCCCTCAGCTCACGCTGATCGCCCTTGGTCTCATCGGCATCTCCCTTGCCCTCATCTACCTTGGCCTTAAGGATCTGGCCAAGCAGGGTGGCGGCATGGGCGGTGGCTCCGGCGACCCGCTCGGCGACATTCTGAACGATTACGAGTAGGAGGGGAGTGATACATATGGCAGAGAACAAGATTCAGCTCACCAAGGCTGACCGCAAGAAGGTTTGCTTCCGTCATCAGTTCCTTCAGGGCTCGTGGAACTACGAGCGTATGCAGAACGGCGGCTGGTGCTTCGCAATGATCCCTGCGATCAAGAAGCTCTACACCAGCAAGGATGACCAGATTGCCGCTCTTAAGCGCCACCTGGAGTTCTATAACACCCACCCCTATGTTTCCGCCCCCGTCATTGGCGTTACCCTCGCCCTCGAGGAGGAGCGCGCCAACGGTGCTCCGATCGATGATGTCGCCATCCAGGGCGTCAAGGTCGGTATGATGGGCCCGCTCGCCGGCGTCGGTGACCCCGTCTTCTGGTTCACCCTTCGCCCGATTCTGGGCGCTCTGGGCGCTTCCCTGGCCATGTCCGGCAGCATCGTCGGTCCGCTGCTGTTCTTCTTCGCGTGGAACATCATCCGTTACGCTTTCCTGTGGTACACGCAGGAGTTTGGCTACAAGGTCGGCTCCTCCATCGCCAAGGACCTCTCCGGTGGTCTGATGGGCAAGGTCACCGAGGGCGCTTCCATCCTGGGTATGTTCATCATCGGCGCCCTGGTCGAGCGCTGGGTGTCCATTTCCTTCACCCCGATCGTCTCCACGGTCAAGCAGTCTGCTGGCGCCTTTATCGACTGGGCTAGCCTGCCCTCCGGTTCCGAGGGTATCAAGGAAGCGCTGACGATGTACAACTCCGTCGGTGCTACCGCCCTTGATCAGATGAAGGTCACCACGCTTCAGGCCAACCTCGATCAGCTCATCCCCGGCCTTGCCGCCGTGTGCCTGACCCTGCTGGTCTGCAAGCTCCTCAAGAAGAAGGTCAGCCCGATCGTCATCATCCTGGCTCTCTTCGCCGTCGGCATCATCGGTCGCTTCTGCGGCTTCATGTAAGCACGCTTCGGCTTAAGACCGAGAGTTGCTAGGTAAGGGCTTTTGAGCCATTGAAACGGACCGCACCCGGTGGGTACACTGGATGCGGTCCGATTGTTTTTATTGGAGGGCGAGGCGCGTATGGCGCAATCTCAGAACAGCACGGTCGATCTGGCAACGCCGGCAACCTGCCTGATGGGGCTTACCAGCCACGGTAACGTGATGGTGGGCAATAAGGCGTTTGAGTATTACAACGAGCGCAATCCCGAGGATTATATTCAAATCCCGTGGGACGAGGTCGACTATATTGCCGCCGAGGTTTTGCGCGGCACCAAGAAGATTACGCGTTTTGCCATCTTCACCAAGGACAACGGTCACTTTACGTTTTCGACGCGCGACGACAAAGAGACGTTGCGCGCGGTCCGCAAGTACGTCGACGAGGATAAGCTTGTGCGTTCGCCCGATTTTATCGATGTGACGGCCAAGGGCGCCAAGAGCATCCCCTCCGTCATCAAAGGCCTCTTCCACAAAGGCAACTAGCTCCTCATAAGTTGCGGTGAAATAGTTTCTAAATACGGCTTTAGATGCTTCAGACAGGAACTATTCCACCGCAACTTCGAAGTCTAGTCATGCGACGTATGGCGATGCAGTAAATCTGCTACACTAGTACAACATGCCTCCGTAGCTCAGGGGATAGAGCACCGCTCTCCTAAAGCGGGTGTCGACGGTTCGAATCCGCCCGGGGGCACCAGGAAAATCGCAGGTCAGGAGTTATTTTTGCTTCTGACCTGTTCTGGTTTTGGGACTAAGAACCGCTTTCGTTTGTAAATCTGGTAAGTAAATATTATGACTTCCCGAGTTTTCCACTGAAAACAGGAAATCACCATTTTGGGGATAAAAGTTTTCAACAGCTGTTGGTCGGTTCCATTTTGGTGATGTGCTTCCCTCTTTTGGGTAAATAATTTCACCATTTTGATGATTCGGTAGCTTTGAATTATTTGATAAAAAGCCTGCTCAGAAGCTTGTGTAATACCCAGTTTGGTGAAACCAATTAATAGAGAAATAGATTAAAAAGAAATAGGGACGGCGATGCCGTCCCCTTCGCTCGCGGAGCTCGCTGCGCGGCCACGTACCGTGTCCTTGCCGCCGGCTACGCCGCCGATTTATTCGCTCACTTCGTTCGCTGATTGATGGACTAATCCGATTTATCGGATACACCAGTCATAAGTGCAGCAATTGATATGTTGAATCCATTGGCAATTTTAGAGAGGTTAGAAAGACTGACATTTCTTCGCCCGACCTCTATCAAGGCGTAGTAAGACCTGTCCATGTCAATGCGGTTCGCAAATTGCTCTTGTGAGAAACCAGACTCTGATCTGAGTTCTTTGCAGCGTAGACCAAAGGATTGTTGTAGCGGCGAGATATCCATGACAAAAAGAGTCATGGATTGTTGTATTTATGCCAACGGACTATATAC
>CABSMV010000069.1 GCA_902478935.1 uncultured Collinsella sp. | reverse complement strand
GATAATCGCCTCGGTCGGGCAGGCAGCGGCGCACAGACCGCACTTGCGGCAGGAGTCGAGGATCTCAATGGCGTCTTCCTCGACCTCGATAGCGTTGACCGGGCACACGTCCATGCACGCGGTACAGCCGCTCTTTTCGTTTTTGCAGGTCAGGCACGGAATGGTATTGCCGCGCGGGCGCTCCTTGTAGTCGGCAGGATTCCACTGCGGCGCCGACGGATCGAGTGCATCGGTCACGCCGCCAAGCGGGTTTTTAAGAAAGTCGAAACCCTTGCTGATCTCGATAATGTCATCAAACAGATCGTGTTCCTGCGCCATGCGCGGCCCCTCCCTGAGCAGTGCAAACAAGCAAGAGATAATGATACGCTATCGGCCCGTGCCTCGGGCAAATTACACGCGGAGCACCTTTGAGGCAAATAGTCTATGGCTTATCTCCGCCTCGATTGCACAAGGTCAATCAAGCGCCAAGCTATGCCTCGCACATGAGCTGCACGAGCTTTTGTTTGGTCACCTTGGCCTGTTCGTTAGCCAAATTGCGTTCGTTTCTAAAGGCCGCATCTGCAACGCTCATCAGGTCGGCATCGGAAATCTCGTCAAGGCCCAGCTCCTCGAGCGTCGTCGGCAGACCGACGCGCTGGCAAAACTCGAGCACCTGATCAAGCTCGGGTGCACGCTCCAGGCGCAGCTGCACCACCAGGCCAAACGCTACGGCCTCACCATGCATGGCCTTGCACTCGGGCAGAATCGTCAGGCCGTTGGCGATGGCATGGGCAAGCGCTAGGCCACCGCTCTCAAAGCCAACACCCGAGAGCAGAATATTGCACTCGATCAGGCGCTCAACCGCCGGCGATATACGACCCTTTTTGAGATCACGCTTGGCAGCGACGCCGCACTCCATGAGTGTGTCATAGCAGGCACGAGCCGCAACCAAGGCCAAGTGTCCCGGCGCGCCACCGTGTTCGTTGACGCCGTGCGCCGCGGCGCACGAACGCGCCTCGAAGTACGTTGCCAGCGCATCGCCCATGCCAGCGACCGTCATACGCAGTGGGGCCGCCGCGACCACGTTGGTATCGACCACGACCAGGTCCGGATTCTTCTCGAGCATCAGGTAGCGGTCGAACGACCCATCCTCGTGATACAGCACCGAAATCGCACTGCACGGACCGTCCATCGAAGCCGCCGTGGGGTATACGCACAACGGCAACTCGGCATAAAACGCAACGGCCTTGGCGATATCGAGCATCTTGCCGCCGCCAATACCCACCACCATGTCGCAATACTCGGCCTGGGCTTCCTTAGCCATTTCGACAACGGCCTCTTCCGTACACGGACCGTCATAAATCTTAAAGAACGGCTCACTCAGATCGTCGTCCAGAAATCCATCGACGATCTGCCTGCACAGCCGATCCTCGGTGCCCTGGTCAAACAAGACATAGGCAGCGCAGCCCAACCATGACAAATACTTGCCTTGACGCGACAGTTCGCCCGGCCCCTGAACATACCGGCCGGGACCGCCGTAAACCATAGGAAGCGCCATACGAGAATCCGTCCTTCATCAAACAACGATTGGTGCAAAGTAACCTGACCCCTTTGCACCATAGCAAAAAGGGGCAAAGCCATCTGTTGGCTTTGCCCCTTCCTTAGCTTGATTTACTCATCCATGAGATAGTAGTGACCCAGTGCGTCGGCACCCAGAATGGCGTTTGCAACCATCTCGGGCGTCACCTCAAACGGCATGTTGCACATGGTGTCCTCGGGCGCGCAGGCGGCCTCGGCAACAATCATGGCCTTCTCGCGCGTAAGCTCGGCAACGCCAAGTTCCTTCATCGTGACCGGCAGACCCAGCTCAATGCAGAAGCCCAAGACTTCCTCGAGTTTCTCAGTCGGGGCATCCTCGAGTACCAGCTGGACGATGGTGCCGAAGGCGACCTTCTCGCCGTGATACATGCTGTGGCACTCGGGCAGCATCGTCAAGCCATTATGGATGGCATGGGCCGCAGCGAGACCCGAGCTCTCAAAGCCAATGCCCGAAAGCAGCGTATTGGCCTCGATGATATGCTCGACGGCAGGCGTGAGCGCACCCTTCTCCAGCGCAACCTTGGCCTTGACGCCATCGGCCATAAGCGTCTCGTAGCAGAGCTTGGCGAGCGCCAGACCAGCCATGCCGCCCTTGCCGCCAGCGCAGGTGCCGCCGTCGGCATCGTGCGTCGCCTGGGCCTCGAAGTAGGTTGCGAGCGCATCGCCCATACCGGAAACCGTCAGGCGCACCGGGCTCGCCGCGATAACCGTCGTATCCATCAGGACGATATTGGGGTTTGCCTTAAGGAAGAGGTACTTATCGAACTGGCCGTCATCGGTGTAAAGCACCGAAAGTGCCGAGCACGGTGCATCGGTCGAGGCAATGGTGGGGCAAATGATAACCGGGGACTCCAGGTAATAGGCGACGGCCTTCGCGGTGTCGAGGATCTTGCCGCCACCGACGCCGACGACGATATCGCAACCGTTGTCGCGAGCGAGCGCAACCAGGCGATCGACCTCGCCCTTGGAGCACTCGCCGTTAAAGTCCTCAAACAGCAGCTCGGCCTTGGCCTCGGCAAAGCCGCCCTCGATCTTGGCACCGACGCGCTTCTTGCCCGAAGGCGTCACGATGACGAGGGCCTTAGCGCCGAGCGGCTCGACATAGGAGCCGAGCTTGGCGAGCTCGTCCGGACCCTGGATGTACTTGCTGGGGCTATTGAAAATTGCAGCCATAACTATCCCATTCTCTAAAAAAGAAAGGGGCTCCGTACGGATACGTGCGGAGCCCCTCGTTACGATAACAAGAGTCGATTAGAAATCGATGTCGGTGTCGTAGTAGCAGGCCTTGAGGATCTTCTCGAAGTCGGCAGCCTTGGTCTCACGCGGGTTCTCGGGCGTGCAGGCGTCCTGCTCGGCGTTCGCGGCGATCTCGGGCAGCTTGGCGAGGAACTCCTCCTCGGAAACCATCTGCGGGTTCTCAGCGTCGACCTTCACGCCACCATTCGCGTAATCCTTGATGGACTGCGGAATGTTGAGCTGGTCGTTGAGGTCGCGGATCTTCTGGACGAGCGCAGCGATGAGCTCCTCGTTGGTCTCGCCGGGAAGGTGCAGGATCTCCTTGGCCACGTAAGCGTAACGCTCGGCAGCACGGGGATCCTTGGAGTTCCACTGGATGACCTTGCCCAGGTACATGGCGTTAGCGGCACCGTGGATGATGTGGCCGTTCTCGAAGGCAGCACCGGTCTTGTGAGCCATGGAGTGAACGATGCCGAGCAGGCCCGAGGAGAAGGCGATACCGGCGATGCACTGAGCCTCGTGCATGTGCTGACGGGCCTCATGGTCGCCAGCATAGGACTTGGGCAGCCACTCGACGATCTCGCGGATGCCGTGCAGAGCGTTGGCGTCGGTGAACATAGAGGCGCAGGTGGAAACGTAGGCCTCCATGCAGTGGGTCAGAGCGTCCATGCCGGTATGAGCGCACAGCTTGGCGGGCATGGTGTAGGTGAGCTCGGGGTCGACGATGGCGACATCAGGGGTGATGTTGAAGTCGGCCAGCGGGTACTTGATGCCCTTGGCGTAGTCGGTGATGACGGAGAAGGCAGTGACCTCGGTAGCGGTGCCGGAGGTAGAGGAGATGGCGCAGAAGTGAGCCTTCTGACGCAGCTCGGGGAAGCTGAACGGCTGGATGATGTTATCGAAGGACTCCTCGGGATACTCGTAGAAGACCCACATGGCCTTAGCGGCATCGATGGGCGAGCCGCCGCCGATGGCGATAATCCAGTCGGGCTCGAACTCGCGCATGGCCTCGGCGCCCTTCATGACCGTCTCGATGGACGGGTCGGACTCGACGCCCTCGAACAGCTTGACCTCGAAACCGCCTTCCTTAAGGTCGGCCTCAACGTCCTGCAGGAACCCGCCGCGGCGCATAGAGCTGCCGCCAGAAACGATGATGGCCTTCTTGCCCTTGAGGTTCTTCACCTCGTGGCGAGCGCCCTCACCAAAGTACAGATCGCGAGGATTGGTAAAACGTCCCATACTGTGCCTCCTAAACAAGCCCCTCTTAGACTTGCGTATATAACGGAGCACCCAATTGGCTCCGTTAGGACCGGTTTGCGCGTTGCCGGCGATGGCAATGCACGATGTCCAAACGTCTCAACGCTCAGACAAACATTATTTTACCGTTCTGGTTGGTCAGTTATTCACCTAAAGCCGACAATGATGAAACGTTTTTTCTATCCCTGAAGACTCTTGTGGGGCATTCGTACCCCAAGCTGGGCAAACGTTTTATCAAGGTTGACTACATATCCCGGGCAGGGCTGTGCCCCTCAAAAATGTGCCCCGTTCGCCGCCAAAAATCGACCGTTTACGGCACTGTGATACCACCCGCGCACCCGAGGTGCCGACATTTGTGCGACATCCGTCTTCGTGGTGCAAAGGTGCAAGTCCAAGTGCGGCACCCCCGGTGTGCCACATGCGGGTAAACTAGAACTTTATATAGAGACATTTGAACCCTAACCGCAGCAAAGGAGGCCCCATGGCATTCGATCCCATTCAAGAGGATTGCCATCGCCTCGTTCTTGAGGCCTTGCGCCGCAACAATATTCCACTCACCGACGGCCCCGCCGTAGAGCGTCTGATGGAGCAATTCACCCGCAACCCCGCACCGCTCATCGTGCACGATCGCGACCGCGCCGGGCACCTCATCGCCAAGGTCGTCGAAGCTGTCGACTACCGCATCCCCTTTATCCCCGACGACGCCCAGGCAGAGCAAGAAGAGGCAGCCGCCGAGAACATGCTCCGCGAGGCAGCCGCGCTCGATCCGGCCAACTGGGATGCCCAGCGCATGCTGACGGCGCTCACAGCCGAATCCAACGAGGAATACGTGCAGTATCTGGTGTCCAAGTGCGACGAGGTGGAGCACGACCTGGCGCTCAAGATTGCCTCGGCGCAGGACCCCTACGAGCGTGAGGCCGCAGGCGACCTGACCCGCCGTCCCTACCTGCGCTGGCTTGCTGCCTTGGCATCGCGCGCGCTCATTAGCGGCCGCTACCGCATGTCGCTGGATGCCGCGAATCGCAGCCTGGACTTTGCACCCAACGACCCCGCTGGCGTCCGTCATACCGCGATGCTTGCCATGGCAAAGCTCGAATACCCCGTCGAGGAGCTCAAGCGCTTTCGCTCTGCCCACTCCGTACCGTACCTCGCGAATACCCCGCTGCGCCGCCGTCCCAAGGATGCAGAGCGCGACTTGGACCCGTGGACGCTCATCGCGCTGATGAGCGCAGCCTGGCGCGAGCTGGATTACGAGGGCGCCGAGCACTACCTGCGCATCCTGGTGCGCTCATGCCCGCACGCAGCCGAGGCGCTCTACTTCCAAACCGAGTTTCCCGATGGCGTCTATGCCCGCGTCAACGTAGGTCCGGGCTCCACCGATGAGCTTGTCCTTGCCCTGTCCGAGGCGACGCCGGTGCTGCAGGAGGGCCTAGGCGCGCCCGACAACGCCAGCTTTGCCGCCTGGGTCGCCACCAACGACATCGTGCGCTCCCAGATCGACGAGCGCATCCTACGCGCGGCCGAGCAGGGATTGCCGTTTAAGGGAGGAGACCTCTAATGGATCCGAGCGTCTACATCCCCGCCTACCTGGAGCGCACCTATCTGGCGTCGCACCCCGAACTCACCGATGCAGCACGCGAGCTTGTCCATAACGACATCAGCGCAAACCCTCACAAGTATGCGCAGACCGAGCATGCCCAGGCGCTGCTGTCCTATGCCGGCGTTCATCGTCATTTGCTTGACGAGCTTCGTCGCATCGAAGACATGGGCAGCGACGAGGAGTTTGAGCAGACGCGCAACCGTCTGTTCGACGATATGCGCGATGAGCTGCTCAAGATCGTCCGCGTCGATGCACTTGCCGTCGATGCGCAGTTGCTCGCCATCATCCTGGCGGACACGCCCGTCGATGCTTGCCTGGGCGACCTGATGAAGCTCGAGGCGAGCACGGCCGACTACCTGCAACAGAGCGTGCCCGGGTTTGATATGGAGGCTCCGCACTACTGGGCCAATAGTGTTTTGGCCGACGGTGTCACCGCAGCAGACCTTACCGTGAGCGAGCCGGCGCTTATTGGCTGGCTTCACACGCTCGAGGCCATCTCGCAGCTGTGCATGGCGAGCGCTCGTTACCGTGCTGCTGCCAACTACGCCCGCCGCGTCCTTAAGGCAGAAGGTTATCCCACCCGAGCTGCCGGCACCGTGTTGCTCGCCCTCGCCCGCTTGGAAGACCAGGACGGCTTTTTTGCCCTGGCACATCAGCTCGAGGAACAGATGGGGGCAGACGCACTCGAAAACTCTCCTTGGTACCTGCTCGCCCGCACGATCCTGCTGTTCAAAACAAACAAGATGCGCCCGGCGACGCGCGCGCTGCGTGAGTTCGCTAACCGTTGCGAGGGCGGCGCGTTCTTCTTGCTGAATCCGGTGTACCAGACGCCGTACCTTCCCTGCCGACCCGAGCCACGCGACCCCTGGGACCTCTCGCACCAGGCGGTTTGGGAAGCCGACGGCATTATCTCGGACACCCCCGACTTTGCCCCCTGGGCCAACGCCTGCGAAGACGTATCGCAGCTTGCCCAGGAATTTGCGCGCCGCTACGGCTTTTAGCGACGCGATCGCCCCGACCATGTCATCTATGTTAGGAACGGCTTCATGAACTTCCGCTCATCTCTCGCCTGCACCTCGAGCGATATCGCCCGCTGGGGACTGCGCTCCATCCTCAAGCGCCAGGGCGGCGTGCTTCCCGGCCGCATCGCTATGAAGATCGACCCCGGGCTGCTAAGCGACCTCGCGAGCCTGGTCGACCGCAGCGTAGTGATCACCGGCACTAATGGCAAGACCACCACCTCCAACCTCATCGCCGACGCCGTTGCTGCCAGCGGTGCTACCGTGGTGTGCAACCGTGCCGGCAACAATATGGAACCTGGTGTGGTGGGCGCACTGCTCGAAGCGCGCAGCGGCCTCAAGCGAGCCGGCGGCGGCAAGCGCGTGGGCGTCTTTGAGTGCGACGAGCTCTACACCGTACGCGTTCTGCCCAAGCTCAAGCCGACGTACTTCGTGCTGCTCAACCTGTTCCGCGACCAGCTAGATCGCTATGGCGAGATCGATCACACCCAGGAGGTCATCGCCCACGCGCTGGAGCTTTCGCCGGCAACGACGCTCATCTACAACGCCGACGACCCGCTGTGCGCCTCGATTGCCGCGCGCGTTCCCAATGCGAGTATTGCCTTTGGCATCGACGGCGCCACCGACACCGAGTCCGACCGCATTAGCGACTCGCGCTTTTGCTCGCAGTGCAACGCCCCGTTGGAGTACGACTATGTGCAGTATGGTCAACTCGGCGCCTACCATTGCCCCTCGTGCGGTTGGGCACGCCCCGCACTGGTCCGCCGTGTGACGGGCGTGGAGCTTGGCTGCGACGGCTACGGCTTTGACCTGGTCTTTGGATCTGCGCCCGACGCGGCTGCCGCACACATCGCCACACGCTACAACGGCCTGTACATGGTCTACAACGTTGCCGCCGCCTTCTTTGCGGCGCGCGAGCTGGGCGTAGACGCCGCACGCCTGCAGCCCACGCTCGACGCCTACGTGCCAGCAGGTGGTCGCATGGGCCGTTGGAATATCGCCGGCCGTACCGTCGAGGCAAACCTGGCCAAGAATCCCGTGGGCTTCGATCGCCAGATCCAGTCCATTAAAACAGCAGGTGGCAGGCTCTGCGCCTTTTTCCTGAACGACAACGATGCCGATGGCCACGATGTCTCGTGGATCTACGACGTCGACTTTGAGCGCATCGCCGATACAACGGGGCTTGTCGCCTTTGCCGGCGGCACGCGTGCACATGATATGCAGGTACGCCTCAAGTACGCCGGCATTGACGCCGTCATCATCTCGAATATCGAGCAGGCGATCGGTGCCGTTGCGGATGAAGCCGCCGGCGACACTTTCTATGCCGTTGCCAACTACACGGCCTTTCCGCCGCTGGTCAAGGAGCTCGACGAGCTTAAAGACGACGATGCAAGTTCGGTTGCCTCCCACGCCGTAACGCGCGCCGATGGTAGCGCTGTCCCCACCGATATTGCGCCGGTCGAGCTTTCGCGCCCCCTGCGCATCGTCTATCTGTACCCCGATGCCCTCAACCTCTACGGCGACGGTGGCAACGTCATCGCCCTCGAGCGCCGCTGCGCCTGGCGCGGCATCCCCGTTCGCGTGGATGAGGTCCGCATGGGCGAGGCGCTCGATCTGCATGATGCCGATATCGTCATGATGGGCGGCGGCTCCGACCGCGATCAGTTGGCTGTGGCACACGAGCTGCTCGCTCAAAAAGATAAGGTCGCGACCTATGTTGAGGACGGCGGTTCGCTGCTCGCCATCTGCGGCAGCTATCAGCTGCTCGGCCGTTCGTACTATATGGGCGAAGATCGCATTGAGGGCATGGGCATCATTGCCGCCGAGACCGTGCGCGGCTCCGACCGTCTGATCGGCAACGTCGCCGTCAAGACCGACCTGGCGCCCGAGCCCTTTGTGGGATTCGAGAACCACGGCGGCCGCACTCTGCTCGACGCAGATGCCACGCCGCTTGGAACGTCCGTCGTCACGGGCACCGGCAACAACGGAGAAGACGGCTTCGAGGGTCTGATCTACAAGGGCGTCATCGGCACGTACCTGCACGGACCAGCGCTACCCAAGAACCCCGAACTCGCCGACTGGCTCATTACCCACGCCCTCGAGCGCCGCGGCGATGCGCAGGCCACAGCCCTGCTGCCGCTCAAGTCTCTCGACGACACCTACGAGCACGCCGCCCACGACGCCGCCATGAAGCTCCTCCCCTAGCACCTAACCACCACAAAGGGGACAGGCACCTTTGTGGTGGTTTTGCCCCGTCCCAGCGGTTTGTCTCGATCTGTAACATCTAGACCGTTAAAAGTCGTCTTACTGTTACAGAATGAGATGTTCGTCCCGACGTCTGCCGTCTGTCTCGATCTGTAACACATAGAGCCGATTTGCCCGCCCAGATGTTACAGATTGAGATATTTGAAAATCGGAATAGAAGCCTACTCCTTTGTGGTGGTTTTCCAGTTTGCCAACGATATACGCGCCGGCAAAAAAGTCTGCTATACTCTTTCCCGCTGTCCCCATCGTCTAGCGGCCAAGGACGCCACCCTTTCAAGGTGGATATCGCGGGTTCGAATCCCGCTGGGGGCACCATTTGCATTTTGTACGAACCCGCTGGATGTCAAGTCTGGCGGGTTCGTTGTTTTCCACGTCGTAGTTCAGCGTCACTATGCACTCTTCGTCGCTCACGCTCGCCTGGTATACGAACGCCTTCAATAGAGTCTCGTCGTCCAGGGCGGAGCCGCATTGCAGGAAGTCGGCCAGCCGCTCGGGGTCTATCTGATCGTCCCTGATCGCCTCAAGGTCGAGCTTGGCGCGGTCGCGCTGATGCTCAAGCTCCGCTATGCGCTCCTTCGCGCCCGGGGCGATTATGCCCTGTTCGATGGCGTTCAGGATGTTCTTCAGGCCGCGCTCGGCGGCCGAGAGCGATTGGGCGGCCTGCTTGCGCCTCGCCGCCACCTCTGCCCCGTCCGAGCTTTCCGCCACCATGCGGGCTATCCTCAAGGCCTCCTCGCGGTCTTGCAGAAGAGCCCGCAGCGCCTTGACGATCTCGCCCTCAAGCTCCTCGCGCCTGACGGGCCTCACGCATCCGTCGTGGCAGCGGTAGTACTCGTACTTGCGGTTGCCGCGCCCGCGCCCGCTCACGCCTTGCAGGTTGCGCCCGCAGCCCGCGCAGATCGCCTTGCCAGAAAGGGCGAAGTCGCCCCAGCTCTCCACGCTGCGCTCCTTGGCCGCGCGTATGCCCTGTGCCTCCATGAACGTCACCTCGTCGATGATCGCGGGCATGCCGCCCTCTTTGACAACGCCGCCCCACTCGTAGCGCCCCGTGTACTTCCGGTTCTTCACCATCCGCTCGACCATCGAGTAGCCGCACGGGTTTCCCTGCGAGGTCTTGACCCCGCGTGCAGCGAAGTCGCGAGCTATCGAGTTGGTGGTCTCCTTTGCTATGCGCCGCTTGAACGCCTCGCGCACGAAAGCGGCCTCGTCCTCGTCGATCACGTACTCGTCGGCCTCGTTGCTGGCGTAGCCGAACACGCGCACGCCGTTGGTCTTGCACTTGAGCGCGTTGCCCTCCATGCCGCGCCTCGTGCGGATCGCGGTCTTCTTCGACTCGCATGCCGCAAGGCCCTCAAGCAGCTTCTCGTAAATGATGCCCTCGGGCGAATCTGGTATCTGTTCAAGCGCCGAGACGAGCTTCACGCCGTGCTGGGCAAGCTCGCGCTTGTATATGGGCGCGTCGTACTCCCCACGGCTGAAGCGATCCATCATGTACACAAGCACTATGTCGCTCTCGCCAGCGTTCGCGACCATGCGCTGGAACTCGGGGCGGTCGTCGGTGCGCCCGCTTATGGCGTAGTCGCAGTATTCCGCCACGATGGCGTAGCCCTCGCGTTTGCACCAGTCGCGGCACACGCGCAGCTGGTCGTCTATCGAGGCCTCGCGCTGCTTGTTGCACGAAAAGCGGGCGTATATCACCGCAGTTTTTGGCATAATTGGAAACGGCCTCCTTTCAGAGGTTCTTTGGAAAAGCCCCGCGGGCAGCGTTGTGAACTGCCTCCCATTTCTTGGACATGAGAAATGGGAGGCTTTCTTTATGCGCGT
>CABSMV010000068.1 GCA_902478935.1 uncultured Collinsella sp. | reverse complement strand
CTGCTCTACAGTCCTGCGCAAGACGGAAAGCACATTAAGTGCTTTCCTTTGCGTGCGGAACTCGCGACAAACTTAAACAGCGGGCCGCCCGGACCGGGAATCCGACGTGCTTGTCGGGGCAACGTTCCCTTCCAAATAGGGACAGGTTTATTTTGGTCGGTTTTATCTGGGGAAACGTCGCGCTCCAGCGGTGATCTGCTCTCATCTGTCGCATGGAAATCGGCGGCGTTTCCATTTAACGCAAAAGAGGCCGCTTCCCCTAGTAGGAAGCGACCCCAAATCTTACGAATAGACGATGGTAAAGGGCTCTTTCGTTTCGGTCTCCCCTGTTGATGTATACCTCGCAATTTCAAGGGTTACCGAGACAACTTGATCGACATCAATCAACTTCGTTGGCACCCAGATGTTCTCTCCGCTATTGCGCCCATAAGAAAAATATAAGTTGAACACCCCTGCGTCGTCATCTTCGATAATCTGCTCCGATCCATCCTTGTAGCTGACGGTCAGCTTATTATCAACTGCTTCATAGCCCAAATCATCGATGTGCGTCTGGATGGAAAACGGGCTAATCTCAAGAGGCGAGTCACCGGAGCGGAGTTCCTTTGTATCGACGTACGCTCCAATATTGAACTCGGGTGTCGACGCCTCAAACCGCCTCGCACTCTCACCTTCACCCTCGGTCCAATGGATATTCCAGGTGACAGCATGTTGCAAATCTCGCTCGCGATCCATAGCGGCAAAGTACATCGTGCCATTAATGACAGTATCGCTTGATGTGTCCTTATCAATTGTGCTGCGTGTGTCAGGCCATTCCTCGCCGAACTTCATATCGGGCGTGCCGATGCCCTGCTCTTCTTCACCATAGAGAACAAGTTCGCCAATCTCTGCTGCTGGCTTGTAGTAGTTAACTCCATTTGGATTGGACAACGTAAACGTCACGGCTCCGCAGCCGTTTTGGTCGATTGCCATCTCATGGATATCAAGCGTATAGCCGTTGCCCTCGACGGACAGATTAACCTCCTGGACTGCGCCTTCCAGGCTTTGGGGCGCGATGCCATCGCCAAACTCTCTGGTGTAGGTATATTTAGTTCCCGATGAGCCGCCGTTGGTCCAGGTAATGGAATCCCCGTTGCCGTGGTTTCCCCAGGCAGAGGCAAAATAGCTGGAATTGACGACGGCGTAGGCGACCCCTCCGGTCGCCAGCACTCCGGCAAGGCATCCGATCACGGCAACATACAGAGGCTTCGCGTGACCCTTTCGGCGAAGCGGCTCACCAGCAGCGGCATAAAGAACACGGTCAGCAAGATCGCTATCGGCTTGGACGGACTCGAAGGCCTGCTTGATTTGATTGGATTTCACGGTCGCCCTCCTCTAGGATGAACTTGAGCTTCGATCTGCCGCGAGCCAAACGCGTTCGAACAGTCGCGGCTGGCACATGCAATAACTCGGCAATCTCTGAGGTCGAAAAGCCCAGATAGTAATAGAGCATGATGGGAACACGGAATCGTTCCGGAAGTCGCATAACGTCTGACAGGACCGCCTTGGTCTCCTCCTGCGCCGTCGAAAGCGAATCGGCCAGGTTCTCAATATCCTCCACACGCCTCCATGGCTTTCGAAAGAGAGATTTGCATTCATTGATCGTGACCCGGATAAGCCATCGACGAAGATGTTCCCAGCTTTCAAATTGGGCATCGCTTTTGAGTAACTTCAGAAAGACGTCTTGAGCGACATCGTCGGCATCGGCACGATCGCGCAGATACGTCAATGCGATTCGAAACACGACATCACGGTAATCCTCGACCGCCTGTCTAAATGCTTGTTCTTCCATAATCACCTCCCGGTGATGCTGATGTTTCTTGCTGAGGCCCTCACCATAGATACGCTTTGACCGAACGAAATGTTTCAAATTCAAGCAGGAATAACCTACCAAAAAAACCCTGCCCCTTATTGGCAAGGGATCGACGGAACGCAACAGGTTGAGCATACGCAAGCGAGCGGCCCCCAGAGCGTACAAGGTGGCATGAAAAAGGCAGGGCATTGACCTTTTGGTCATGCCCTGCCTTTTGAATGACAGATTGTAGCTCTGGGGGCCGCGCAGCGACGGAGATCGCCGCCGTTCGTTAGAACGGCGGAACTAGTTACTCCTCGTCGTTGTCCTTGGCCTCTTCGGCGTCGTCAGTGTCCACGAGCTGGTTGAGCAGCTCGTCGAGAGAAGCCATGTCCTCGTTGATCGCGCCGTTGGCGGGAGCCTTCTTATCGTCGATCGGGGCGCCCAGGAGCTCCTCGTCGGCGTCGGCGTGATGCGTCGGCGCGGCGGAGGTGCCCAGCAGGATGTCGTCCGGACCGTCGGGGCTAAAGACCATCTGCAGCAGCTGCGAGAGGTCTTCCCCGTCGGCAACGTCATCGTTGTTCTCGAGGATGTAGAGCAGGTCGTGGGCCTCCAGGCCGTCACGGAGCTCCTCGATCGCCTTGGCACCGATACCATCAATGCGCAGCAGATCCTCCTCGGACTTGCCAACCAGGTCGCCGACCGTCTCGATGCCGACCTCGCTGAACTTGTTGGTCCAGCGCTGCGACACGCCCAGGTCGTCGAACAGGTACAGGCGAGCCTTCTCGGCGGAGATGGTGTGGCCGTTGCGGGTGAACGAACCGTCAGCACCGCCGAACTCGTCGTAGCCGGCCCAGTCGAGCTGCTGCGGGAGCTGCTCGTCCAGGTCCTTGAGCTCCACAGGAGCCCACTCGGGCAGCGACTTGGCGTTGGGCGAAGCCGGGCCGTCGATGTCCACGTAGCCGTCGGCCGTGCGATACGTCAGCTTGGCGTTGGCGTACGGCTTGAGGCCGGTACCGGCCGGGATCTTCTTACCGACGATGACGTTGGACTTAAGGTCGAGCAGGTGGTCGACCTTGCCCTCGATGGCAGCCTCGGTAAGGACGCCGGCGGTACGGATGAACGAAGCGCTCGACAGCCAGGAGTCGATGTTGGACGCGACCTTGAGCGTACCCAGGATGACGGGCTCGGCCACGGGAGCCTGACCGCCCAGACGGGCAACGCGCTCGACCTCGTCAGCGAACTCGTAGCGGTCGACGTACTGACCAAGCAGGTACTTGGAGTCACCGGGGTTGGTGATCTGAACGCGACGCAGCATCTGACGTGCGAGCACCTCGATGTGCTTGTCGTTCAGGTCGACGCCCTGGCTGGTGTAGACGTCCTTGACGCTCTCGACGAAGGTGTGCATCGTCGACTCGATGTCGGTCAGCTTGCGCAGGTTGCGGAAGTTGACGAAGCCCTTGGTGATCTGGTCGCCGGCGCGAACCTCGCAGCCGTCCTCGATCTCGGGCATAAAGCGCACCGAAGCGGGGACGCGACGCTCGTCGAGGACACGGGTGTGATCCTCGGAGTCGGTGAGCGTCAGCACGTACTCGGACTTCTCGGGCTTAATCGAGAGGTGACCGGAGTACGGAGCCAGCTCGGCCTCGCGACCCAGGATCTTCTCGTTGACGTTGCCGACGATATCGAACATACGGCTGACCGTAGGCAGACCCTGCGTAATATCGTCGACGCCAGCGACGCCGCCGGAGTGAATGGTACGCATCGTAAGCTGCGTACCGGGCTCGCCGATGGACTGGGCGGCAATAATGCCGACCGCGGTACCGATGGCGACCGGACGACGGGTGGAAAGATCCCAGCCGTAGCACTTCTGGCACACACCGTACTTGGAGCGGCAGGTGAGCAGTGCGCGAAGCTTGACCTTCTTAAGGCCCGCATCGACCATCTTCTGGATGTCGGCGACCTTCTCGATGTAGCCGTCCTGTTCAAAGAGCACGGTGCCATCGGGAGCCACGACGTCCTCAATGAAGCAACGGCCGACGAGGTCGGTGTTGAGGTCGGTGGTGCCGGGGATGATGAGGTTGTAGGTGACGCCCTCGTGCGTACCGCAGTCCTCCTCGCGGACGATGACGTCCTGGGCCACGTCGACCAGACGACGGGTCAGGTAACCAGAGTCCGAGGTGTGGGATGCGGTATCGACCAGGCCCTTACGGGCGCCGTAGGTCGAAATGAAGTATTCGAGCGGCAGCAGGCCCTCGCGGAAGTTCGCCTTAATGGGAAGGTCGATCGTCTCGCCGGACATGTCTGCCATCAGGCCACGCATGCCGCCGAGCTGACGCAGCTGGGTCTTAGAACCACGGGCGCCGGAGTCGGCCATCATGTAGAGCGGGTTCTCCTCGTCGAACAAGTCGAGCATGAGCGCTGCAACCTTATCGGTACAAGCGGTCCACTCGTTAACAACTTCGATGTGGCGCTCCGTCTCGTTGATGAAGCCCTCCTCGAAGTACTCGTTGATCTGGTCGACGTTGGCCTGGGCGCGATCGAGCAGCTCCTGCTTCTCGGCAGGGATGAGAGCGTCCCACACCGAGATGGTGAGGCCGGCGCGGGTAGCGTAGTGGAAGCCGGAGTACTTGATGGCGTCGAGGATCGGGCCGACCTTGGCCTCGGGGTAACGATCGCAGCAGTCGGCAACCAGCTTGGCCACATCGCCCTTGACCATCTTGTAGTTCATGAACTCATAGTCTTCGGGCAGGCACTGGCGGTTGAAGATGATGCGGCCGATAGAGGTCTCGAAGCGCGCGGTCTTGTTGCCGGTGACGTCGTAGTCGACGAACTCGTTCTTGCCGTTCTTGACGCGGAAGATACGGGTGCCGTCCTCGTTGATGACGTTGGCATCGGCAGCGGACACGCGAACCTGGATCTTGGCCTGCATGTCGACCTCGGAGCGGCAGTCATAGGCGTGCAGCGCGTCGTCGAAGCTGGCGAACACGTGGTTCTCGCCCGGCAGACCCTCGCGGACCTGGGTGAGGTAGTACACACCAATGATCATGTCCTGCGAAGGGATGTTAACCGGCTTGCCGGATGCCGGCGAGCGCAGGTTGTTCGCAGAGAGCATGAGCACGCGAGCCTCGGCCTGAGCCTGGCTGGACAGCGGCACGTGGACAGACATCTGGTCGCCGTCGAAGTCGGCGTTGAAGGGCGAGCAGACCAGCGGATGCAGGTGGATAGCCTTGCCCTCGACCAGCACCGGCTCAAAGGCCTGGATGGACAGACGGTGCAGGGTCGGTGCACGGTTGAGCAGCACGACGCGGCCGTCGATGACCTCTTCGAGGATATCCCACACAAAGGTGGCACCGCGGTCGATAGCGCGCTTGGCGCCCTTGATGGTCTCGACCTTGCCAAGCTCGACCAGGCGCTTCATGACGAAGGGCTTGAAGAGCTCCAGCGCCATGGTCTTGGGCAGACCGCACTGGTGCAGCAGCAGCTTGGGGTCGGTAACGATTACCGAACGGCCGGAGTAGTCGACACGCTTGCCCAGCAGGTTCTGACGGAAACGACCCTGCTTGCCCTTGAGGGCCTCAGCGAGCGACTTGAGCGGGCGACCGCCACGGCCAGAGACCGGGCGACCACGACGGCCGTTGTCGAACAGGGCGTCCACGGACTCCTGGAGCATGCGCTTCTCGTTGTTCACGATGATCGCAGGGGCGTCCAGGTCGAGCAGGCGCTTGAGTCGGTTGTTACGGTTGATCACGCGACGGTACAGGTCGTTGAGGTCGGACGCGGCGAAGCGGCCGCCGTCGAGCTGGACCATCGGGTGCAGATCGGGCGGAATGACCGGGATGACATCCAGGATCATGTTCGCGGGGCTGTTGCCGCCCTTCAGGAAGGCGTCAACGACCTCGAGGCGCTTGACGGCCTTCTCGCGCTTCTGCTTCTGGGAGTCCTCGTCGGCGATGATGGCCTTGAGCTTCTCGGCCTCGGAGGGGAGGTCGATGGCAGCGAGCAGGTCGCGAACGGCCTCGGCACCCATACCACCCTTGAAGTACATGGAGTAGTAACGGGTCATCTCGCGGAACAGCGGCTCATCGGAGATGAGGTCGCGCTCGGTGAGCTTCATGAAGGCGTTGAAGGCGTCCGTGCGGAGCTGCTTATCGTCCTTGCACTCTTCCTCGATGTCGACGATGCCAGAGGCGATCTCCTCGGGGGTCAGCGGCTCCTCGTCGGAGAACTCGTCAAAGTTCTCGGGGTTGCCCTGCTCCTTGAGGGACTCGATCTGGCGGGCGCACTCGGCATCGATCTCTTCCAGATCGGCGGCGAGCTCCTCGCGCAGGTCGTCAGCGTCGGCCTCGCGAGCCTCGTAGTCGACCTCGGTGATGATGTAGCTGGCAAAGTACAGAACCTTCTCGAGGTCCTTGGACTTGATGTCGAGCATACGGCTCATCGGGAAGCTCGTGGGGCTCTTGAAGTACCAGATGTGGGACACGGGAGCGGCGAGCTCGATGTGACCCATGCGCTCGCGACGAACCTTGGCCGAGGTGACCTCGACGCCGCAGCGCTCGCAGACGATGCCCTTAAAGCGGATGCCCTTGTACTTGCCGCAGGAGCACTCCCAGTCCTTGGCGGGACCGAAGATCTTCTCGCAGAACAGGCCGTCCTTCTCGGGCTTGAGGGTACGGTAATTGATGGTCTCCGGCTTCTTGACCTCACCGTGCGACCAGGAACGGATCTGGTCGGCGGAGGCAAGGGAGATCTTTACCGAGTCAAAATCAGTAGCTTCGAAATCTGCCACAGTCAACTACTCCTTATCAGTGGTCGTGGCGGCGACAGCCTCGGGTGCCTCGGCGGTCTCGGCATCCTGGGCCTCGACGTCGGTGTCAACGCCGGCGAGCGCAGCCAGGTCGTCGAGAGCAGAGGTCTCCTCGGCGGTCACAGGGGCGGAGGCGTCCTCGTCGGCATCGTGCATGGGCTCGATGTCCAGTGCGAGGGAACGGATCTCCTTGACGAGAACCTTGAAGGACTCGGGGATACCCGGAACCGGGACGTTCTCGCCCTTGACGATGGACTCGTAGGTCTTGACGCGGCCCACGGTATCGTCGGACTTGACGGTCAGGATCTCCTGCAGGACGTTGGCAGCACCGTATGCGTACAGTGCCCAAACTTCCATCTCGCCGAAGCGCTGGCCGCCGAACTGAGCCTTGCCGCCCAGCGGTTGCTGGGTAACCAGGCTGTAAGGGCCGGTCGAACGGGCGTGGATCTTGTCGTCGACCATGTGGCCGAGCTTGAGGATGTAGGACGTACCCACGGTAATGGGCTCGCGGAACTCCTCGCCGGTGCGGCCGTCGAACAGGCGGGTCTTGCCGCGCTCGTCAAGCTGGGTGACAAACTCGGGACGCATGTGATCGCCAAAGGCAGCGGTGGCCTTGTTGAGCATGTTCTTGTTGGCGCGACGGATGACCTCGGCGATCTCGTCCTCCTTGGCGCCGTCGAAGACGGGCGTCGAGACGAAGAACGGACCGGGGACATACTTGTCGGAGTCGGCATCCTCGGTATCCCAACCGCAGGCAGCAGCCCAGCCAAGGTGGCACTCGAGCAGCTGACCGACGTTCATACGCGAAGGAACGCCCAGCGGGTTGAGGATAACGTCGATCGGGGTACCGTCAGCCATGTAGGGCATGTCCTCGACCGGCAGAACGTTACAGATAACGCCCTTGTTGCCGTGGCGACCGGCGATCTTATCGCCCTGCTGGATCTTACGACGCTGGGCGACGTAGACGCGCACCTGCTCGTTGACGCCGGGGGCCAGGTCGTCGCCGTTCTCGCGGCTAAAGCGGACGACGTCGATGACGCGGCCATAAGCGCCGTGAGGCATCTTAAGGGAGGTGTCGCGAACATCGTGAGCCTTGGCACCGAAGATGGCGCGCAGCAGGCGCTCCTCGGCGGTCAGAGCGCTCTCGCCCTTAGGCGTGACCTTGCCGACCAGGATGTCGCCAGGGCCGACCTCGGCGCCGATGCGGATGATGCCGTCCTCGTCGAGGTTGGCAAGCATGTCCTCGGAGAGGTTCGGGATCTCGCGAGTGATCTCCTCGGGGCCGAGCTTGGTGTCGCGGGCGTCGATCTCGTGACGGGTGATATTGATGGTCGTCAGCAGGTCCTCGGCCACCAGACGCTCGGACACGACGATACCGTCCTCGTAGTTGAAGCCTTCCCACGGCATGTATGCCACGGTGAGGTTCTGGCCCAGTGCGAGCTCGCCATGATCGGTCGAAGGACCGTCGGCCAGAGGCTCGCCCTGCTCAACGGTGTCACCGACGCGCACGAGCGGACGGTGGTTGATGCAGGTGGACTGGTTGGAGCGCTGGTACTTGGCCAGGTGATACTCGTCCATGCCGCCGGCATGCTTGACGATAATCTTGGAGGCGTCGGCATAGATGACTTCGCCGGCGTTCTTGGCCAGGGTAACCTCGCCAGAGTCCAGGGCGGCGCGACGCTCCATGCCGGTACCGACATAGGGAGCGGCGGGGTGAACCAGCGGCACGGCCTGACGCTGCATGTTGGCGCCCATGAGCGTACGCTTGGCGTCGTCGTGCTCGAGGAACGGAATCAGCGTGGCTGCGACGGAGAGCATCTGACGCGGCGAGACGTCCATGTAGTCGACGTCCTCGACAGGCACGTCGGCGGGAGCGCCGAAGGAGCCGTCGAAGTCGCGGGTACGGGCGATCACGGTATGCGGACGGACGATCTTGCCCTCGGCATCGGTCGTGATGAACTCGTTGGTCTTGGGATCGAGCGGCGTGTTGGCCGGCGCGATGACGTGCTTCTCTTCCTCGTCAGCGGTCATCCAGTCGATCTGGTCGGTGGCAACGCCGTTCTCGACACGACGGAACGGGGCCTCGATGAAGCCATACTCGTTGACGCGGGCGTAGAGGGCGAGCGAGCCGATCAGGCCGATGTTGGGGCCTTCGGGGGTCTCGATCGGGCACATGCGGCTGTAGTGCGAGTTGTGAACGTCGCGGACGGCCGTCGGCACGTTGGTGCGGCGGCTGGAGCCCGACTTGTGGCCGGCAAGGCCGCCAGGGCCGAGTGCGGACAGACGGCGCTTGTGAGTCAGACCGGTCAGGGGGTTCGCCTGGTCCATGAACTGCGAGAGCTGCGAGGAACCGAAGAACTCCTTGATAGAGGCCACGATCGGACGGATGTTGATGAGCGACTGCGGGGTGATCTCGTCGATGTCCTGGGAGCTCATGCGCTCACGGACGACGCGCTCCATACGGCTCATGCCGATACGGAACTGGTTGGCGACGAGCTCGCCGACGGTGCGAATGCGGCGGTTGCCAAAGTGGTCGATGTCGTCGACCTTGAAGCCCTGCTCGCCGGCAGCGAGGGACAGCAGGTAGCGAAGCGTAGCGACGATGTCCTCGTCGGTGAGCACCGTGACCTCTTCCTCGGTGGTGAGGTTGAGCTTCTTGTTGACCTTGTAACGACCGACGCGGGCCAGATCGTAGCGCTGCGGGTTGAAGAGCAGGCCCTCGAGCAGGCTGCGGGAAGCATCCACGGTGGGAGGCTCGCCCGGGCGCAGACGACGGTAAATCTCGATGAGGGCGTCCTCGCGAGTGAGGGCGGTATCGCGCTCGAGGGTGCGCTTGATCACATCGGAGTTGCCGAGCAGCTCGATGATATCGTCGTTGGTGACGGCGATGCCAAGGGCGCGCAGGAACATCGTGGCGCTCTGCTTGCGCTTACGGTCGATGGAGACCATGAGCTGGTCGCGCTTGTCGACCTCAAACTCGAGCCAGGCACCGCGGGACGGGATGATCTGAGCCTTGTAGATCTGCTTGCCCGAATCCATCTCGGAGCTGTAGTACACGCCCGGGGAGCGGACGAGCTGCGAGACGACGATACGCTCGGTACCGTTGATGATGAAGGTGCCCTGATCGGTCATCATGGGGAAGTCGCCCATAAAGACGAGCTGCTCCTTGATCTCGCCGGTCTCCTTGTTGGTGAGACGGACGTCAGTCAGAAGCGGGGCCTGATAGGTCATGTCCTTCTCGCGGCACTCCTCGACGGTGTGCGCGGGGTCGCCGAACTGATGCTCGCCGAAGGTAACCTCGAGAACATGGTTCTGACTCTGGATGGGGCTGGATTCCTTGAACGCCTCACGAAGGCCCTCGTCCTTAAAACGCTCAAAGGATTCCCTCTGAACAGAGATAAGGTTGGGGAGCTCCATGGCCTCCGGGATTTTCCCGAAGCTGACGCGCTTGCGCTCAGTGGCAGTGTATGCGTAGGTCACCAGGTTTTTCCTCCTTCACGGAAATGCTCGGTGGATTGGCGAGGCATAGCTTCGCCAGTTATCGCAACCTAATAGTTTATCAGGTACCGACCGTTGAGCAAGAAAAGCCTTGACGCGATTGAGTTTTTGGAGTAGCAAAGTTTTTCGACAGAAAATGCGCAGGTAAATGTATGTGTATCGAACACCTGTTCATATATTTTCTGTGAACAGAGGGCTGGCAATCGCAGCTCTTATAAAAAAACGGGCGCGAACCGAAGTCCGCACCCGTAAATGTCGATGCCCGAAAGGCTTATTTGCGCATCAAACCGCCGCGCTCGTCGATGGCATCCCAGAAGGCGCCGGCAAAGCGAGGATCGCTTGCAGCCATGAGGGCGTTGGTAGCCATCCAGCCAGACGGGGTACCGGTATCGTAGCCCGACAGCGGGTCGATGACGACGGCATACATGGCCTCGCGGTCGAGCGAGCGGGCCATGGCGTCGGTCAGCTGGATCTCGCCGCCCTTACCGGCCTGCTGATCGGCCAGCAGATCCATGACCAACGGGCTCAGCAGGTAGCGACCGACGATGTACAGGTTGGACGGAGCCGCCTCGGGAGCGGGCTTCTCGACCAGGCCGCCGATACGCCTGTCTCTTATACACATCTGACGCTGCCGACGAACTCTAGGGT
>CABSMV010000067.1 GCA_902478935.1 uncultured Collinsella sp. | reverse complement strand
TCAGATGTGTATAAGAGACAGATCTCCATGGAGCGACCCTTGCGGTTGGCGTGCTCGCGCTTGCAGCGCTTGCCGGTCGACGCCGGCAGCATGGCGTATTCCGCGGTCACCCAGCCGGCCTTAGCTCCCTTTCGCCAGCCCGGCACGCCCTCCTCGATAGTGGCGGCGCACAGCACGCGCGTGTCACCGAACTCGGCCAAACACGAGCCGTGGGCGTGCTTCATGACCCCACGGGTGAGCTTAACGGGGCGCAACTCGTTGGCGGCGCGATCGTTGACGCGGTTGACCTGCATGTACTCCATAGAAATTTCCTTTCGGCAAAAGATGTGGCGAAGGCTTTGGCGGCTGCCTTACATCTATTTCAGCTCATCGATATCGATATGTTCGATGCTCTTGAGCGGCTGACCAAAGATAAAGCTGCCCGCCACCGCAAACTCGGCAATATTATCGGCCGTCGTTGCAAAACGATGTTGCGGCTCGGCTGCGTCGCCCGCCAGCTGCTCGCGGCGCGTGAGGATATCGGTCAGCTCGCGCGTGGTCTCCTCGGCGGAACTCACGACGCGCACCCCAGGCCCCAGCGCATGGCGGATAGGTCCCACCAACAGCGGGAAATGCGTACAGCCAAGCACCACGGTATCGATACCGTGGTCGCGCAGCGGCTCAACCGTGGCACCCACCAGCGCACGCACGGCGGGCGTATCGAAGATGTCCTCGTTCTCAAGCCACTGTTCCTGCAGATGTGCACCCGAGGCGAGCTCGTGTTCGACAACCTCGACAAAGCTCGAGGCAGGACAGCCGTATACATCGACACCGGCATCTAGATCCTGAATGGCGCGCGTGTAGGCGCCCGAGCGGATGGTGAGGTTGGTAGCGAGCACGCCCACGCGACGCGTACGCGTGCTGTTGATTGCTGCACGGGCACCCGGCGCGATCACGCCGATCACGGGAACGTCGAGCACCTGCTGGGCCAGACGCAAGGCCGCAGCGGTCGCCGTGTTGCAGGCGATGACCATAATCTTGACGTCGTGCTTCGAAAGCCAACGACCCGCCTGCAACGCAAACGAGCGCACCTCATCCTCGGTACGCGTGCCGTAGGGACAGCGCTTGGTGTCGCCAAAGTAGTAGACGGACTCGTGCGGCAGCGCCGTCGCGATGGCGCGCGCAACCGTCAGACCGCCCAAACCAGAATCGAACACGCCAATCGGGCGCGTGTCGCCTACCGAATTCTCGATATCGGACATTACCTCACCAGTCTCTCTCGAAAAGACATGTCCAAGTGCGGCGGCGGCGCGCTACGAACGCGCCGCGACCAGCAGCTCTGCCGTCGCCGCCCAACCGTCGACAATTTTGCCACGCGTAACGAAAGCGTTCTCGCAAGCAGCCAGGAACTCGGGCGCGCCGGCGCTCGTCAAGCCATTCTCGACCAGGCAGAACGTGCCCACGTGATCGGCCATGTAGAAGTCGGACTCGGAATCGCCGAGCGCCAACGTCTCCTCGCGCTCGATCCCTAGGTACTCGCAGAAGCGCGCAATGGCGACGCCCTTGTTGAGGCCCGCGGGGTTGATGTTGAAGGCGCGACCGTCCTCGACGCGATCGAGCTCGAGCGTCGTCGGCTTGGACAGGTGAGTCAGATGGCCGTTGCAAGCCCAGATCAGACCGCAGCCGGCCTCGTCCAGGATGGCCTGAACCTCATCATCGGGCACATCGCCGCGCATGCCGACGGTGACCTCACGGTATTTGTAGCCGGTCGACATGTCGTTGTGATACTCGATCTTGTGCGGCCAGCGGGCGATGATCTTCTCGCACACGCCGGTCTGCTCGATCACCTGGTGCGGCGTGAGGCCACAGGCGGGGTCGTAAGGCATGTCGCCGGTCAGATACTCCCAATCGTTGGCTTTGAGGTCGTACATGACCAGGCCGCCCATCTCACCAATGTAGGAGTTGAGGCCGAGCACGCGCGCGTCCTCGTGGATCATGGTACGGTTGCGGCCCGAGGTGGGAACCACCTGAATACCAGCGCGAGCGAGCGCCACGACGGCCTCGACGAGTTTGGTCGAGGGGTTGCCGTCGTTGTCGCGCAGCACGCACGAGCCGGGTGCGAGCATCGTGGCATCCAGGTCGGTAAAGACGTACTTGACCTTGGCCAAGCGCTCGCGCATCTCGCCCGAAAGCTCGGCAACGGTCGGCAGGGTATTGTGGGACATGGTTACTCCGTTTACGTAGAAGGGTTTGGACTTGGACGGCATGTTTTGATTGAGGGAACACGCTTATGGCGACAGCGCACTCAGGGCGCCGCCGCCATCATGGTTCATTAGTCAAACTGGGTAACATCGATCAAGCGATTGGCCAGCGAAAGGTCGCTCTCGATGGGCACGAACTCGTCGCCCACGTGCATGAGCTCCTCGTCACCCTTTGCCAGCAGCAAGACAATGGTGGGAGCATCGGGGTTGACGTACTCCTCGCGCGCCGCCTTGAACGCCGCATGCACAGCGGCTTCGCGATCGAGGATGATCTTGTTCGGCGTATCGTCGGGAACATGTTCGGCAAGCTCGCGACAGACCTTCATCGGGTCCTCGTGAGCCGGGTCCTCGTTCGTAAAGATCATCAGGTCGGAATACGGCGCGGCCTCGCGTGGCAATTGCTCGCGGCGCTCCTGAGCCTTGCCGCCGGCGGCGCCAAACAGCGCAATGACGGGGCTGGCGGGAAACGCGCGCTTCACCGACGAGAAAAGCGAGCGGAACGAAAGTTGGTTGTGAGCGTAGTCGACGACACAAATCACGCGGCCGTCCTTCGACTCCACGACCTCCATGCGGCCCGGCACACGCAGCTTGGAGAGGCCCTTCTTGATGGCATCGATACCGATGCCAATCTCGCGCGCGGCGGCAATAGCGACCAGCGCGTTTTCCACGTTAAAGTCGCCCGCGATGCCCAGCAGGACCTTCTCCCCCGCCTCGGACTCGTCGGCGCACAGGCCATGCAAGTTGAACTCGATGCTAAAGCCGACCATGCGTACGTCGCTCGCCCACAGGCTTGCCTCGGGATGCTCGACGCCAACGGTCACCAAGCGCTCGGCCGTCGACGCTGCTTCCAGCACACGGTCAACCTCTTCGGTGCCCAGATTCACCACGGCGGTCTTTGCCTGGTCAAAGATCCTGAGTTTGCTCTCAAAATAATCCTCAAACGTGGGGTGTTCGATCGGCGAGATGTGGTCGCGGCCGATGTTGAGGAAGCACGCCACGTCAAACGGCAGATTCTCGACGCGTTGGTACTTGAGCGCCTGGCTCGAGACCTCCATGACCATGGACTGGCGACCGGACGTGCGGCAGTTGGCGATATGGCGCCAGACCTCGGGGGCCTCGGGCGTAGTATTGGTGCTCTCGTAGCACTCGATACCATCGTCGGTACTCACCGAGCCGATCATGCCGCAGGACTCGCCCGCCGCTTTGATGATGGACTGGAGCATAAAAGCGGCCGTGGTCTTTCCCTTGGTGCCGGTGATGCCCACGATCTTGACGTCGTGGTCGGGACGGTCGTAGACCTCCGGCGGCAACAGGGCCATGGCCGTGCGAACACTATCAACAACCAGCATCGCAGCACCGCTCTCCTTCGCCAGCGGCTCCAGAGACTCGACCAGCGACTCCTCGCACACAAATGCGACGGCGCCCGCATCGAGCGCCATGCTCAAAAACGCGGGCTTAAAGGCAGCACCTTTGCAAAAGAATACGTCACCTGCCGAGACCACGCGCGAATCAAACGAGCAGCCGGTCACGGCACGCTCGTCAACCTGCTCTGATGCGCGCAGCTCGCCGCACACGTCGAGAAGCTTGGCAAGCGTATCGACCGTGGTCACGGTCGCGGAATCCGAATGGTGCATCTTTCACCTTTCTCAGCCATTTGGCAGGGACGGTTTTTATAGTAACTGAAACGCACCCACGCAAAAACGGCTCCCGGAGGAGCCGTTACGCGCAGGCGTTCGTCAGCCGAGGCTAGGCAGCCTGAACAGCGGGCTGGTCCTCGTCGATAAAGAAGCGCTTGTACCACACCAAGAACACGAGCGGCGTATAGATCTTGCGCTGGAAATCGCCCTTGCCCGCAAAGTGCAGATCGAGCAGGTGCATGAGTTCGTCGGTATCGAAGAACTCGCTTGCCCACGGCGCGGTGAAGTACTCCTTGACATAGTCGTACCACTTTTGCTCGCGCAGCCAGTAGACAATCGGCACCGGGAAGCCCACCTTGGGACGGGTGGCCCACTCATCGGGCAGCGACTTGTTGGCAGCGTGGCGGAGTACCTGTTTGTTGCCGTTCTCGTTGATGCGGTAGCGGTCGGGAATGTGCTCGGCGAACTCCATGACTTTGCGGTCCAGGAAGGGCACGCGCAGCTCCAGCGAGTGTGCCATGCACATCTTGTCGGCCTTGAGCAGAATGTCGCCCGGGAGCCACATGTTCATGTCCAGGTACTGCTTCTTGACCAGCTCAGGCTGACCCTTCACGCGCGCATAGATGGGTGCAGCGAGCTCGAAGGCGCCATCGCCGGTGTTGTACTCGGGCTTGAGCACGCCGTCGACCTCGCGCTCCGGCCATACCAGAGCCTGTCCCAGGAACGACTTCTCGGGGATCTCGGCACCCTTGACCAGGAAGTTATGTCCCTTGAAGTACGGCATATGCAGCGCCAGGTTACCGAGCGCGCGACGGATGGGCAGCGGCACCATCTTTTTGTACTTGCGCACCGGGACCGTATCCTCGTAGTAGGCGTAGCCGCCAAAGAGTTCGTCGGCGCCTTCGCCCGAAAGCACCACGGTGACGTCCTTGCGGGCCATCTCGGCCAAGAACCACAGCGGCACGGAAGACAGGTTGGACTGCGGTTCGTCCATGTGATACTGGATGTCCTCGAGCGCACCGAAGAACTCGTCGGCGGTAATCATCTTGCGAACGTTTTCGACGCCGAGCTTATCGGAAAGCTCCTTGGCGTAGTTGGTCTCGTTGAAGTTCTTGTAGTCAAAGCCCACCGAGAAGGTCTTGTCGGGCATGAGGCAAGCGGCGATGTAGCTGGAGTCGACGCCACCGGAGAGGAACGACGCGACCTTGACGTCGGCGATACGATGGGCCTCGACACTCTCGTGCACGACCTCGTCCAGCTCATCGACATACTCTTCGAACGGCTTCTCGACGGCAGAGTAATCGCAATCCCAGTAGCGCTCGATGTTCATCTTGCCGGTCGGGATATCGACGGTAAAGTAGTGCGCCGGCGGCAGCTTGTAGACACCCTCGAAGAAGGTCTCCTCGGTTGCCGAATACTGCAGCGTCATGTACGGACGCAGGGCCTTTTTGTTGACCGCCTTGTGGAAGTGCGGGTAGTCCAGGAAGCTCTTGATCTCGGAACCAAAGAGCACGCCCGGAGCGCCGTCGCCCGCATCGGCCATGGGATAGTAGTAAAGCGGCTTGATGCCAAAGATGTCGCGGGCGCCAAAAAGCTTGTTCTTCTTTTTGTCCCAGATGACGAAGGCGTACATACCGCGTAAGCGATCGAGGACGGCCTCGCCCCACTCCTCGTAGCCGTGCAGGAGGCTCTCGGTGTCGGCGCCGCAGTGGAACTTGTAGCCCTTGGCCTCGAGCTCGGAACGGAGTTCTTGGAAGTTGTAGATCTCGCCGTTGAAGACAATGACGACGCTACCGTCCTCGTTGGCCATGGGTTGGGCGCCAGCCTCAGTCAGGTCGAGGATCGACAGGCGGCGGAAGCCGAGGGCAACGCGGCCGTCGATAAACTGACCGCCCATGTCGGGACCGCGATGGACGATGCGGTCCATCATCTTGGTGAGCACCTCGGATTGGTTATCCGTCCCACCGACAAAACCGACAAAACCGCACATATACTATCCCCTCTGCTGTTGCTGGGCATCAAATCGAATCAGTAGCTTTTGAGTATACCCGAGGGCGTAAAGAGGGGCGGAATGTTCAGGCAATCTCAACTGAATCAGCTCCGCTGTGACACGCGCGAGTTACCTTTAATGGATATGAGGTGAATGGGGCGATTGTTTTGCTATACTCTCTCCGCACGGGCGATTGGCGCAACGGTTAGCGCAGGTGCTTTACACGCACAAGGCTGGGGGTTCGAATCCCTCATCGCCCACCACGGAATTGGAAACGGTCCTCGAAAGGGGACCGTTTTTGTTTGGGCCCATCGCAGAGGGATTCGAACCCGCAAGGGTGCGGAGCTGAGGAAACGCGAAGCGTTTTCCAGCGCAGCACGCGAGGACCGCAGGCCCGAAGCGGATGCGGGCGGCGCCAGCCGCACGCGACATCCCTCATCGCCCACCACTGATTTGATAGGCTCCCAGCAATGGGGGCCTTTCTTTTTTGGGCCCATCGCAGAGGGATTCGAACCCGCCAGCACATCTATCGCAAAGGCCGTGGTCAAAAAATGGCAAAAATGAGTACTGCTACTTTGTTTGCAACATATAAAAAGATAGTATTTGCTTAAGTTACGCAACATATGTCCATTATAAGTACTAACAGTTGGATCAAAATCGTGCTTTCATCGCCATTTCGACTTGCTATCTGGCCTTATTAGTCCAAAATTGCTGCTACCAAATCGGTAACAGTACTCATATTTGATGTTTTTTGACCAGCAGGTCTCCCTGCCTTAGCAAATCTAAGGCAAAACGGGCTCCAGACCGCTGAATCATGCCGCATAGGACACGCCCACAGTCCGGAACCCGGTCCAAATTGAGTTATTGCGCCGCGTTAGCCCAAGACACCCGACAGTATCTCGATCAGACTGTCCACGTCGGCTTCCTCGCAGACGAGCGGCGGCAGGAAACGCAGCGTATGCGCACCTGTAGCGTTGATCACGGCACCGGCGGCCAGCGCGCGGGCAACAACATCATGCGCATCGCCCGCGGCATCATCCAAATCACAGCCGAGCATCAAGCCGCGGCCACGCACCTCGGTCACGTGCGGCAGCTTGGCAAGCTTTGCCTCCATATAGGCGCCTACCTTGGCAGCATGGTCGGCATAATCGCCGCGCACGAGCACGGAGAGCGTCGCGGCGCACGCCGCGATGGCCAAGCAGCTACCGCCAAAAGTCGAACCGTGGTCGCCGGGCTTAAACACGTCGGCAATCTCCTTCTTTGCCACGACGGCACCCATGGGCACGCCGTCGGCAATGCCCTTGGCAAGGCTCATGATGTCGGGCTCCACGCCATAGGTTTGGAATGCAAACGGCTTACCCGTGCGGAAGATACCGCACTGGACCTCGTCGGCGATAAGCACGGCGCCCACTTCGTGTGCTAGGTCGCGCGCTGCCGCTATAAACTCCTCGGTCATAGGGTGCACGCCACTCTCACCCTGGATCGGCTCGAGCATCACGGCGCAAATCTCGCTCCCCAGCTGCTTAAAGATCGCACGCAGCTCGTCCACATCGTTGGGCGTGCAGGCCACAAAGCCACCCGGCAGCGGGCGGAAGCTGTCCTGCAGCCAATCCTGCATGGTGGCGGCAATGGTCTCGAGCGTACGGCCGTGGAAGCCGCCGCGCATGCACACGATGGTGTTGCCGCCATTACCGGCACGCTTGGCGTACAGGCGCGCGAGCTTCATCGAGCCCTCGTTGGCCTCGGCGCCGGAGTTGGCAAAGAACGTCTCCCACACCTGCTCGCCCGCAGCCGGGGCACCAAGAGCAGCTGCCGTGGTCTCATCGCCGGCGACAATGGCATCGGCAAGCACGCGCGCACCATCTACGTCGTCGTTAGCAAGCTTGGACAGCAGCGCCGCGACCTGTCCGCGCTGCTCAATGTAGAAGTAATTGGAGACATGCATGAGCTTTTTGGTCTGCGCCTCGAGCGCCGAGAGCACAGCCAGGTTGCCATGACCTAGGCTGCACACGCCGATGCCGGCAAGAAAGTCGAGGTACTCACGGCCATCGTCGCCGGTGAGCTTCATGCCGTGACCCTCGACAAACTCGACCGGAGAGCGGCCAAAGGTATGCATAACGTAATGGGATTCAAGCGATTGCTGAGCTGCAAGTGACATGAGATGCCTTTCGTTGGGCGCCAGACGGCGCGGGGCTATGGGTGCAGGAATGGGTCGGCTGCGGGCCAGCTAGACCGTCTGGAGCTTCTCGACCTCGTCAAGGTTCTCGGTCAGACGCGCAGCAAACGTCGAAAGCGGATGCGGATGCGTATCGAACTCGTAAGCCGTCTCGGTGGAATGGATCACGGTGCCGACGCCGGCATCGGTCAGCAACTCCAGGAGCAGCGAATGCGGCGTAGTACCGTTAATGATGTGGGCACGAAATACGCCGCCGGTAAGCGCATCGACGGCCGCACGCAGCTTGGGAATCATGCCCTTATCGACCTCGCCGCCGTAGAGCATTTCGTTAACCTCGTCGAGCGTTAGGTTGGAGATAAGCGAGTCCTTGTCGCTAAAGTCCTTGTACAGGCCATCGACATCGGTCAAAAAGATCGCCTTATGCGCGTGGAGCGCCGCGGCAACGGCACCGGCGGCGGTGTCGGCGTTGATGTTGAAGAAACCGCCGTCCTCCCCCGCCGCAACGGTAGCAATGACGGGGATGTACTCGCTATCGAGTAAGCGCTCGATATAGTCGGTGTTGACGTGCGTCACTTTGCCCACACGACCGAGCTCGGGGTCGAGCGGCTCGGCGATGAGCGTGCCGGCATCGCTGCCCGACACGCCCACGGCCAGGTTGCCATGGTGGTTGAGCGCTGCGACCAGCTCCTGGTTGACCTTACCGCCCAGCACCTCGCGCACGATATCCATAGTCGCCGGCGTGGTCACACGCTGGCCGTTCTTAAACTCGACGGGGATGTCGTAATGGCTCAGTGCCTCGTTGATAGCCTTGCCGCCGCCGTGCACGATGACGGGGCGCATACCGATGATCTTGAGCAAAACGATGTCGCTCATCACGTCGCGGCGCAGCTGCTCATCAACCATGGCGGCTCCGCCATATTTGATAACAACCGTCTTGCCGGTCAGGTTCTTAATCCACGGCAGCGCTTCGAACAGCAGCTGCGCGGTTGCTTCGTTGGATTCGCTCGAACGACAATCGCGTGCGAATTTCATAATCTGCCTCGTCTTTCGTATCGTTATCGCGCCGTGCTCCGCTGTCCGCAATCGCGGCAAGATGCGCAGCGTGCCTGGAATCTAGGAACGGTAATCGCCGTTGATGGAGATGTATTCATGCGTGAGGTCGCAGGTCCACACGGTCGTTGCCGCGTCGCCTGCGCCCAGGTCGGCCGAGATCACGATCTCGGGCGCCTCGAAACGTCGTAGAGCCTCGTCCTCGTCAAAGGGAACAGTCAGACCATCGCGACAGACAGGCATACCCATCATGTCGATGGAAACGTCTTCCTGATTAAACTTCACGCCGCACTTGCCAAGCGCCATGGCAACGCGGCCCCAGTTGCAGTCGTGGCCGGCGATGCAGGTCTTAACGAGCGGCGAGTTGGCAACGGCACGAGCGGCGATATCAGCTTCCTCGTCGTTGGCGGCTCCGGTAACGTTGACCGTAACAAGCTTGGATGCGCCCTCGCCATCGGCGGCAATATTGCGCGCCAGGCTCTCGCACACCTCGTGCACGGCAAATGCCAACTCGTCAAAGGCATCGGAGCCCTCGACGATAGGCTCGGCATCTGCGGCAGCGGCGCCGGAGGCAAGCATGATGCAGGTGTCGTTGGTCGAGGTGTCGGAATCGACCGTTACCTTGTTAAAGGTCTGCTTGACGGTGGAGAGCAACAGGGCGTGGAGCGCCGCCGGCTCGACGGGGGCATCGGTAGTGATGACCGCGATCATGGTGGCCATGTTGGGCATGATCATGCCCGAGCCCTTGCACATACCGCCCACCGTATAGGCATTGCCTGTGTGTCCCGCAGCCTCGCTGACGTAGGACACGGCGTACTCCTTGGAGTGCGTGTCGGTCGTCATGATGGCGCGAGCGGCATCGGCGCCACCGTGAGCGGAGAGCGCCTCGTAGGCAGCAGGAATGGCGGTCTCAAACGTGTCGATCGGCAGAATCTGGCCAATCACGCCCGTGGAGGCAACCAGAATCTGCTGGGGCTCGCAGCCGATGACCTGCGATGCGATGCTGCACGTCTCGCGCGCGCATGAAAGGCCGGTCTCACCCGTGGCGGCGTTGGCATTGCCAGAGTTGACCGAAACGCCGGCGATGATACCGTAACCCTTGTCGGCACCGCCCAGGTTGGCACGGCTCACTTGCACGGGCGCCGCGCAAAAGCGATTGGTGGTAAACACGCCGGCACCGGGACAGGGTTTATCGGGCACGACGAGCGCGTAATCCAGACGCTCGGGGTTCTTGCGGAACCCAGCGTGGATGCCCGCAGCTTTAAAACCAGCCGCAGCCGTAACGCCACCCTCGACGGCGCGAATCTTGATATCAAACAGCTCGGTATTCATCGTCTTTATGACTCCTTATGTCAAACAAAAAACGGACATCGGTTGGTGCGCCATGCCAGTCGTAATCATGAGACCAGCTTAAGAGTGGCGCCCCACTCGATGCCCGACTACCAAATCGTTAACAATCGAATGTGCTACACCGGGCACGCCACTGTGGGCAAGCCTCGTCGCTCGTCAAAGCCAAAGACGATATTGGCGCACTGGACTGCTTGGCCCGCAGCGCCCTTGCACAGATTGTCGATGGCGCCCGTCGCCACCAGCACGCCCGCACGCTTGTTGAGCGCGAGGCCAATCTGGGCGGCGTTGGTGCCGACGACCGAAGCCGTCTTGGGCTGCTGGCCGGCATCGAGCACGCGCACAAAGGTGCGTCCAGCGTAGAACTGCTTGTAATAGTCGACGACATCCTCAAGAGCCAGGGAGTCGATGGCCTGCGGCGTGAGCGGCAGCGTCACCGTGGAGAGCAGGCCGCGCTTGAGCGGTGCCAGATGCGGGGTAAAGACGACGCGATCGGTCAGACCAAGGATCTGCTCAATCTCGGGCGTATGACGATGCTTGCCTACGCCATAGGCCTCCAGGTTCTCGTCTGCGCTACAAAAATGGGTGCGGACGTTGCAGGACTTACCGGCACCCGTCACGCCGCTAATGGCATCGACGATTACGGGGCTGTTCTCGGCAACCCAGCCGGCGCGCACGGCGGGAGCGGCAGCAAGGCTCGTTGCGGTGGGATAGCAGCCGGCGCAGGCGACCAGCACGGACTTGCCGTCAGCATAATCGGATGCGGCGGTCTCTAAGTCATGGCAGAACAGCTCGGGCA
>CABSMV010000066.1 GCA_902478935.1 uncultured Collinsella sp. | reverse complement strand
CTACACCCTAGAGTTCGTCGGCAGCGTCAGATGTGTATAAGAGACAGGAGTAATGATCGAGATGGTCGGCCTCGACGTTGGTCACGATGACCACATTGGGGTTAAGGAACAGGAAGGAGCTGTCGGACTCATCCGCCTCGGCGACAAAATAGTCGCCCGAGCCGTTCTTGCCGTTGGTATCGTAGCCCTCAACAATGCCACCGATCAGGAAGCTGGGGTCCAGACCCATGCGGTCGAGCATGGTGGCACACATCGAAGAGGTCGTGGTCTTGCCGTGAGTACCGGCGACGGCGACGGTGGTGTAGCCGTGGCCCAGAGCCGAGAGCATCTTGGCGCGAGGCCACACGGGAATACCCAGCTCGCGCGCACGGACGAGCTCGGGGTTGGACTCGGGAATAGCGGTAGAGACCACGACGACGTCGGGCTTGACCTCGTCGATGGTGGCGGCCTCATGGCCCACATGCACCTTCACGCCGGCGCGGGTAAGCTGGCGAATATAGCGCGACGTCTTAAGGTCGGAGCCGGTAACGACATAGCCGCGTTCGTGAAGGACGAGGGCGATGCCGCTCATGCCGGCGCCACCGATACCGATAAAATGGGCGCTCTTGAAATCGGGCGCGGAGGTTGCAGTCTGGGAATCAGCCATGTGCTCGTGTACTCCTTGCGTAAACACTGCCTGTAACCCGTCTACTGTACCGCACCTACCGCATCCGCGCGAGGGCGACCCGCGATATCCCGTCTAACTAACGCAATCCTTCTACCGCGTCTGCCAAAAGGACGGCAGCGCGGTCCTGGGCCAAACCGCGAGCCGCCTGACGCATGGCATCGCGCGCCTGCGCATCATCGATAAGATGCAGCAGCTCATCGGCAAACGCCCGGGTGTCGATATCGGCATCGGCGCAGAGCACGCCAGCACCGGCATCGACCAGATAGCGGGCATTGGTGGTCTGATGATCGGCCGTCGCATGCGGATACGGCACCAGTACCGAAGGTGTGGCAAGGGCCGCGATCTCGGCAACGCTCGAAGCGCCCGAGCGCGAGAGGACCAAATCGGCCGCGGCCAGCATATCGCCCATATTGTCGATGTAGGGCTGGACGCGATACCGCTTCGCCTCCTCGGGCATCAGGGCAAGAGCACGCTCGGTGTCCTCGAAGCCATCGGCGCCCGTCGAATGCAAAACATAGAGATTATCGCGCGAGAGCAACTCGTTTTTAAGCGAAGCCACGCGCTCATTAAGATGTTGAGCACCAAGTGAGCCGCCAAAAACCAGCAGGAGTGTGGCGTCCTCAGGCACGTCGAGAGCCCTGCGACCGCGAACCCGATCCCCCTCGATCACAGAACGGCGCACGGGGTTGCCGGTCATGAGCACATGGTCAGGATCGCCCTCACGCTCAAACACGGAACGTGCTGCCGGCACCGAGATGCAAACGCGGGCGGCATGCGAACTCATCATCTTGTTAGCAAGGCCCGGAACGGAGTTCTGTTCATGCAGCAGATACGGAATGCCCGAGTCTTTGCACCAGCCCAGAAGCGGGACCTCGACATAGGCGCCAAAACCTATAGCGACATCGGGCTTGCAGGCTTTAGAAAAATGGCTGCCGAGCGCGCGCTTCGCCTTATAGACACGCCACAGCGAGCTCAATGCCGTCCAAGGGCGAGAGCGGTCGAAGCCCGTAACCGTAATCGGCACAAAATCGAACCCTGCCTCGGGAACCAGACGACCCTCGAGCTTATGCGACTGACCCACAAACACAACGTGGTGGCCACGGTCACGTAGCTCCTCGGCCAAGGCAAGTGCGGGGTTGATATGTCCCGCCGTGCCGCCGGCTGCGATAGCAACGGTCATCTTATCGGTCATGGTAGTCCCTTCGTACGCGCGGCCCCTGGTCGTCGGTGCGCAAGCGCGCCGACGGGTCCGAATTCAAGTCGATCCGATTATATCCGCCACCCGTATTGCGCGGCGTCGGTCGTTGCGGGCGACTCTGCGGCACCGAGCGCGGACGAGCATCCGACTCCGAAGCAAAACCGTTCAAGACGGTAAAACCGCCACGCGACGAGCGCTCCCCACGCGTATGGGGAACACCGGCAGTGCTCTCGTCCATAACGGCAAAGCTATCGCGACGACGATCGTATTCATCGCGTCGAGCGCTCTCGTGCGAGACGCGTAAAATAAGCCCGGCGAGCATGAGCGACACGATAATCGACGAGCCGCCATAGCTGATAAACGGCAGCGGCTTACCCGTCATAGGAAACACGTTGAGAATACCCAGCGCGTTGATCAAAAACTGCACCGCGAGGATAACCGCAGAGCCCGAAGCCATGAGCGCCCCGCGACGATCGGCGGCCTGCTCGGCAATTCGAAACGCCGAGTAGATCAGCATCGCAAACACCAAGAAAAACAGCAGCGTCCCCAAAAAGCCAACCTCCTCGCCAATGATGGCCAGGATGTAGTCGTTGTGTGCCTCGGGCAAATACGAGTACTTCATGGTTGAGTTACCGATACCGCGGCCGAACAGTCCGCCCGAAGCAAACGCCATAATGGCGAGCGTTGCCTGATACCCGTCTCCATATTCATCTGCCCAAGGGTTCAAGAGAACCTGAATGCGCACCATACGGTACGGCTCGACGACAAGAGCGATCACGATGATGACGGCGCCAGCAAGAATCGCACCGATAATGAATTTTGGGTCAAGACCGGCAAAGAGCGCCATGCACATGATCGTCAACAGAATAATCAGGATGGTGCCAAAGTCGGGCTGAATAAAAATCAAGACGAGCGATATGCCCAAATATAAGCCCATGCCCTTAAGGAACTCATTGATGTTACCGCCGGGCGAAAACACGCGATCGAGCATGATGGCAGAATAGGCAATGGCAAACGGCTTGAGAAACTCCGATGGCTGAAACTGAATGCCGGCAATGCTCAGCCAACGCGTAGCGCCACGGCTGCCGCTACCAAAGAGGAACACCGCAAGCAGCAAGATCATCATAGCGATAAGGGCAAGTTTAAGCGCCCCTTCGCCAAACCAGCTATCGGGTGCAACGCGCGCGATGAACTCGAGGGCAGCAACGCCGACGACAGTGAACATAAACTGCCGGAACAAAAAGTAGGTCGCGGAGTCGTTCTCGTGAAGCGCCTCGACTGAAGAAGCCGAGTACACCATAAGCAGGCCAAAACAGACCAGCGAGAACAGGCAGGTCAAAAAGACCAGGCGGGGTCGCATGATACGTGCGGGGACGCCGGCGATATAACGTTCGCCGATGCCCTGCGTGCGACGACCGGCGCGCGGCGTGCTGCGCTGCGAGGAAGCACGGTCCGAGTCGGGCCTCCTCATATTCTGTCGGGGGCTCTCCTCTCTCACCGGCAACCCCTATTCCATTTGCGTATTGGACGCAGCTGCAAGCTGGGCCACATAGTCCTTAAACACGCGACCGCGCTCCTCGTAGCCCGAGAACTCATCGAACGAAGAGCAGGCGGGCGACAGTAAGATCACATCGCCGCGGCTCGAGAGCGAACGGGCAACGTCCACGGCATCGCGCAGGTCGTCGGCCTGAGCGATATCGACATCACCGTCGACATCCGCCTCGTCCATAGCGGCGGTAAAGCGCTCGCACGCGTCGCCAAAGCAGACCACCGAGCGAACGTTATCCATCACAACGCGGGCAAAGGAATCGAGCGGCGTGCCCTTATCGTGACCGCCGAGCAGCAAGATCACATCGTCATCGGGAAACGCCGTCAAGGCCTTTTCGACCGCATCGGTGTTCGTTGCCTTGGAATCGTTGACATAGCGCACGCCATCGATCTCGCCACAGGGCTCAACGCGGTGCTCCAGCGGCTGGAACGAGACCAGGCCGCGACACACACCGTCAACATCGGCGCCGACCGTCAGGGCCGCCGTGGCAGCACACAGGGCATTGATTACATTGTGATGGCCCGAAATCTTAAGCTCGGACGTATCGACGAGCGGGGTCTCGACGCCCTTCAGACGAACGACCATCTTGCCATCGCGCACAAATGCGGCGTCCTCGCCCGCAGGCTCGTCAAAAGCAACCTTGCAGATGCGACGGCCCGGAACATAGATGTACTCATCGAACTCGTGGATACCGGCATCCTCGACGTCAACAATCACCAGGTCATCGTCGACCATATTCTCGAAGAGCTTAATCTTGGCGAGCGCATAGTTCTTATGGCTCTTATGCCAGCCCAGATGGTCGGGGGTAATGTTGAGCAGCACCGCCACACGGGGGTGAAGCTCCTGGGTCGTTGCGATCTGATAGCTCGAAAGCTCCGCCACAAACCACTCGTTATGCGCACGGCCATCGATCTCGTTCACCGGAGGCTCGCCAATGTTGCCGACAGCAACGCTCGCCTCGCCCGCTGCCTTAAGCAGGTAATCGGTCAGTGACGTGGTTGTCGTCTTGCCGTTGGTGCCCGTAATGGCAATCCAATTTTGGGGAGACAGACGGTAGGCAAACTCGGGCTCACCCATAATCTGGGCAGCGTGATCACGGCCAGCCTTAAAGAATGCCGAGAACTCCGAGATGCCCGGACACGTCACGCATACATCAAACGCGCCCTCGACCTGCTCGGTTCCGTAGACAAACGATGCCCCGTACGCCTCGAGCGAGCGCGTGGCATCGTTGGGCTCGGACGTGCCGCCACCGTAAACGGTAACGGCACTCACACGCTCGGGATGTGCAAGCGCCCAGCGAGCGACATCAAGACCGGACTTACCCTGGCCCAAAACGAGCAGGCTAAAGACATCAGCAAGAGGCATGAAAGACCACTATCCCAACTGGAAGAACAACGCGAGGCCCAGGGCTCCGAAGGCCGCGGCGACAATCCAAAAACGGATGACGACCTTGGTCTCGGCCCAGCCCTTCTTTTCGAAATGATGATGAATGGGCGCCATAAGGAAGACGCGCTTGTGCGTAAAGTGGAAATAGACAACCTGGATCATGACCGACAGGGTCTCGACGATAAACAGACCGCCGATGATGAGGGAAACGACTTCGGTGTTGGTCATGATGGAGGTGCAGGCAAAAGCGGCACCCAGGGCAAGCGAGCCGGTATCGCCCATAAAGATGCTCGCCGGATAGCAGTTGAACCACAAAAAGCCCAGGCAGGCGCCGGCGCACGCCGTGCAGAAGATGGACAGGTTCACATCGCCGTGCAAAAACGCCATGGCGGCCATGGCCAGCATGGCGATCATGGAGGTGCCGCCGGCAAGACCGTCCAAGCCGTCGGTGAGGTTTACGGCGTTGGAAAGGCCCGCGATCATCAGCCAGCAAAAGACAAGGTAGAGCCACGGAAAAGAGAGGCCGCAAATGGTGGTCGAGAGCACACCAAGGTCGATCGTCAGGCCACCGGGGAAACGAATCTCGGGGGCGACGCCGCACCAGTTGACAGCAAGCACGGTAAAGGTAACGCAGATGAGGGTAAGGCCAATCATCTTGGCGTGAGGCGTCAGGCCGAGCGAGCGGCCGTGCGTGACAGAAGTCAGGTCGTCGATGAGGCCAAGAACGCCGGTTGCCAGCGTGGCGAGCAGCACAAGCACGAGCTCGGTGGTGAGCTTACCCATCAAAAGGCACGTCAGCGAAACGGCGACCAGGATGATGACGCCGCCCATAGTGGGCGTGCCCTGCTTAATCAGATGGCGCTTGGGGCCATCGGCGCGAACCTGCTGGCCGATGCCCTCGACCTTCAGGAGCTTAATCCACCACGGCATAAGCAGCATCGCGATGACGGCGGCGATGCCCAACCCCAAAAATGCCTGGTACGTAGGATACGAAGGATTGCCGAACATGGACTAGCACACACCTTCCACAAAGCGATCGAGCTCAACGAAGCGTGAGCCCTTGACCAGCACGACATCATGCTGCTCAAGAGCGCCGCCCATACGGTCGAGCACCTGCTGATAGTCGGAGAACACCTGAATGCGGTCCTCATCCATACCCATCATGCGCGCGGCCTCGGCCATACGCTGGGCAAGCTCACCGCCGACACATGCGAGCATATCGAGCTTCTTGGCCGCCGCATAGGCGCCCACCAGCTCATGCATGCGAGGAGCCTCGTCGCCCATCTCGCCCATCTCGCCCAGAACCGCCATGCGCGAACCCGTGCACGAAAGCGAACACAGCAGGTCGAGGCCGGCTGCCATCGATTCGGCACTGGCGTTATATGAGTCGTCGATGACGCGAGCGCCGCTCTTGGCGCGCTTGATTTCCTGGCGATGCCCGGTAATCGTAAGACCCCTAAAGGCGGCATCGATCTGCTCGGGCGTCACGCCAAGACGATAGGCAACCGCCGCGGCCTTGACGGCATTGGGAACGGACTGCGCGCCGGGAATGGCAAGCAGTGTGTCGATAGTCTCGCCCAAGCCAAAATCGAGCGTAAAGACCGGGCGCCCCTCGTCATCAATGCGAATGTCGCACGCACGGACCTCATCGTCGTCCGAGACGCCCGCAAGCATCACGTCGACGCCCGCAGGCGCGGCAAAGGTGTCGCGGATGAACGGAGTAAAGTCGTCCTCACCACCCAAAACCAGCAACGGGAGAAGGTCTCCGGCGGCGCACATGCCGCCAACAATCTCGGATTTGGCACGAGCGATATTCTCGCGACTGCCCAGAATACCGATATGGGAGGTGCCGATCTTGGTCACAATGGCAAGGTTGGGATTGGCGGACTGAGACATGCGCTCAATCTCGTGGAAATGGTTCATGCCCATCTCGAGCACCAGAACCTCGGTGTCGGCAGGGGCCGCCAGCACCGTGAGCGGCATACCGATCAGGTTGTTGTAGTTACCCTTGGTTGCCCAAACGCGATAGCGCTTGGCGAGCACCGCGGCGAGCACGTCCTTGGTCGTTGTCTTGCCGATAGAGCCGGTAATGCCAATTACCAGGCAGCCAAGCTCCAAACGATAAGCGTGAGCCAGGCGCAGCAAAAACTCCTCGGGGTCATCGGTATGCAGGATGGCGCAGCCCTTCTCATGGGCCAGCGAAAGCAGCTCGGCATCGGGCTCGCGCGTCATCACTACGGCGCCGGCACCCGACTCGATGGCACGGGAAGCAAAGTCGTTGCCGTCGACCTTTTCACCCGGGAAGGCGACGAATATCGTGCCCTCCTCAACCTGGCGCGAGTCGATAACGCAACCGCGGCATACCCGATCGGCTTCTCCCGTCACGGTTCGGGCCCCTGTTGCGGCCGCGAGATTGTTGACGGCGATCTCTATCATTGCAGCTCCCCTGTAAACCTAATAATGCTATCGGCGTATTGTATCCCAGCGCCGCCTACGCGTGGTGCAGGGCGTGTGAACAACCCGGATTAACCGACTGGCCATTTCATAGATAGTAACCCCCTACTTGGTGCGCGGGACACCCAACACGTCAAGCGCACTGGCCATAATGGACTGGAACGGCACTGCGGCGGCATCGGAGCCTGACGGGGTTCCGTCAAGGGTGATATAGCACAGGACCTTGGGCGACTGCGCCGGGGCAAACCCCATAAAAGACGACATGTAGTTCTCTTTGAGGTAGCCGCCGTTCTCATCGGCGCGCTCGGCCGTACCTGTCTTGCCCGCCACGTCGTAGCCGTCCACCGCGCCGCCAACGCCCGTTCCCTCGGCAACGACCGTCTGCATACACGATGTCACCTGCGAGGCGGCCTCCTCGGAAATCGCGCGATCCCCCTCGCCCCAATCCTTTTCATCGCCCTTGCTCGACTTATAGAAGTGCGGAGTCATCATCACGCCGCCGTTCGCGATGCCGCCCACGGCACGTGCGACCTCAATCGGCGAGACGGACAGCGCCTGGCCAAAGCTCATAGCACCCAAGGTGGCACCATCGTACTGGTCGCGCTCCTTGACGATGCCCAGACTCTCACCCGGAAAATCGACACCGGAGCTATGACCGATACCCCACTTGTCCACATAGGTGGCAAAATCATCGGCACCGATCTTGCGCCCCACCAGGACAAAACCGACATTGGACGAACGGCGCATCATCTCGCGTACGTCCATGGTCATGGTGTAGTCACGCTTGTCGGCATCGGTAACGGTATCGTCGCCCACCTTGATACTCGCGGGAACCTCAAACGATGTGCTCGGGCGCACAACGCCCAAATCAAATCCGGCGCCCGCAACCAGCGTCTTAAAGACCGAGCCGGGCTCGTAGGCATCCGTCACCAGACGAAGGTTCATGTCCTCGGTCTTGGCGTTTTCCAAATTGGTCTGGTCGTAGGTCGGATACGAGCAGGCGGCCAGGATCTCTCCAGTCGTCGGGTCGGTCACCAGGGCCGACCCGTTTTTGGCCTTCGTCTTCTCGACCGCCTCGGCCAAGGCATCTTCCGCGGCGCGCTGAATGTTGACGTCGATCGTCGTCACGATATCCACGCCATCAATCGCGGCAACCTTTTTATAGGCACCGCCCGCGATGTAGCCGCCATCTCTTGCGCGCTCGCGCACAAGAGAGCCATTCGTTCCGGTCAGAAGCTCATCGTATTGTTTTTCGAGTCCCGTCAGGCCAGCGTTGTCCACGTTCACGACGCCCAGCACCTGAGAAGCCAGGTTTCCATACGGGTAAACCCGCTTCATCGCCTGCTCAAAGAGCACGCCGGGTAGATTCTTCTTTTCCAGGGCGGCAGCGTCATCCTCGTCGACCTGGCGCTTGATATACACCCAGGAACCATCAGACAGTACCAGCTTGCGACAGGTCTTTTTATCGATACCGGTGGCCTTGACCAGCGCCGAGACCGTCTTGTCGACGTCCTCGACAAGCTGAGGGTTCACGGCGACATTGCGGCATTCGACTGACGACGTCAGCACGTTGCCGTTGCGGTCGTAGATAGTGCCACGTTTGGCATAGAGCGTCTGTGAAAGCAGACGACGCGCGTCCGCGCGCTCGCGCAGCTTGTCAGCATTCACGATCTGGTATTCGGCAAGACGGAAGACGCCCGCGGCAAGGCCAACCCCGATACAGCCCATAACGACATCGCGGCGAGGCAGCGGCGTTCCCGTAACCCATTCAGACGACGACCCCTTGCGCGCGCCCGTATTGCGCACCCGAGGTCCGCCCGAACCACGAAGACGCGACGCAGGGTCGTTGCCATAGGACGGCCCCGCGTTGTAAGATGGCCGACCCGTTCCTTGATAACCAGAACGTCCCCGCGAGGAGGGACGTCCAGACCCGTGGTCCCCGTCGGAACCGCGGCGATAGTCATTTGTCATACTCAGCTACCGTCTTATTTACTGAGCGGCCGCAGTCGAGCTAGCGCCCGCGGCTGCATCCTGCGAAAAGTCAAGCGTAACGCTCTCGCTGGGCTCCACCATGCCATAGGCGCCCGCAAGATCGCGAATACGCGTGTCGGCACCATAGACCGAATGCATGACCTCAAGGTTAGAACTCTCGTCGGTCGCCTTCTCGAGCGTGTTGGTAAGCTCTGCGTTGCCGTTAAGCACCTGGGCCGTAACACCGGCAAGCGCCACGCGCGCGACACCGATCGTCATGAAGACAGCCGCAATGATGCAAACCGTTTTAAGAACGCTCATGAAAACCGGGCTTACCGCCTGGTTTGCCTGACGGCCCGCGCCCGTGTAGACATCAAAACGCGGCGTGCGTTGCTCACGAGGGGCAACGGGCGCCTGCGGTGCCTCGCGGTAGGCGGGCATGGCGTTCATATCATAGGCGAGTGCTGCGTTTGAGGTGTTATAGCCCATGATATGCCGCCTCCAATCCCGAGTACGTTGGTAGTGTGTTTAAGCTTCGTTTATGGTGCGAGCGGGAGGTCCAATTTCGCGCGGTCGCGCCTACAGGCGCTGCGCCACGCGGATTTTGGCTGATCTCGCCCGAGGGTTGCGCGCGACCTCATCGGGTTGGGCAACCAAGGGTTTGCGGGTGATGACCTTGAGTATCGGCACGTTGCCGCACACGCACACCGGAATCTCCGGCGGACACGTGCACCCCTGGCTCATCTCCTTAAAGTGGTTCTTTACGATACGGTCCTCGAGCGAGTGATACGAGATGACGCAGATGCGTCCGCCCGGGTTGAGCCACCTGGTGGCGGCGTCAAGCCCCCTCTCGAGCACATCGAGCTCGTGGTTGACCTCGATGCGAATGGCCTGGAAGCTCTTCTTGGCCGGGTGTCCACCATGCCGACGAGCGGCAGCCGGAATGCCAGCCTTGATGATCTCGACAAATTGACCGGTGGTTTCGATCGGTTCTTGCTCGCGACGGCGCACGATCTCGCGCGCAATCTGCGAGGCGAACTTCTCTTCGCCATAGACGCGTAGAATCCGGGCGAGGTCGTGTTCGTTATAGGTGTTGATGACCTCAGCTGCGTTTAGGGTGTTGTTACCCGGATCCATCCGCATGTCCAATGGGGCATCTTCGTTATACGAAAAGCCCCTGCCAGGGATATCGAGTTGCGGTGACGAAACGCCCAAGTCAAACAGGAAGCCATCGACCCCGGGCACCTCGGCCGAGCAAAGCAGCTCGTCCAAGTCGCCGAAGTTGCCCTTCAGCAGCTGGTGCGGGACGCCGGGAACCTCGCGGTCCAGACGGGCGCCAGCGGCCTCGAGGGCCATGTCGTCCTGATCGACGCCGAGCAAAAGGCCCGTCTCCCCCACCTGCGCGGCCATCTTTACCGAATGACCGGCACCGCCAAGGGTGCAATCGCAGACAACGGAGCCGCTCTTGAGCTGCAGCGACTCAAGCACTTCGCCGAGCATGACAGGTTCATGCCGATATTCTTGTGTCAAGATCCCACGCTCCATCCGTTACTCGTGCCTTGCCCTTACGAGAAGAAGAGGTCAAGCAGAGCCTCGTCGTCATCGTCCTCATCGGCCGCGGCGCGGTCCCAAACCTCAAGGTGGTCGTAGTTGCCCACAACCGTGACCTCGCGGTCAAGGTTCGCCTGCTTGCGGAGAGACTCAGAAAGACCGATACGACCGGCGCTGTCCACATCCATCGACGTGGTGCGCTTGTTGATCGCCCTCATGAGCTTCTGGTCGTTGATGTCACGCGGGTTAAAACCCTCGTGGCCCTCACGACCCGCGAAGAGTCCTTCGACCCACTTATCGAAGGCCTCGGCAGAGAACACGTACAGAGCATCGACATCCAGGGCTTTGAACACGCGAACGTGCTCTCCAAGTTCCTCGCGAAGGGGTGCAGGCAGGGACAGACGACCTTTTGCATCGAGATTGCGCTCGTATGCACCAGTCATTCCCATGTGCGCCCTCCCCTCGGTTACTCAGATGGCACGTACGCGGGGAACCACCCCGCCTGTCGACGTCATTAATAATATGGGGAACTGCCCCATTTTTCAACACCTTTCCCCACCC
>CABSMV010000065.1 GCA_902478935.1 uncultured Collinsella sp. | reverse complement strand
GGCGATCCTCGCCGACAAGGCTTACCTCACCAAGAAGTCCTTCTGGATCTTCGGCGGCGACGGCTGGGCCTACGACATCGGCTTCGGTGGCCTGGACCACGTCCTGGCTTCCGGCCACAACGTCAACGTCTTCGTCTTCGACACCGAGGTTTACTCCAACACCGGTGGTCAGGCCTCCAAGGCCTCGAACCTGGGCCAGGTCGCTCAGTTCGCCGCTGCCGGTAAGGTGACCAAGAAGAAGTCCCTGGCCGAGATTGCCATGAGCTACGGCTACGTCTACGTGGCGCAGGTCGCCATGGGTGCCAACCCGGCTCAGACCCTCAAGGCCATCCACGAGGCCGAGGCCTACGACGGCCCGTCCCTCATCATCGGCTACAGCCCCTGCGAGATGCACTCCATCAAGAAGGGCGGCATGCAGAACTGCCAGGCCGAGATGAAGAAGGCTGTCGAGTGCGGTTACTGGAACCTCTTCCGCTTCAACCCCGAGGCTGCTGCCGGCAAGAAGTTCTCGCTCGATTCCAAGGAGCCCGCGGGCGGTTATCAGGAGTTCCTGATGAACGAGGCCCGTTACGCTTCGCTGACGCGTTCTTTCCCCGAGCGCGCCGAGGAGCTCTTCAAGGAGAACGAGCAGGCCGCTATGGACCGCTACGCTCACCTGCTGAAGCTCAAGACGGTGTACAACGAGGCCTAGGTCTCTCACCGCAGGATCTGAGGGCTGACCTTCGCGGACGTCCTCGGACATGAAAGAACCCCCGCTGCGCACTACGTGCGGCGGGGGTTCTTTCGTCCTGCGGAGTGTCCGCGAAGGTCAGCCCTCAGATCCTGCTACGACTACGTCCTCGGATTGTGTGGGCGGATGAAGGACGTAGTTGGTCGGGTATTCCGTCCCCTTCGCTGTTTCGCGGCTTTACCGCGAAAGGCGCGTTACTTTGGGGATGGATGGGGGGCGTGGCTGTTGCAACGCCTTATCCCTTTGCTTTTTCGCGCCTTTGGCGCGAAACGCGCAGCACCTTGGGAAATGCATTGATGTGTGGACGGGGCTGGATTGCGGATTCAAATGGCTAGAGAGATATGGGTGCGAACGAGAAATCGTTATTGGGGTCATCCTTTTCCATAAACTCATCGAGACAAAACGTCATGTAGATTGGAACGTACAGAACCTTGCCCTCTTTGCTGAGATTCTCGTGGCTTAGTACAACGGCTTCGGGAATTTTGTACTCGCCCACACTCATCAGACGATCGAGGGCCGCGTGCGCTCGAACTTTCTTGCCCGATTTGACCTCGATTGGGACAACATGCCCGTGGGCGCCTTCGATTACAAAGTCAACTTCACCGACCTCACGCGTTTGGTAGTACCATGCATCCGCCCCGAGGGCAACGAGTTCCTGCGCGACCACGTTCTCATAGAGACCACCAAGGTTGGGAGTTTTCATATCAAGATAGACAGCGCGTGCAGTGCTGCCGGGGTATCGCGATGCGAGCATGCCTGTATCAGACTCGTATAGTTTGAAGGCTGTCGTTTTCTCCGTCCTCTTGAGAGGACTCCGTGGCTCCGTCACCCTGGCGACCATCAATCCAACACCTGCGTTAACAAGCCACAGGAAATCCTGCTCATATTTTTTAAGGCGAGCTCCCTCACCCAGAGACGAAACAACAAAGCGATGAGACTCCGCCTCAAGCTGAACGGGAATTTGCTCAAAAATCGACCGAACGTTAAACGCTCGAGTCGATGCATATTTTGAGATATCGCTTTTGTACTGATCGACCAGCTGAGTTTGAAGCTCACGTGTGCTCACGAGCGAATAACCCGAATCAATATAATTCTGAACGACCTCCGGCATGCCGCCGCAAACGATATAGGCTCTATAGTTCTTGAGCATCGCCTCATGAATATAGTTTTCGACAGGATGTTTCTCGACAAGGCAGCTGCGAATGCCTGCAAGCACATTCTCGCTTACGCTGTTTGCCCAACAAAACTCTTCAAAATCCATCGGGCGCATAACAATGTGCTCTACATACCCCACCGGAAAAGAAGAGATCCCCTTAAACTCAGTCCCAAGCATAGACCCCGAGAAGACATAGCTAAAGCGCCCATCCTCGACCAACGCCTTCATGAGTGTAACGATCTGCGGATACTCCTGAATCTCATCGACAAAGACAAGCGTATCGCCCTCAACAAGCGGCGCATCCGCAAGAAGGGCTACGCGGTTGATAAAGTCAACGGAGTTCTTTGCGCCAACAAGTGCATTCCTTGCTTCGACATCGAGTAGTAAATTGACCTCAAAATACGAAGCGTAGTTGCTTTTTCCAAACGCGCGAATCGCATAGCTCTTGCCAATCTGACGCGCACCAGTAACGAGTAATGCCTTATTGGAGTTATTCTTCCAGCTCAAAAGCCTATCAGTGACCTTACGGCGTAGCATTAAACCCCCAAATGACAAAAATTGACAGATAGAATCGCCTAAAATCATACAAAAATTGGCAGATAATATTGTCGTAAATATACAAAAATTGGGAGATAGAAAAGGTTCGAATAGGCCTCAAAGCCACTGAAACAGTGCTCTACTTTGCGAAGGGGCTGGGGACGCTGTTGGGTGCGTCTCCAGCCCTCTGATTCTTACTTTGGATCCCGATGGTGGGGTGTTGTCGGTGCTGCTTGCTTGGTTACCTTGTCTCGCCGGACTCCGTGCGTAGGCGGTAGCCGTGGACGAGGTCGCTAATGGCCGGCCAGGGAATCTGGCGGTCGACCCAAAATTGGAGCTGGACCAGATAGCGCTCGGTGGCGCGGGTGAGGGCTGCAAACTGTTCGTGAGTCTCTACCTGGGCGTAGAGGTCGCGGCTGTGGGCGAGGATTGCCGTGGTGTCATCCATTTTGCCGGTGACGTCGAAGGCGCCCGAGAACCAGTCGCACAGGCGCGCGGCGCTGTTGTTGATCGTTGCGAGGTCGGCGGTGCCGTCGTTGGCGTTTTCGTTGGCCTGGGCTCGCAGGAGGGAGAGGGCGTCGGCGGCGTTCATGCAGTAGCCGACGGTGAAGTTCCAGACGGCGAATTCGCGGCCTGTGTCGAGCTTGCGGCGGCGCATGTAGTCGATATCGCGTGGTTCCTCAAGCATCATCTGGTCGGCGAGGGCCTCAAGTGCAGTGGTGTACTCGGCAAGGTCGAGTGCGAGCAGGGTGTTGATATCCATCATCTTTAGGCCTCCGCTTCGATCTCGACGATTTCGTTTTTGATGTGCATGCCCTGGTTGTCCCAAACATTGCGGCAAGCAACGGCAAAGCGCTCGCGGTCGGCTTCGCAGATGCGGGCGAACATGTTGCAGGTGCCAAAGGGCTCGCACACGTCAAAGAAGATGCAGATTGACGACCATCCGCCATACCAGCTCACGGCGCCCGCCGGCTCGTGAAAGACGGGGTTCTCGATGTGCTCGTAATTGGCGATGGGGCCCGATACGGGATAGGTTACCTCGGCATCGCAGATCTTGGCCGAAAAGATACGTGACTCGACCGGACAGGACGATTCGAACAGCTTGCATGCCTCGGGAGCCTTGTCCCAGAGCATGTCGGCGAGAAACGTCTCGCCATTCAGCGTGATCTTGAGCATTTTTGTCATAGTAAGGACCTCCTCAATCCGTCGCTCAAGGGGCTCGCTGGCGGATAAGGAGAAGACAGCGGCGGGGTCGCCGAACCCAAACTTCACGACAGATCTCTGTCGCCCCAGCCCGCGCTGTTCTTCGCTAAAGTACCATGCCGCAATTGCGCGCGCAATATCAGTTTTTGATTTTCTGGAAGCGGCGATCGACGAGACGGCTCGCCGGCTGCCGGCCGACGCGCGGCAAAGGCACTCGTCTATTCCTTAAGTTGGATGAAAAACGCCATGTTATTGCAGGGCTGCATACTCGTCCAATAAGTGCATAGAATCTCGTATAGTGCGAGTAAGATTTTGCGCTGCCTATTTTATGTTTAGCAAAGATATAGTTTGCATAATCTGGTCTAATCCCTGCTCTATTAAAATAAAGTTGCACGTAAATGACGTAGATATGCTTGAGCTGGGTTTCTTTACGCTGAGCGGGTAAAAGCGACCGTTCACCGTTCAACTATTTTCAAAATGAATAAAATGAGCGATAAAGAGAATATAAACCTTAATAAACTCGCGTATCGCACGGGCGCGGGTTATTAATGGGTTGTAGGCCTTTTACAGAAAGGATTCCAGCAATGTCTAAGCCTCTTGGCAAGCCCGATCGTATCGTCGTCGCCCTTGGCGGCAACGCCCTCGGCAACAACCCCGTTGAGCAGATCGAGGCCGTGAGTAACACCGCTCACGCTCTCCTCGGCCTGATCGAGCAGGGCAACGAGATCATCATCACCCACGGCAACGGCCCGCAGGTTGGCATGATCCAGAACGCCTTCGCCGCTGCCCACGACGCCATCGGCACCCCCGAGATGCCGCTGCCCGAGTGCGGCGCCATGTCCCAGGGCTACATTGGTTATCACCTGCAGCAGGGCATTGGCCGCGAGATGCACAAGCGCTATAAGCGTTGGCACGCCGCCACCGTCGTCACCCAGATCGAGTGCGACCCGGACGATCCCGCGTTCAAGAACCCGACCAAGCCGATCGGCCCCTTCTACACCGAGGAGCAGGCCAAGGAGTTCATGGCCGAGGATCCCTCCAAGGTCTTCGTCGAGGATTCCGGTCGCGGCTGGCGTCGCGTCGTCGCTTCCCCCGATCCCAAGAAGATCGTCGAGGCCGACTCCATCCTCAATCTGCTCGACAACGAGTTCATCGTCATCGCCTGCGGTGGCGGCGGCATTCCCGTCGTCCGCGACTATGAGAACAAGGGCTGCTACAAGGGCGTCCCCGCCGTCATCGACAAAGACCTGGGCGGCGAGCTGCTGGCCGAGGACTGCGACGCCGACGTTCTGTTCCTGCTGACCGCCGTTGAGCATGTCGCCATCAACTTTGGCAAGCCCAACCAGGAGGAGCTCGAGGACCTCACCGCCGACGAGGCCGAGCGCCTGGCCGACGAGGGCCAGTTCGGCAAGGGTTCCATGGAGCCCAAGGTCCGCGCTGCCATCAAGTTCGCTCGTTCCCGCAAGGGCCGCACCTGCATCATCGGCGCTCTGGACAAGGCTGCCGAGACCATGGCCGGCCTCTCCGGCACCCGCATCCACGAGTAGTCTCTACTCTGTTGCCTCTCTCGTGGGCGCCAGGCAAGACGCCCACAAACTAGCCTCTCTTCATGAGCCCCGCAGTCCGCTCCGACTGCGGGGCTTTTGCTATTCACCTAGTCCCCGATGGGTGAGTAGTCATTGGGGACGTTCTTAAACGACTAGTCAAACAAGAACGTCCTCAATGACTACTAATTTAAATCTGTCCCCAATGACTGCGGAAAGCGCATCTCACACCGACGCATTGCTTTCGGGCCCTCTCCCCAGGCTCTCCATAGCTCAGCTGGACTCCCCGCAACCTGTTCCGAGTTGGCGGAACGAGCGCGACGTGGAGTGTCATTCTTTACCGCGTTAGACTAGACGCAGGGAAAGGAGGAGGACATGGATGCTCGCGTCAAGCAGCTTGTAAATATGATCGAGGACGCTCAGCCTGTCGCTGTCGCGGTACTTGCCAAGCGTCTCGAGGTAAGCGAGCGCGCCGTGAGAAACTATATCCATCGCGCAAACGACAGCCTTGCAGGGGTTGCACGCATCGTTGGCAGCAAGGGGCAGTATCGTATCGATGTTGCACGTGCAGATGAGCTTGCTCGCTTGCTAGACGGTGCGGCTCTGGCCCATCCGGGCATTCCTGATACGCGCGATGGCCGTGTGTCCTTCCTTCTTAACGACCTCCTCATGCGGTCCCAGTGGGTGACGATTGAGGAGTATGCGGATTTACTCTACGTTTCGGCGCGGACTCTGTCCAATGACATGCGTCTGGTAGAGCAGAAACTCGCCCAATTTGACTTAACGCTCGAAAAGCGCCCACGCTACGGAATCCGCGTTGCGGGCGGGGAGTCACAACGGCGCCTGTGCCTGGCCTCGCTGGTGAGGCCCGTGTTGCCCGACACCGACGATGCAAAGCTCGCCGAGCGCCTGCGGGCCATCGCCGCATGTGTGGACGATGCCCTGACGGCCTCGCCCGTCACGGTGAGCTCGCTGGCATCCCGCAATCTCATCATGCATCTTTACATTGCTCTTGGCCGCATCGAGCAGGGCTGCTATGTCCCAGCTGCAGAATCGGACGTTCAAAAACTGGAGGGAACGCGCGAATACGCCGCGGCTTTCCAGATTGCCGCAAACATCAAGGATGCCCTGGGCGTGAGCATGCCCCGAGAAGAGGTTGCCTTTATCGCAATCCATTTGCTCGGCAGGGGCACGGGCGTGCCCGAGAAGGGCTCTGCCGTTATCTCGGACGAGATGTGGGAGATTGCTTCCGAGATGGTACGTGCGGTCAACGATGAGTTTAGGTTTGACTTTAGCGGCGATCTTGAACTTCGCATGAACCTTGCTCGGCATATCGGCCCTCTGGGCTATCGCCTTGAATATCACATGCATATGGATAACCCCATGCTGCCCGATATCAAGACGAGGTTTCCGTTGGCCTATTCGATGGCAGCTGGCACCTCGCAGGTACTCGAGCGTCATTTTGGCAGCCAGCCCTCTGATGAAGAGCTCGGCTACATCGCCATGGCATTTGCCCTGGCCCTCGAGCAGCAAGCCGACCAGCCGCGTCGCAAGCGCATCCTGATCGTGTGCGCCTCGGGAGCGGGAAGCGCCCGTATGCTCGAGCACCAGTACCGCAAGCAGTTTGGCATGTATATCGATTCGATTGAGACATGCGATGTCGCCCGCGTGGGAACGTTCGATTTTTCGCACATCGACTACGTGTTCACAACGGTGCCGCTCAACGTCAAGTTGCCCGTGCCCGTCCGCGAGGCCGATTTCTTCTTGGAGACGAGCGATGTCAACGCTATCCGCAAGGTGCTGAGCGACGACACTGCGCAATCGGACTCCGTAAGCTCTTTCTTTAGCCGTGCCCTGTTCTTCAACCGCGTTGAGGCGTCGTCGAAGCAGGCCGTTCTCCGATATCTCTCCGAGCGCGCCGTCGAGAGCGGCCGTGTCGATGCCCAGTTTGCCCAAGAGGTCGCCGAGCGCGAGAGCGCGAGTGCCACCTCGTTTGGCAATGGGGTAGCCATGCCCCATGGGATGCATCCCTTGAGCGCCGAGGCCTTTGTTACCGTGGGCCTGCTCGAACATCCCATTCTTTGGGACGAATACGGCCATGAGGTCGATATCGTCTTTATGGTGTCGTTTGCCCGGTCGGGCGGCGATGAGGCGCGGATCTTGAGCTCACTGCTCGCCGAGATCTTTATGGACCGCCAGGGGGTCGAGCGCCTACGCGAGCGCCGGTCCTGGCATGAGCTGATGGCGCTTGTGCAAGCGCATACGGCTTAAGACTTCTTTTGTCGATAACCCTGTCTGTCTACCTGCAATAAACCTCGAGGATTGCGGGCGGGAGATAGGCGTTTCGAATATTCAAGTACAAACCAAACATCACGGGAGAGGAGACCGTTATGGACGATCAGGGAACCGAGATGGTTTCGTTTCAGCTGGTCGCTGCGGCGGGAGAGGCACGCAGCCTTGCCTTCGAAGCCCTTGAAAAGGCAAAAGCGGGGGATTTTGACGCCGCCGCCAAACTCATGAAGCAGTCAAAGGATGCGGGAATCAAGGCTCACCACATCCAAACGCAGCTGCTTTCGACTGAGGCAGCGGGCGAGCATCTGTCGGTGGATGTGTTGCTGGTCCATGCTCAGGACCACCTCATGTGCTCCATGCTTGCTCAGGAGCTCGTGCAGGAGCTGATCTGCCTGTATGAGTGCACTGCAACCAAGAACGCCTAGCGGCGTGCGGTGACTATCCAACCAATCAATGCGAAGGGAATCCCTTATGAAGATCCTTCTTGTTTGCGCAGCTGGTCTGTCTACAAGCATTCTGATGAAGAAACTCGAGAAATATGCGGAGCAAAACGGCATCGAGCTCGATATCGATGCGGTGGGTATCGGCGAGTATCAGGAGACGTGCGCCAATTATGACGTGCTGCTCTTGGGGCCGCAGGTGTCCTACCAGCTCAACACCGTCAAGCAGGGGAGCGGTAAGCCGACCGCGGTCATCCCCGCACAGGACTACGGCATGGGCAACGCCGCCAACGTGCTGGCACTCGCCCAGTCGCTGTTGGGTTAGGAGGCGACCATGGAGAAGTTCATGACCCTGCTTCAGGAAAAACTGACCCCTATCGCCAATTTCTGCGGCACCGAGCGCCACTTTGCCTCCATGCAAAAGGGCTTTATGAGCGCGATCAGCTTCATCTTGGTATCTGCCGTCTTTATGATCCTCGCCAACCCGCCGGTCACGGCCGACCTGGTGGCGCAGGGCGGGTTCTGGTCCGTCTTTGGCCCTTGGCTCGATTTTGCGACGGCCAATAAGCTCACGCTGCTCATCCCCTTCAATATGACGATGGGCATACTGTCGGTGATCGTGACGTTCGCAATCGCATATAACCTGGCGGGCACCTACAAGATGCCCAAGCTTAACGCCGGCATGACCTCGCTGGTGATGTTCCTGATCGCCGCGGCGCCGTCGTCCTACTACCAGCTTGCTGACGAGTCCGTGCTCCAGGCGGTCCCCTGCACCTATCTGGGTGCGCAGGGCCTGTTTACCGCCATCATCGTTGCCTTGGTCTCCGTCGAGGTCACGCGCTTCTGCCAGACCAAGGGCATCACCATCAAGATGCCCGATGGCGTGCCGCCGTTTTTGTCCGAAACCTTTGGCGCCATCGTACCTATGCTCGCCAACATCCTCATCTTCTTTGGCGGCAACCTGCTGATCCAGATGATCGATCCCGCGCTGTCCATCCCCTCGGTTATCGAGAAGCTGCTCGCTGCCCCGCTTTCCGTCGCAGTTGACTCTGTGCCCGGCGCACTGCTTATCTGCTTCATGACGCTGCTGTTTTGGTGCTTTGGCGTCCACGGCAACATGATCGTAATGCCCATCACCGCCCCGGTCTCGCTTGCCGCCTTTGCCGCCAACGCCTCGCTCTATGCTGCCGGGCAGCCGCTTGAGTTCCACCCGGTGCTCATGTCGTTGGCCATCAACCTCATCGGCGGCACGGGTAATACGTTCTCTTTTGTGGCGCTCTGCGCGTTTAGGGCAAAGTCGCAGCAGCTCAAGGCATTTGGCAGGGCATCGATCGTGCCGAGCTTCTTCCGTATCTCCGAGCCCGCGATCTTCGGCGCGCCCATCATCTTCAACCCGATCCTCATGATTCCGTTTGTGCTAGGCGGCATGATCTCGGCCCTGCTGTATTGGGGTGCGGTCTCACTGGGTCTTGTCTCTAACTTCTACATCTTGGTGAGCGGCACGTTCCCCATCTTCGTTCAGGGCTTTGTCCAGTGCCTCGACCCGCGCATCTGGGTGTTTACGATCGTTTTGATCGTGGTCATGGCTGTGGTCTGGTACCCGTTCTTTAAGGTGTACGATAACCAGCTCCTGGCTCAGGAGCAGGAGAACGCCGCGGCAGCTTCTGCCGAGGATGCTGAGTAGCATGAGTTACTTTGACAGAACGTCTGCCGCCGGTATGCCCGAGGGCTTTTTGTGGGGTGGTGCCCTCGCCGCCAACCAGGCCGAAGGGGGCTGGAACGAGGGCGGCCGCGGCATGTCGCACTCCGACCTGATCCCACAGGGTTCCGACCGCTGGGATGTAATGTTTGGCAGGCAAAAGCCCGTGGACGATCCGGACAGGCTGTATCCATGCCGCTGGGGCAACGACTTCTTCCATCATTGGCACGAGGATGTCGAGCTTTTTGCCGAGATGGGCTTTAAGTGCCTGCGTCTTTCAATTTGCTGGAGCCGTATTTTTCCCACAGGGATGGAGGCCGAGCCCAACGGCGAGGGCTTGGAGTTTTACCGTCAGGTATTCGAGGCGCTGCGCGAGCATGGAATCGAGCCGCTTGTGACGCTGTCGCACTACGACTATCCGTTGGCTCTGGTCGAGCGCTATGGTGGCTGGCAAAGCCGAGAGATGATCGAGCGGTATGCGCACTACGTCGAGACCGTCGGACGCGCGTACCAGGGCCTCGTGCGTTATTGGCTTACGTTCAACGAGATCAACAGCGTGGCGCTGTCCTATCTCAACGCGGGTGTCACGCTCGAGGATGAGCGTGACCGTGCAGCCGTGACTGCGGCGTTCTCGCACCATATGTTTATGGCGAGCGCTCGCGCTGTCGAGATTCTGCACAAGATCGATCCCGCAAACAAGGTGGGTTGCATGGTCGCTGCCGGTGCGACCTATCCGTACCGTTGTGCGCCCGAGGACGTATGGCTTGCGTATGAGGAGGACCGCGGCCGCTACTTCTACACAGACGTGATGGCTGCGGGCGCCTATCCTGCTTGGAAGCTGCGTGCACTCGAGAAAGAGGGTGTTCACGTGCCCTTTGAGCCGGGCGATACGGAGTATCTGGCAGAGCATACGGTCGACTTCATCTCGTTCTCGTACTATTGCTCGCGCTTGGTGTGCGCCGATGATCAGGTGATCGCCGAGAAGGCGGAGGGCAACGTGTTCCCGACGTTGCGCAATCCGTACCTCAAGGATAAAGAGACTGCCTGGAAGTGGCAGATCGATGCGCTGGGTTTGCGCGTGACGCTTGCCGGCTACCACGATCGTTACCATCTTCCGCTCTTTATCGCCGAGAACGGTGTGGGCGGACTCGATGCGCTGGAAAACGGCAAAGTCCACGATGCGTATCATATTGATTACCTGCGAAGGCATATTCTTGCGCTGCGCGATGCAATTGTCGAGGACGGTGTTGACCTGATGGGATACACGCCGTGGGGCTGTATCGATTTGGTGTCGGCCTCGACGGGGCAGATGAAGAAGCGCTATGGCTTTGTTTATGTCGATGCCGATGATATGGGCAAAGGCACGTTCGATCGCTACCGAAAGGACAGCTTCTGCTGGTACCAAAAGGTCATTGCATCAAATGGCGAGGACTTGAGTTAACTCTTGCAGGTCTGTTGCCCCCGCGGTCCGCTTCGGCCGCGGGGGCTTTTGTTTCAAGACTTTAGTCTGCTGGCCGCGCAGCGGCCAGCTTTAAACCACCCGCTACGCGGGTGGAGACAAACGGCTTTACAAAGCCACCCCTCCGACCGATATTGACGATTGTTCAGGCCGTCAAGAATTCGAGTCGAAGGGGTGGTCGCCATGGCCCAGAAGGCCTACAGCCTTTCCCACACGAAGTGGATGTGCAAGTACCACATCGTGTTCACGCCGAAGTATAGGCGCAAAGTGATCTACAACCAAATCAGGAGCGACATAGGGG
>CABSMV010000064.1 GCA_902478935.1 uncultured Collinsella sp. | reverse complement strand
GTCGAGTATGCCGTCGCAGGGGTCGGCATCGGGACAGATGCGATAGCCCGAGCCATACGTGGGGCCCAGCTGAATCGCCATGATGATCGCCCTCACGCGCTCGGCGGGCGCCCCGTCAAAGCTGACTGTCATGGGGTAGTTGCGATAGCGCAGGCCAAACTGCTCAAGTCCCGAAAGGGTGTAGAGCGGCGCGCCCGTCAAGCCGGTCTTTTTGCGCAGCTCGGTGGTGCCCAGGCCGATGGCGGCATCGATGCCGACCGAAAGCGTCTGGTCGTAGTACTCAACGGAAGCCTCGCCGATACCGTTTGCGGGGTTCCATGAACGAATGCGCCCGATGTCCTGACGCTGCAGCTCACAGGTGAGCAGCGCGCCAAAATCCTTGCCGGAGAAATCGTCGATGCCGAGCGTCTGGGCAAAATCGTTACCGGAGCCCACGGGCAGGACGGCAAGAGCGGGGCGGGCGTCCTCCTTTTGTGTCATAAGCCCGTTGACGATCTCGTGGATTACGCCGTCGCCGCCGAGTGCGATAACGGTGCGATAGTCCGTTGCTTGGGCGGCCAGCTCCTTGGCGTGTCCCATGCGCTCGGTTAGCACCAAGTCAAACTGGGATGCGCGCGCGGTCATATCCAAAAAGCGCTGCAGGCGCTCGGCAACCTCATGCGCGGCGCCCGACTGGGCGGCTGGGTTGGCGATGATGAGCGTGCGACCAAAATCAGTTGCGTGCATGGGGCGACTCCCGGCGTGTGACATGGCAGTGCGGTCGCGCTCAGGTCGGATTGCCCCCGATTGTGGCTGCACGGCGAATACTAACGTCTACTCTATCAGGTCGTTGTGGCGCTCGATAGCATCCGCTACCGTACCGCCCTCATCCACAATAAGCGAACGGCGCTTGGGTGAGATGATGCGCTGGGCGGGGTATACGCCGCGGTGTCCGGCGGTTAGGTAGCTGATAAAGGCCACGATGACAAAGAACCCGGCTGCCGTGCCGTGGAACAGGTCGATGGCCATCATGCAGGTGGTGATGGGCACGTTGAGGCCGGCGCAGAACACGCCGAGCATGCCGAGAGCCGCCAGAAAACTGGGGTCGATTCCGACGAGGCAACCGATCCAGCCGCCGAGCGCCGCACCGATGCCAAACAGGGGCGTGACCTCGCCGCCTTGGAAGCCCGCGCCCAGGGTAAGCGCTGTGACGACCAACTTGATGGCTGCGTCCGCCAGGGTGGTGTTGCCTGCAAAACCGGCGCCGGAAAGCCACGTGGAAAGGCCGGCGTAGTCCCAGGCGTCGAGGAGGGCATAGGCGGCCAAAACCACGAGTGCGCCTATGAGTGCGCGAATAAGGCAATTGGTGATAAAGCGACCGTACAGGCTCTTGACGGTTCGAACCGACCAGGCAAAGAGGCGTGCCGTCAAACCGAAGATAATGGCGCTGATAACAACGATGACAACCGTCCGTGGTGTCATGCTGGGAACGCTGGCTATAACATTCGCTTCGTACTCGGTTCCCAAGGCAAGCGACGTAAAGTAGCCGGTAAACGAGGCGACCAGGCAGTAGATGCCCGCGGTGTAGTCGATTTTGCCGATAAAGCACATCTCCATGCCAAAGAAAGCTCCGGCAAGGGGCGAGCCGAATACGGCGCCAAAGGCCGACGAGATGCCAGCGAGCATGAGGTCGTGGTGATCATGCTTTTTGAGGTGTGCGAGGCTCGAGACGTTGCTGGCGATGGTGCCGCCAATCTGCACCGCAGCTCCCTCGCGACCGGCCGATCCGCCCGTTAGGTGCGTGAGCGTGGAGCAGACGAAGGTGAGGACGGCCATGCGCATATGGATGAGGCGTGTGCCCAGGGCGGAGTCAATGACCAGGTTGTTGCCACGCTTGGCGGCGAGACCGTGGTTCTTGTAGACCCACGCGGTGGCCATACCCACGATGGGGAGCAGGGCGTACACCCACGAATGGTGCTCGCGATAGTCGGTCGCGATATTCAACGAGGCCAAAAACGCCCAAGCGGCAACGCCCATGGCGAGCGAGACGATGACGACGAGTACGAGTAACTTAGCGCTCGCGAGTAGGTTGCGGGCGTTGCGGCGCGTGTCGGCAGCCAAGAGCTGCTCGGAGCGGGTGATCTGATGCCTGCCTGCCGTGATGATGTCGTTCAGGGAGAAAAAGCCGCCGTCGTCGAGCGGCTGGGAATGATCCTGCGCCTCGTTTGCGCTTTCGGGTTTGTCGTTATGAGCCATACGTTCCTCTTTTAGGTTGCAACGCAAGCATTATAAAACGCGGTAAACGCGACGAGCCGGTGGGTTGGTTTCCATTCTGTTTCGCAGCCTGCAACCGACAGGTGTATTTGCGGGTACAGGCCGAGTCGCGGTCGTGCGTCGGGGGATTATACTGAGACAAACATAAAGAATCGGCGCCCCTGTTGTGCGCCGTGACATTAAGAGGTGCATATGGCAGAGAAACTCATTCCGCTGGATGACGCACAGTCGATTGTCCTGTCGCACGTTGCTCCGACGGATCTCATCGAGATTCCCGTGTGGCAGGCCACCGGTCTTCCCTTGGCCGAGGACGCGGTGGCCGATATCGATATCTCGCCGTTTGCCAACAGCGCTATGGACGGATATGCCGTGCGCTCGGCGGACTTGGCACAGGCATCTGGCGAGGCGCCGGTGACGCTCGACGTTATCGGACACGAGGCCGCGGGCCATGTGTTTGAGGGCGCAATCGGCGCGGGCGAGACGGTCCGCATCATGACGGGCGCGCCGGTACCCGAAGGCGCCGATGCCGTGGTGAAGTACGAGATCGTCGATGTGCTCGACGGTGACGGCAACGAGGGCTCGCACGTTAGTTTTTCGGCGCCTGCTAAAGTGGGGGAGAACGTTCGCTCGGCTGCTGAGGAAGCGCATGCTGGCGATGTTGTGATGCACACCGGCGAGGTCGTGGCTCCGGCGGGCGCCGGCTTGCTGGCGAGCGCCGGATATGCGAGCGTGAAGGTGCATGCCGCCCCGCGCGTGGGCATTATCTCGCTAGGGACGGAATTGGTCGCACCGAGGAACGTGCCGGCGCGTGGACAGATTCGCGACTCCAACTCGTCGGCGTTGATGGCCGAGGCGCTTGATGCGGGAGCCGAGCCCGTGTTCTACGGCATTGCGCCCGATGATGAGCAGGCGATTGCCGAGCTGGTGCATCGCGCCGTGCAGGAGTGCGATTTTGTCATTACGAGCGGTGGCGCCTCGGCGGGCGATTACGACTACGTGACGGCGCTCGTCCGGCGCGAGGGCGAGGTGCTGTTTGACCGCATCTCGATGCGTCCGGGCAAGGCCATCACGTTTGGTTTGCTCGGGGGTAAGCCCTACCTCGGGCTTTCGGGCAATCCCGCTGCTGCGTATGTGGGCTTTGAGATGCTCGCCCGTCCGGCGATCCGCAAGATGCGCGGCTTTGCCGAGGGTGCGCGTCCCGTGCAGCAGGCGATATTGACGCACTGCGTGAAGAAGCGCCAGGACCGACGCTTCTTCGATCGCGCCACGGTTTTGCGCGACCCCGAGACCGGTGAGTTGTTGGTGACCGAGGCTAAGACACAGAATTCGGCGCTGCTTGGAACTATGCAGCGTGCGAACTGCCTGTTGCGTATTGACGAAGGACCGTGCGAGCTCAAGGCGGGAGATGCCGTGGACGTTGTTCGCGTCGACCTGCCCGAGGGCGCCGTGTTGTAGGAGGAATGCTATGGAGCTGAAGATATCGATCGTGACGTGCTCGGATACGCGCGATCTTGCTCAGGACGAGGCTGGAGCCGCACTCGAGGAACTTATCGAGGCGCAGGGCTGGACGGTCGTCTCACATGTGGTCGTGCGCGACGACGCCAGCGAGATCGGTGATGCCATTGTGGAAGCTGCCGATGAGTGCCACGCCAATGTCGTGCTCACCTGTGGCGGCACGGGACTTTCGATGCGCGACGTGACGCCCGAGGCGACGCGTGCCGTCTGCGACCGCGATGCGCCGGGTATTGCAGAGGCAATCCGTGCGTACTCCATGACCAAGACGCGCCGCGCTATGCTCTCGCGCGCTATTTGCATGCAACGAGGTCATACGCTTGTCGTAAACTTTCCCGGTTCTACGAAGGCCGCCCGCGAAAGCTGGGAGGCCATAGCAGACCAGCTGGAACATGCGGCCCAAATGACAGCGGGCGGCGGACATACCAGCTAAGCGGTTTACCTGCGGCGGGGCGACCTTACGGGTTGCTCCGCCTTTGTTTTCCGCCGAAGCGACGCCGAGGTGCACGGTAACTTGAAACTATATTCTCTGGAGAGAATAATTTCTCATAATCATTATTCGCGCAGAAGTATAATCTGATTGCAGATTAAAGCCCGCGGCGGGGTGCCCGGGCATAGCGTTCGAAAGGGTTGAACATGTTCGATATGGTTTCTCGCCGCGGTTTTGTCTCGCTTTCTGCTGCCGCTGCCGCCGGCCTTGGCCTTGCTGGCTGCTCGGGCAACAAGACGTCCGAGCTCGCTGGTTCCGATACCGGCTCCGGCAAGGCCTCTTCCAAGAAGGAAACCGTCGAGTTGCAGGTCTTCGCTGCTAACTCCCTCGAGAAGGCCCTGCCCGAGGTCCAAGAGCTCTACACCGACCAGACCGGCACCACCTTTGCCGACACGCAGTTTAAGGCGTCTGGCGACCTTGTCGAGCAGATGCGCGCCGGTGCCGCCGTCGACGTGCTCATCACGGCTTCCAAGGGCACCATGGATGACGCCGAGGCCGCTGAGCTCGTCGACACCGACACCCGTGAGGATATGTTCGTCAACGACCTCGTGATCATTCGCGCCGAGGGCTCCGACACCAAGGTCGAGGCCATTGCCGACGTCGCGAACCTGGACGGTAAGATCGCCATTGGCGACGCCAAGACCGTCCCCGCCGGCAAGTATGCCAACCAGGCCCTGGCCTCCGTGGGCCTCTACACCGGCACCGAGGGCGACGACGGCGACTATACTCCCGTGATTGCCGACAAGGTCGTACTGGCCGATAAAGTGGGCACCGCCGCCGCCTATGTGTCCACAGGCGACTGCGTGGCCGGTTTTGTCTACAGCTCCGACATCTTCCGCTACGACGGCATCGAGGAGGCCTTCGTGTGTCCCGAGGACTCGCACAAGCCTATCGTGTACCCGGGTGCTGTCGCCGATGGCTCCGAGCACGCCGACGAGGCCAAGGCGTTTATCGACTTTTGCCTGTCCAACAAGAAGGCTCAGAAGATTTGGGCTAAGTACGGCTTTGAGCTTTCCGCGTAGTGCGGCTTGGCGCGATAATTCCATCGTTTTGTGTTTCACTTCGTCCTTGTATTCGCTTGGAGCTTTTCGTGCTTAATAGATTCCGCATGCTTGTCGCCTGTGCTTTGACCTTCTCGCTTTGCTGGGTGCCGGGATTTGCGTTTGCTGGAGACGTTGAGGACGGGGCCCAGGTTGCTGCGACCGCCCATGGGCTTTCCTATGGGATCGAGGGTTTTGAGCGGTTGGCCAAGGGGACCGCTCGTGCCATGGAGGGCCAGCCTGAGGGCTACCGGTTTCCCGTTGACGAGGGCGTGGACCTTGTAGTGGCGCCTGCTGCCGATCGCGTTGTGGTGTGGATATCGCCCAAGGCGGTCGAGAAGTATGAATTGGATCCGCAGGATAACGACTGCGTATCGGGTCTCAAGGCCCTCGTCTGTAAGCTCGACAGCGCAAACTGCATGGGAGGTGCGCAGCTAGGGGACGTGGATCTTCCTTGGTATGTCACGGCGGAAACAACGTTTGATGCCGGCGGGTATACCTATGGCTTTGACGAGCGCGGTGCGGATGGGGACCGCTATGTGGTGATTGCATCAGCCTCGGGTGATGCCAAGGGCGGCGCGCGTTGGCTTGATAGCGCTCAAATGGTAGAAGCATCGTCCGTCGTGTTGCGGGATGAGCGGGGGCCCCTGACCTCTCTTGCTTCCTTTTTGGGCGACATCGACTATCGCCCGTTTTGGGTGTCCATCAAAACGAGCGGACTTGCCCTGGTAATCGCGTTTGCGCTGGGCCTGTTTGCCGCATGGAAGACCATGGGTACCTCGAGCCGCGTGAAGGGTTTGCTTGATTCGGTCTTTACGATTCCTATGGTGCTGCCGCCCACGGTGTGCGGCTTTTTGCTGCTTATGCTGTTTGGACGTTCGACCGGGGTCGGCCAGTGGCTTATCGCTCACGGCATCTCGATCGTCTTTACGTGGCCGGCGGCGGTGATCTCTGCCGTGGTGGTGTCGTTCCCGCTCGTCTATCGTACGGCGCTCGGAGCCTTCGAGAGCCTCGACACGCAGATGCTCGATGCGGCGCGCACACTGGGCTGGTCCGAGCGTCGCATCTTTACCAAGCTTATGATGCCGCTTGGCTGGCCCTCGATTGCCGCCGGCACGGTGCTCGCCTTTGCCCGCGCGATGGGCGAGTTTGGCTGTACCCTGTTCTTTGCGGGCAACTACGCCGGTATTACGCAGACCATCCCCATTGCCATCTATTTTGAGTGGATGGGCGGCAACACGTCGGTGGCCCTCTTTTGGGTCGTCGTCGTGATCGTGTTCAGTTTCCTGGTCATCCTGTTCATCAATATGTACACCGCTCATTCGCAAAAGTATCGCGAGCGGGGCCTTTCCCGTGCGGAGCGCAAACAGGTCAAAGATCTCACCGGACAGGGCGATTCGCTCGACCCGGCGGGCGGCGATGCGCTGCGTATCGATCGCGAGGCGCTGACCGAGCTCATGCGCGATGACACGGCCGCAAAGGGAGGTCGATAAGCCATGTCGCTCGTTCTGGATATCAAAAAGCACTATCCCGGGTTTATGCTCGACATGCAGCTTGAGGCCGGCGAGGAGCGTGTGGCACTGCTGGGCGCCTCGGGTTGCGGCAAGAGCTGTACGCTGCGTTGCATCGCCGGCGTGGAGACGCCCGACGAGGGCAGGATCGTCGTCAACGGCGTGACCTTTTTTGACTCGGCAGCGGGCATCAACCTGTTGCCTCAGGAGCGAAAATGCGCCCTGCTGTTCCAAAACTATCAGCTGTTCCCTAATATGACAGTGGCCGATAACGTATGTGCCGGCGTAAAGGATGCGGGCGACGCCGCGGCGCGCAAGCAGCTTGCCGAGCGCTACCTGGGTATCTTTGGACTGGCCGATTTTGCCGACCGCTATCCCGCGCGCCTCTCGGGCGGCCAGCAGCAGCGCGTGGCGCTTGCCCGCATAGTGGCAGCACACCCGGGCATCTTTATGTTCGACGAGCCCATGAGCGCACTCGATGCGTATCTTAAGAGCGCGCTCGAGCAAAACATGCTCGACCTCTTTGATGTGTGCAACCGCACCGTGCTCTACGTGAGCCACGACATCGACGAAGCGTGCCGCCTGTGCCAGCGTATCTGCGTGATGCACGACGGGCATGTTGAGGAGATCGGCTCCGTCGAGGACGTGGTCCGCCGTCCGCAGACGCTGGCGGCGCTGCGCCTGACGGGCTGCAAGAACACAAGCCGGGCGCGCAAGATCGGCGACGAAGAAGTTGAGGCCCTCGACTGGGGCATGAGCTTTAACGTGGGTCGCGAGGTTCCCGATAATGTGGCGTACCTGGGCATTCGCGCAAGCTACTTCCATGTTGACAATCGCGCGGAGCGGGGTCGCAACAGTTACGACTTGCATGTGGCCCGTGTGAGCGATTCGCGCTTTGAGCGGCTGGTGTTGCTGGACGTGCCGCGCGCCGATGCGCCCACGCGTCTGCAGTGGAAGGTGAATAAGGTGAGTGTACCCGTGGAAGAGCTGCCGCAGGCGGGTGAGACTCTGCGCATGCATTTTGATGCAAGCAGGATTCATCTCGTTTGCCGATAATGCGGGTACGATGCGGTCGAGGAGGTAGTCCTCGACCGCTTTGTTTTCACTTCGCCGTTCGCCGATTTCTACATGACTAAACCTTATCAGTCTGATAATTAATTATCAGACAGCGAGATGCTCACATCCCAACGTTGTCGTACGCGTGTCGGCGGTGTTCGTCTTGACGACAACCGTTGATATAGTTACCTTCGACGAGAAAAGGAGGGCGCGCCGATGCTGCAGAAGACATATTCGCGTCGCGTTGCGGCGCGCGCCCTGTATATGGCTCGGAGCCGCATATGAGCAGGTATGTTCACGGCTCCGGGAGAGACGACGCACAACTAAATAATCAGCTGCAAAGCAGGTTCCCCAAAATTCCGGGTTTAGGCACGGCTGGGTTTTCGCCGCCCACCGTGCAGCAATACCGTAGTTATCCGTATTTGGTTCGAGAGGGGAACCGTCATGGCTGAAGAATTCGATTTCCATCCGATGTGGGAGAGCCTCGGCATGAATCTTGCCGACCACGATATGCTGCTGGGCGCTGTGGGCCAGATGTACGGCGATATGTTCCTGACGCAGAACAATCGCCCCAAGTCCACGTCCTACCTGGACTTTGTGGCCACCAACATCCACAGCGGCCGTATAAAGGAGATGCTCGACAAGAAGGAAGCCGGCGAGGCCACCAAAATCGTGGGTTCGTTCTGCGTGTACGTGCCCGAGGAGATCGTACTTGCCTGTGACGGCATTCCCGTTGGTCTGTGCTCGGGTGCCGACTGGGCAACGGACAAGGTCGAGGAGCACCTGCCGCGCAACACCTGTCCGCTTATCAAGAGCTTTGCCGGCTTTAAGCTGGGCGAGGTTTGCCCCTACATCGAGTCGAGCGACCTGGTGGTAGGCGAGAACACCTGCGATGGCAAGAAGAAGGCCTACGAGTTCTTTGCCACGCAAAAGAACATGTACGTCATGGATATTCCCAACGTGCATGACGAGTCGACGCTCGTGACCTGGAAGGCCGAGGTCAAGAAGCTCGCCGCCAAGATCGAGGAAGAGTGTGGCGTCAAGATTACGCCCGAGCGTCTGAAGGCCGCCATCCACGCCGTCAATGAGAAGCGTCGCGCCCTGCAGCGCCTCGCTGCCACGCGCGCTGCCGACCCAGCGCCCATCAGCGGTCTCGATAGCCTGCTGACCGTGCAGGCCGCCTTTATGGATGACACGCCGCGTCTGACCGGAGCCATTAACGATATGGCGGCTGAGTGCGAGCAGCGTGTCGAGGCCGGCGAGGGCGTGGCGCCCAAGGGGACCAAGCGCATCCTGTACACCGGTACGCCCATGGCCGTGCCCAACTGGAAGCTGTTCAACCTCATCGAGAAGGCCGGCGGCGTTGTGGTGGGCGAGGAGTCCTGCACGGGCTCGCGCTACTACAAGGACCTGGTCGACGAGTCCGGCGAGACGGTCGACGAGATGCTCGACGCCATCGCCGAGCGCTACTTTAAGATCAACTGCGCTGTCTTTACGCCCAACGACCAGCGTATGAAGGACATTGTTCAGATGGCGCGCGACCTGCATGCCGACGGCATCGTCGATGTGGCTCTGCAGTTCTGCACGCTCTACGAGATGGAGTCGTTTGCCGTGGAGAAGGCCGCCGAGCAGGCCGGCATTCCGTTTATGCACATCACGACCGACTACGCCGGCGAGGATACAGGCCAACTGCAAACCAGGATTGAGGCTTTCTTGGAAACCATTTAGGGCTATCCGGTCCAGCGGCTTCCCCAAGCACTCGATCTTGCCGTTCAAACCATCGCTTGCATACCAAAGTACGCGGCGCTCCTCTTTCACGGCAACCTCGGGCACCTGGGAAAGCCGTTTCCTTGGTTGGTTAAAAGGTTTGTTAAGGAGTTATATGTCGGAAAATATTGAGCAGCCGTTGCCGTCCACGTTTGAGGAGTTCAACGAGCAACGCAAGGCGGCGTTTATTCGCGTCAAGGATTATAAGCAGGCGGGTAATCGCCTGGTCGGTTTTCTGTGCAGCTACACGCCGCTCGAGATTATCGATGCCGCGGGGGCTGCGAGCGTGGCGCTGTGCGGCACGTCCGACGAGGTGATTCCCGAGGCCGAGAAGGTGCTGCCGGCAAACCTGTGCCCGCTCATCAAGTCTACGTATGGTTTTGCCTATTCGCAAAAGTGCCCGTTTACGTACTTTAGCGACATGATCATCGGCGAGACCACCTGCGACGGCAAGAAGAAGATGTACGAGCTGCTCAACGAGCTCAAGCGCACGCACATTCTGCACCTGCCGCAGAGCCGCGATCGCGCCCACGAGCGCGAGGGCTGGTACGAGGAGTGCCGCCTGCTCAAGGAGGAGCTCGAGAACTTCTACGGCATCGCGATTACCGACGATGATCTGCGCGCTGCCGTGCGCCGTCGCAATCGCCTGCGTGCGGCCCAGCTCGAGATGTTTGCGCTGCAGGCCAACCAGCCGGCGGCCATGAGCGGCGTCGACCTGATGAGTACCATGTTTGCCGGTACGTTCAGCTTTGATATCGAGGCCTATACGCAGCAGCTGGAGCAAAAGGTTGCCAAGCTGCGCGAGGCCTACGACGCGGGCGAGCGCCCGGTCGCGGCGGATGCCAAGCGCATTCTGATCACCGGCTGCCCGGTGGGCGGCGTAATCAACAAGATCGGTCGCACCATCGAGTCCAACGGCGGCGTGGTCGTGTGCATGGACGACTGCTCGGGCGAGCGCACGGCGGCTATGATGATCGACCCGGACGCGCCCGACATTCTGCGCGCCATCGCCGACCGCTACCTGGATATCAACTGTTCGGTCATGACGCCCAACGACGGCCGCATGGAAAACACGCTGGCCATGTGCGAGAAGTACCATGTCGATGGCGTGGTAGAGAGCGTGCTACAGGCCTGCCACACCTTCAACGTTGAGAGCGCGCGCATGCAGGAGGCTGTCGAGGGTGCGGGTATTCCGTATATGAAGATCGAGACCGACTACAGCAACGGTGACATGGGCCAGATCGAGACCCGCATCGCCGCCTTTATCGAGACCCTGTAGGACAAATGCGGCAAAGGGATAGCTGCTTTGCCTCATAGAAGGAGGATGTCGTGGTTGGCATTGGTATCGACATAGGCTCGACGGCCGCGAAGGCTGCAGTGGTGGAGACGGACGGCGCCATTGCGTGGACCTGCGTCATGCCGACGGGGTATTCGTCGGTCGATGCGGCCGAGCGCTTGCGCAGCGAGCTCGCTTCAGCCGGTTATGACGTGGCTGCCGACGACGTGCGCGTGATCGCGACCGGCTACGGTCGTGTCGCCGTGCCCTATGCGCACAAGGTCGTGACCGAGATCACCTGCCACGGCACCGGTGCCGTGCGCCTGTTTGGCGATCACGGCACGGTGATTGACGTAGGCGGCCAGGACACCAAGGTCATTCAGCTTAAAAGTGGCCGCGTGGCCAAGTTCGCCATGAACGACAAGTGCGCCGCCGGCACGGGGCGCTTTTTGGAGATCATGGCCGACCGCCTGGG
>CABSMV010000063.1 GCA_902478935.1 uncultured Collinsella sp. | reverse complement strand
GCTCAGGAGTCTCGTGGGCTCGGAGATGTGTATAAGAGACAGGAGCAGGGTTCTCGACGGGAGGCGGAAATTCCGTCGCCACAGGAGCATGAGAGCCATTCTGCCGATCAATGACTTGACCGATCATTGACGTACCACAAGGAACATCAGTTATATATTCAGTTTTATCCGACACGTTCTCTTCCAACACTTCGTCCCCGGGTCGGGGATCCTTCCTGTTCTGTGTAGCGACCGTCTGCAGCTAGGCGATCGCCTTTTTAAAGTTGCGCATGACGCGCTGCTCGTTTGAAAGAACGGCAAGGCCAACGCGGGTGGTTACGCGCCGGCCGCACAGGTCGAGCTCCAAATAAGCAGTGCACTTGCGTCTATTAATGGTTTTGATGAGGCCTTCGTGGCCCAGCAGTGGACCAGCCGTTACTACGACCTGGTCGCCGTTTTTTAGGGCCTCACTCATGGGCACTACGCGGTCTCCCCTATGCGTAAAGCTGCTTATGAGTTGGGCCTCTTCTTTTGCCAGCGGCACAAACTGACCGTCCTGGGCAAGCACCCGGGCAAAGTCGTCCATGCGCAGCAGATACTGTTGCACGGTGCGAGGGTCTGACGTATCGCAGATGAGATAACCGGGGAACAGAGGCTTGGTCGTGTTGACCCATTCGCCGTGTACCTTGATCTCGGTTTGATATTGGGGATAAAAGAGCTCTTGCATGGCACCAACCGGCACCATGCGCTCAATGCGCTCGCGCATTACGTCTTCGCGACCGTTAATGACTTGGATCACATACCACACGAGCACCACCCCCTTGCTGTCTTACGTGTGGCTCACGGGGTTTGGGTATGGCTTCGCCAGGGCGCTTGTGCGCAAAGGCGCTCCATATTCAAACCCTGAGCCCAGTCGGACAAGCACGTGGCTCTGCCCCACCGTGAACGGTATGTACAAATGCAGTTGCTAGAGGAGCGGACGTATATCGCAAAATGACCGCGTCCCAGTTGGCTGCGTGCGAGCCAGTCAAGCAGGTACGAAACTGGACCGCACGCAAACAGCTGTTGGACTGCTGTGGTTTGCCAAAGCAACTTATTGCACTACCTAAAGCGAACTAATTAATTAGACGCAAAAGCAAGAACAAAACGTGCATGGCAATCAATATTGGAGCTCGTGGTTTTTCTAACACCGCCGTTACGGCCGGATGCTGATCGACCCTGCGTTTTGCGACTTGCTGGAGCCGCGAGCACAGTTGAACTCATGTAACGTTAGATATCCTAGCACAAGCTGGTAGCGAAACTGATTTGGCTTGTGGTGGACAACATATCGTTCCTTTAGCGTGTTCAAGGGGGTTGTTTTGGGATGTTGCTCACATTGGCGCAGGATATTGGGGTGCTAGCGGAGGTTATGGATGCTCCTGAAGCCCGAATTGACCAGTGAGGCGTACTGGTAATTGCGTTTGTCCAACAAACTATGTACAGACATGGGAAATAAATTGTGCAACTTTTTGTTGCGTAGGTGGGGTTTGCAGCGCGTGGTGTTTTGGCATGAAAAAAGGCCTTCGGAATTCCGAAGGCCTTTGCATTCACGATGGTGGAGACGAGGGGAATCGAACCCCTGACCTCTTGACTGCCAGTCAAGCGCTCTCCCAGCTGAGCTACGCCCCCGTGACGGGGAGATACTATAGGGGAATGTTTGCGGGGATGCAAGAGGTTTTTGTTGAAACTTTTTCTTACGGGTTTTCCTGGGACGGGATATAACCCTGATGCGATAGACCTTACTCGTATAGGTAAGCGATGGCGGTGCCGGTGTGGACTTGGATCGCGGCTGTTGACCTGACCACATTGCTGATGCCCGTGTCGGCCAACAAGCCCAGGGGGCTGTGATCTAGTTCCCACTCCAAGCCATGTTCGCTTACCACCGTCCCAGGGGCTATGGCGATGATGGAGAACGTCTTGCCTTCGGCACCTTCGATGGTCCACGATTCGCCTGCACGAAGGATGCGAGCTACCACCTTGTCCTCGGCGATCCAGATAGGGGCATCCTCGTAGCCTGCGAGCAACCCCAGCACGGAAAGGGCCATGTCGGGACGGCCGCCCGTGGCGCAGGTCGCAACCACTTCGGCACCCGGCCAGCGATGGCGGACGGAATCGAGCGCCAGAGCTAGATCGGTATAGTCCTTGTACGGGTCATGGCGCTCAACTTCAAAGTCGGTGGCGGCATCGACCAACGCTCGGCCCGCGTCGCTCACCGTGTCGGCATCCCCCACATATACGTCGCAGCCCAGGCCAGCACCCAGCAGGGCGTCCAAGCCGCGGTCTACAGCAACGACGTGGTTGCACTCCCCTGCCAGCTTGCGCAGTAGCTCGTGGCTCGCCACTACCGGTGAGCCACATACAACTAATACTTTCTCGGACAACGCCCTCGCCTAACCTTCATACGCAAGAACGTGATCCAAATCCAGCTCTTCGTAGCTGTCGATAAAGATATCGCAGTTGGTGCGCACGTCGTCGCGCTTCATACGGCCGTGCGGGTCATAAATACCTACACGCTTAAAGCCAGCTACCCCAGAGCTCTTTAGGCCAAAGACGGCGTCCTCAAACACCCACGCGCGCTCAAACTTATGCTCATGGCGCTCCTCCAGGCGGCGTAGCGCCAACTCGTACACATCGGGGAACTGTTTGGAGCGTCCTGCCTCACCCGTCGTGGTAATAAACTCCATGTAAGCGTCGAGCCCGGCACCAGCGAGCGCGGACTGCACCAGCTCGGCCGGCGTGGACGTGGCGACGCACATGGCAATGCCCGCCGCCTTCGCCTGCTCCAAAAATGCCAGAAGCCCCTCGCGCGGCGGCACCTTGGAGTACCCATCAATCAAAATCTCGCCCAGCTCGCGATACAGCTCCTCGCCATTCGCGCCAATGCCCCAGGTGTCGTGGTAGGCCTGGCACTCGTCCTCCAGCGATAGGTGCTCAAATTGGGCAAAGTCATCCACGGTCACGTCAATCCCGTGGCGGTGCAATAACTCTGGCTGAGCATAAGCCCAAACGGGTGTGCTATTAACTAACGTGCCGTCGCAATCGAAAATAAAAGCAACCTTGGGAGCGGCGGTATGGGACATAAACGAACCTTTCGATATCAAATGGTAAACAACCTGCTAAAAACGTTTTACCAAACGTCAGCCTAACAGTTTTGAAACCCTAATTGGTAAAACTGTCAAGAGTTTTACCACGGCAATTCTGCCAGTGGTATAAACATGGCGCTTACCGATTAAACCCGCCCGCAAATCCACTTTCGTCCATAAAACTAACGTACAGGTGTTATCGTAGTTTCTGCCGAAAGTTCCACCGAGCACGCGAGGTGGAACGAATCATAGAGCTATCGCCGTCCCTTCGATTCGTGCAGCCTTGGACCTTTCGCATCTAGTCACCAAGGCAACACGCTGCCGCGTCATGATGGGATCAAACGTGAGCGATACAAAGCTAAAGCCAGCAACCAAAAAGCCTACTACCCGCAAAGCCGCCCCGCACGCACCGGAGCTCTCCAAAGACGATGTCTACCTGTTTGGCATTGGAATGTGGGAACGCAGCTGGGAAAAGATGGGCGCTCACCCCGACACGCAGAACCGTACGCGCGGCTGGCGCTTTTGCGTTTGGGCGCCCGATGTAAAGAGCGTCCATGTCATTGGCGAATTTAACGACTGGGATGAAGAAGCCAACCCGCTGGTACCCATGCATACGAGCGCTATTTGGGAAGGCTTTATTCCTGGCGCCGAGCAGGGCCAGCTCTATAAATACCTTATCGAGACCAACGAGGGCGAAAAGCTCTACAAGGCCGATCCGTACGCCTTTAAGGCCGAGTGCCCTCCGGGTACCGCCAGCGTGCTGTGGACCCTCGATGGCTACCAGTGGAACGACGCCGCATGGCTCAAGCGCCGCGCCAGCCACAACCATATGACGCAGCCCCTTAACATCTACGAGGTGCATATTGGCTCGTGGAAGCGCCACGGCGAAGCGCCCCAGGGCGAGCCCGACGAGTACGGCAACTACCCCGGCCCCATGGACCCCTTCCCCGCGCAGCGCGGCGAGTTCTACACCTACGACGACCTGTCGGTGGAGCTTGTGGACTACGTTCGCGACATGGGCTATACGCATATCGAGGTTATGCCGCTCATGGAGCATCCTTTCGACGGCTCCTGGGGCTACCAGACGACCGGCTATTACGCCGCCACGTCGCGCTACGGCAACCCGCAGCAGCTCATGCACTTTATCGATGCGTGCCACGAGGCGGGCATCGGCGTAATCATGGACTGGGTGCCCGGCGGTTTTTGCGCCGACTCCCACGGCCTTGCCACCTTTAACGGCCACATGCTGTTTGAGCACGAGATTCATCCCAACTGGGGTACGCACAAGTTTGACTTCGCCCGCGGCGAGGTCCGCTCCTTCCTGGTTTCCAACGTGCTGTACTGGCTTGAGAACTTCCACGTGGACGGCATTCGCATGGACGGCGTTTCCAGCATGCTGTACCTCAACTTTGGCATTGATGATCCCGGCCAAAAGAAGTTCAACAAGTACGGTACCGAGGAGGATCTGGACGCCAGCGCGTTTATCCGTCAGGTTAACTGCGCTGTTGAGGCGCACTATCCAGACGTGATGATGATGGCCGAGGAGTCCACTGCATGGCCGCTTGTGACCTACCCGCCGCAGGACGGCGGCCTGGGCTTCCACTACAAGTGGGACATGGGCTGGATGAACGACACCCTGCACTACATGCAGACCGATTTTCCGTGGCGCCCCGGCAACCACGGCCTGCTCACGTTCTCCATCATGTACGCCTTTACCGAGAACTTTATCTGTCCGCTGAGCCACGACGAGGTCGTGCACGGCAAGTGCTCGCTGATCGGCCGCATGCCGGGCGACTGGTGGCGACAGTTTGCCGGCCTGCGCACGCTCGCCTTCTACCAGATGACGCATCCTGGTGCCAAGCTCAACTTTATGGGCAACGAGATCGGCCAGTTTATCGAGTGGCGCTACTACGAGTCCATCCAGTGGTTCCTGACCGAGGAGTACGAGACCCACCGTCATCATCAGGCGTTTATCAAGGCACTCAACCACCTGTACACCGCCGAGCCCGCTCTGTACGAGCGCGGCTACACCGACGACGGCTTTACCTGGATCGACGCGGACAACTCCAAGCAGTCTATCGTGAGCTTTGTGCGCCAGGGTGAGGACATCGACGACGACCTGGTGATTCTGATCAACTTTGACCCGGCGAGCTACGAGAGCTTCCGCCTGGGCGTGCCGCGCGAGGGCGACTGGGAGGTCATCTTTGACTCCGACCGTCCCGAGTTTGGCGGCAGCGGCTATGCCGGTGAGGAGCCCTACACCTGTTCGAGCGAACCCTATCCCTGGAACGGGCAGATGGACTCCATTGAGATTAAGGTGCCCGGACTGGCTGGCGTGGTGCTTAAGCGCCGCGGTCCCAGCAGCTACAAGCCGCCGGTGGTTGAGGCTCCCAAGGCTGCGCCCAAGAAGCGCACGTCCTCGGTGAAGCCCAAGTCTGCGGCTGCTAAGAAGGCTACGGCCAAGGCAAAGGCTAAGGCTGCCGCAAAGCCCGCTGCTAAGTCCACCGCGACCAAGAAGCCGGCTGCCAAAAAGACCGCTGCCAAGGCCAAGTCTGCTTCTGTTAAGTCGTCTGCCAAGGATGCGTAACAAAGCCGTTACAGCTGTAATTACCCGCCTCGCCGAGGCGTAGGATACAAGTCATAACCGTTCCGGGAGAAACATCCCCGGGGGAAAGGAACGTATGAATAAGATCTTCGACAACAAGCAGGAGTTTACCGAGCTCTATCGCGATGCCGTCATGAGCATCAGCGGCAAGAGCGTCGAGGCCGCCAGCGACCTCGACCGCTTTAATGCCCTGGCAAAACTCGTGGCCGAGAAGGCCCGCACCGTTGCCACCAAGAGCGACGCCCGCGCCACCGCCGAGGGCAAGAAGCGCGTGTACTACTTCTCGATCGAGTTTTTGATCGGCCGCCTGCTCGACAACTACCTGCTCAACTTTGGCGTGCGCGACATGGTCGCCGAGGCACTCGACGACATGGGCTTCGACCTTTCCGTCATCGAGAACCAGGAGCCCGATCCAGCTCTGGGCAACGGTGGCCTGGGCCGTCTGGCCGCATGCTTCCTGGATTCCATGGCAGCCGAGGGCATTGCCGGCTACGGCAACGGCATGCGCTACCGCTACGGCCTGTTTAAGCAGGAGATCGTCAATGGCAGCCAGGTCGAGGCTACCGACGAGTGGCTCACCCACGGCTATCCCTGGGAGGTCCGCCGTCAGGACAAGGCCGTGACCATTAAGTTTGGTGGCCATGTTGAGGGCTTTGAGGAGAACGGCCGCACGTTCTACCGCACGGTGGACACGCAGGACATCCTTGCCGTCCCTTATGACATCCCCGTGGTGGGTTATGCCGGCGAGACCGTCAACAAGCTGCGCGTCTGGGCCGCCGAGCCGGTCGAGGAGCACTTTGACCTGGAGGCCTTCAACCGCGGCGACTACGCCCTGGCCGACGCCGAGCGCGCCGAGGCCGAGGCCATCAGCGCCATCCTCTACCCCAACGACGCCGGCGAGCACGGCCGTCTGCTGCGCCTGAAGCAGGAGTACCTGTTTGTATCCGCCGGCATCTACAGCCTGCTCGACACCTTTGAGAAGGAGCACGGCGAGAACTGGGAGCTGCTGCCGCAGTTTGTGGCCATCCACACCAACGACACGCACCCCGCCATGTGCGGCCCCGAGCTCATGCGTATCCTCATCGACGAAAAGAAGCTCGAGTGGGATGACGCCTGGAACATCGTGACGCAGGTCGTAAGCTACACCAACCACACCATCCTGCCCGAGGCTCTGGAGAAGTGGCCCATCGGCACGTTCTCCAAGCTCCTCCCCCGCGTGTACCAGATCATCGACGAGATCAGCCGTCGTTGGCACGAGTCGTTTGACACCACGCAGGAGGGCTGGCAGGAGCGTCTGCGCCAGACCGCCATTCTGTGGGACGGCGAGATTCGCATGGCCAACCTGTCCGTGATCTGCAGCCACAGCGTCAACGGCGTGGCCAAGATTCACTCCGACATCATCAAGAACATCGTGCTCAAGGACTTCTATGCCCTGACGCCCGAGAAGTTCAACAACAAGACCAACGGTATCTCGCACCGTCGCTTCTTTGCCGAGTCCAACCCAACCTACGCCAAGCTCGTGACCGAGGCCATTGGCGATGGCTGGCTCAAGGACGCCTTTGAGCTTGAGAAGCTCAAGGAGTTTAAGGACGACTCCGAGTTCCTGAAGGCCGTGGGTGCCTCCAAGCGCGCCAACAAGGAGCGCCTGGCCGCCTACGTTAAGGCCGAGACCGGTCTGGTCATTGACCCCAACACCGTCTTCGATGTTCAGGTAAAGCGCTTCCATGCCTACAAGCGCCAGCTCATGAACATTATGAAGGTAATGGATATCTACAACCGTCGCATCGCCGATCCCAACTTCCATGTGACGCCGACGACCTTCATCTTTAGCGGCAAGGCTGCCTCGAGCTACACCTTCGCCAAGGAGACCATCCGCCTCATTAACTCCGTGGCCGACGTCATCAACAATGATGCCCGCGTCAACGAGGTCATGAAGGTCTGCTTTATCCCCAACTTCCGCGTGAGCAACGCCCAGCTCATCTACCCCGCCGCCGAGATCTCGGAGCAGATCTCCACGGCCGGCAAGGAGGCGTCGGGCACGTCCAACATGAAGCTCATGATGAACGGCGCCATTACGCTGGGCACCCTCGACGGCGCCAACATCGAGATCGCCGACCTTGCCGGCCGCGAGAACGAGGCCATCTTTGGCCTGACCGCTCCCGAGGTCGAGCAGCTTTGGGCATCCAACAGCTACTTTGCGTGGGATACGCTCAACAACGATCGCGAGCGTCTGGGCCGCGTGATGGACGAGCTCAAGGACAACACCTTTGCGGGTCTTTCGGGCAACTTCGAGAGCATCTACAACGAGCTTATGAACAACAACGACCCCGACCTGGTCATGGCCGATTTCCGCAGCTACGTGGATGCGTGGGAAAAGCTCACCGGCAGCTATGGCGACCAGGAGACCTGGAACCGCAAGGCGCTGCTCAACACCGCCTCCTCCGGCTGGTTCTCGAGCGACCGCACCATTCGCGAGTACCGCGACGAGATCTGGCACGCGTAAAGGCGCGCGAGCTCCCTTATGCCAGCACGGCATTACTCGACGGGCGCGACCGAGCGCCGCTCCCGTCGCTAATGGGTTTAAGAACATCGATGACAGAAGGAGAAATCGATGAGTAAGAAAGAATGCATCGCGATGCTCCTCGCAGGAGGACAGGGCAGCCGATTGGGGGCACTCACCCAAAAGATCGCTAAGCCGGCGGTTAGCTTTGGTGGCAAGTTCCGCATTATCGACTTTTCGCTGTCCAACTGCTCCAACTCGGGCATCGACACGGTGGGCGTTCTGACGCAGTACCGTCCCTACCTGCTGCATGCCTACGTGGGCTCCGGCGAGGCTTGGGATCTGGACAGCCGTGACGGCGGCGTGTCGATCCTGCCGCCGTACGAGACGCAGACCGGCGGCGCCTGGTATGCGGGCACGGCCGACGCCATTACGCAGAACCTCGACTACATCAAGGCCAACGACCCCAAGTACGTCTTGATTCTTTCGGGCGATCACCTGTATCGCATGGATTACCGCAAGATGCTCAAGACGCACATTGAGAACAACGCCGACCTCACGGTGAGCGTTATGCCCGTGCCGTGGGAGGAGGCCAGCCGCTTTGGCATCCTGACCACCGACCCCGAGGACGGCCGCATCACCAAGTTCACCGAGAAGCCCGAGAAGCCCGATTCGAACCTCGCGTCCATGGGCATCTACATCTTCTCGGCCGACGTGTTGATCGAGGCGCTCGAGGCGGACGCCCTGGACCAGCGCTCGAGCCACGACTTTGGCAAGGACATCATCCCCAAGCTGCTCGGCGAGGGCAAGCGCCTGTACAGCTACGAGTTCCACGGCTTTTGGAAGGACGTTGGCACCATCGCCAGCTTCCACGAGACCTCGATGGACCTGCTGGGCAACAACCCCGAGTTCGATCTGTTTGACAAGAACTTCCCCATCATGTCCAACATCACCACGCGTCCGCCGCACTACATTGGCCCGGACGGCCGCCTGGACGACTGCCTGGTCTCCAACGGCTGCAAGATCTACGGCACCGCTCGCCACTCGATCCTTTCGACCGATGTCATCATCGAAGAGCGCGCCGTGGTCGAGGACTCCGTGCTGCTGCCGGGTGCGCACGTTAAGAGCGGCGCGCACATCTGCCGCGCAATTTTGGGCGAGAACTCCACGGTCGAAGAGGGCGTGAAGCTCGGCTCTGTCGATACCACCAAGGATACGGCCGTCGTTGGAAATGACGTCGTTATCGGGAAGGGGGAATGATCCGATGATCAATCGCAAGGCCATCGGTTATATCACCGCTAACTACTCTTCGACCTACGGCAGCGTGCTGCTCAAGGACCGTCCCATCGCGTCCGTCCCGTTTTTGGGCCGCTACCGCCTGATCGACTTCCCGCTGTCCAACATGATGAATGCCGGCATTAAGACCGTCGGCGTCGTCATGCCGGGCAACTACCGCTCGCTGATCGACCACGTTGGTTCGGGCAAGGACTGGGGCCTGGACCGCAAGAAGGGCGGCCTGTTCATGGTGCCCGGCAACGCGTATGGCACCACCAAGGGCGGTATGCGCTTCTTGCTGCGCGACATCATCTCCAACAAGACGCTGTTCCAGCGCTCGGACAAGCCCTATGTCGTGATGATGGGCACCAACATCATCTTTAACATGGACCTCAACACCATCATCGACGCGCACGAGAACTCCGGCGCCCAGATGACTGTGGTGTACTGCAAGGCCACGCGCAACGTCGATGACGAGACCAAGCTGCAGATCAACGAGAACGGCCGCCTGACGGGCGTGAGCGCCGGCGTCGTGTACGGCGACAACGCCTCTATGGACTGCTGCATCGTCAAGCGCGAGACGCTGCTCGAGATCATCGACCATTACCAGGCCGCCGACTATCTGGATCTGCTCGAGGCACTCCAGGGCGACTTTGGCAACATCGACGTGTGCAGCTACGAGTACAAGGGCGAGGTCGTGGGCGTGTTTAGCGAGAAGTCGCTGTATCGCCGCAGCATGGACCTGCTCGACCAGACCGTGGCTGATCAGCTCTTCGATCCCGAGCGCCCGATCCTGACCAAGGCTCACGACGTGCCGCCTTCGCGCTATGCGACCGGCAGCCACGCGTGCAACTCGATCATCTCGGCCGGCTGCATCATCAAGGGCACCGTGCGCAACTCGATCCTGTCGCGCGGCGTTGTGGTCGAGGAAGGCGCTTCGGTGACCAACTCGATCATCAACCAGAGCTGCATTATCAAGAGCGGCGCCCGCGTTGAGAATGCCATCCTGGACAAGAACAACGTGGTTCCCACCAACACCGAGCTTCGCGGCACGCCCGAGAACATCCTGGTGCTGGGCAAGGCTCCGTTAACTTCCGACACCACCATCGTACGTTAACGTTGGCACCGCAACATCGCTCGTAACATGTAGAATAGCCGCCCGGTTAGCGCCAGGCGGCTATTCTCTAATTACAACATGGGAGACAATATGGCAGATTCCAGCAAAAAGATGCAGATCGTGTTTGCCTCGGCCGAGTGCGCACCGTTTGTAAAGACCGGTGGCCTGGGCGACGTGGCGGGCTCGCTGCCTGCGGCGCTTGTGCGCGCCGGCGCCGAGGTCATCGTAATGGTGCCCAAGTACGCCACCATCAAGGACGAGTACAAGGCGCAGATGGAGCACTTTGCCGACTTTTACGTGAGCCTTGGCTGGCGCAACGAGTACTGCGGGCTTGAAAAACTCGAGCGCGACGGCGTCACCTATATGTTCGTGGACAACGAGCGCTACTTTGCGCGCGATTATCCTTACGGCTTCTTTGACGACGGCGAGCGTTTTGCGTTCTTCTCCAAGGCCATCACCGAGAGCCTGCAGCACCTGCCGGCCGGCTTTGAGTGCGACATCCTGCACTGCAACGACTGGCAGACGGCACTGGCACCAGTGTTCTTACGCGAGTTCTACCAGGGCCTGCCGCTGTACGACCGCGTCAAGACCGTGTTCTCGATCCACAACGTGGCGTTCCAGGGCCAGTTTAGCGACACCGTGATGGAGGACATCCTGGGTGTGGCGCATATTCCCGCGGCAGCTACGCAGCTGCGCTGCGACGCCTGCAGCATCAACTACATGCTGGGCGCGCTGCACTATGCCGATGCCATTACCACGGTGAGCCCCACCTATGCCAACGAGATCCAGACGCCCGAGTTTGGCGAAGGCCTGGACGGCGTGCTGCGCGAGCGCTCCTACGCGCCTGTCTCTTATACAC
>CABSMV010000062.1 GCA_902478935.1 uncultured Collinsella sp. | reverse complement strand
GCTTTCTTCTTGGCCTCGGCCTCGGCACGGGCGGCCTCCTCGGCAGCCTGGGCCGCGGCGAACTGGCGGCGCTCCTCCTCGCGTGCCTTCTCGGCAGCGATGCGCTCGCGCTCGGCCTCGGCGGCACGCGCGGCCTCCTCGGCGGCAGCGGCCTGCTCCTCGGCCTGCTTGGCGGCCTCGACTTCCTGGGCGCGGGCCTCGATCACCGGGGCGAGCTGCTTGCGGACCATGGCGACGTAAGCGTCCTCCAGGGCGGAGGAAGCGGACTTAGCGGGAATCTTCATATCGGCGAGATGACCCATCAGTTCCTTGGAGGTCATGCCGAACTCTTTGGCCAGGGTGGACACACGGACTTTTGCCATATGACTTCACCTACCCTTTCTGGCACCTTGGTGCCTAGAGACTGAACGAGCGTGGGAGATGCGCCGGAACCCGTCCGGCGCGACCGCGCGCTAGATCAGGTCCTCCGCATCATCGAAGGCGTCGGTGTCGTGGACACCGCAGAAACGAGAGCCGGGACGGGCCTGGTTGCGGCACTGGATGCCGTCCTCGGACACGAACTCGCAGCGACGGACGTCGTCGTCCTCCTCGTCACCGATCAGGTCGGCGGCGGGCTCCTCGTGAACGGGAACGTTCTTGAGGATGTCGGCGGCAAGGGTCTCGGACTTGATGTCAATGTGCCAGCCGGTCAGGCGAGCGGCGAGGCGGGCATTCTGGCCCTCCTTGCCGATGGCGAGGGACAGCTGGTCGTCGGGCACGATGACGCCGGCGTAGGCCTTCTCCTCGTCGATGAGGACGCGGGTGACCTTGGCGGGCGACAGGGCGTTGGCGACATAGACGGCCGGATCGGCATCCCACAGGATGACGTCGACACGCTCACCACGGAGCTCACCAACGACAGCGCGGACACGGCTGCCCTTGGGGCCGACGCAGGCGCCCACGGGGTCCAGACGATCGTCGAGCGAATGGACGGCGACCTTGGAGCGCTGGCCCGGCTCGCGGGCGATCGACTTGATCTGGACGGTGCCCTCATAGATCTCGGGCACCTCCTGCTCAAACAGACGACGCATGAGCTCGGGATGGGTGCGGGAGATGACGATCGGCGGACGGCTGTGCTCGCCGCGAACCGGCTGCAGGTTGGAGTTGGGGTCGCGGACGTCGATGATCACGGCCTTGATGTGCTGGTTGTGGAGGTAGCGCTCGCCCATCGGACGCTCGTTGCGCTCGTTCTCGTAGCGGCGCTGGTCAAAGTGCGGCAGCTCGGCCTCGACGCCGTCACGGATCTTGACGATGGTGAAGTCGGGCGTAGACTGCAACACGGTACCGCTGATGAGGTCACCGATGCGGCCGGAGAACTCCTCATAGATCTGCTCGCGAGCGGAGTTGCGAACGATGGCGTTGATCTCGGCCTTGGCATGCTGGGCGGCGATGCGGCTCGTGTTCTTGGGGGTGACGTCAATCTCCTCGAACTCGGTGAAGTTGCCCTCCTCGTCCATAGAATCGTCGATCGGCTCCAGGCGGTAGACGTAAATCTTGCCGGTGGTGCGGTCGATGGTCACCTTAGCGCCCCAGTCAAGATGCAAAATCTCGGCATAGCTCTTGGCGAGCGACTGCTCCAGGCGGTCGATCAGGTAGAGCTGGTCGATGTGCTTATCCTGGCAAAGCTCCATCAGGGCGGACATCATGTCGGATGCTGCCATCTTACTTTCCTTCCTTCGCGGGCTTGAAGTCATAGGTGGGCTTCAACTTGCACTTTTTAACATCACAGAAATCGAGAGTGACGGACTCGCCGTCCTCGAGCTCGAGGGTCACGTTCGTCTCGGTCGCGGCGGCAATCTTGCCGGTGTACTTGCGACGGCCCTCGGTGGCGGTAGAGGTGAGCTCGCAGTCCTCACCCACAAAGCGGGCAAAGTCGCGCGGGCGGCGCAACGGGCGCGCCATGCCCGGGCTCGACACCTCGAGCGTATAACTCGAAGAGATGGGATCGAGCTCCTCGATCACGTCGCCGACCCACTTGGTGTTGGCCGTGACGTCGTTGAGCAACAGGCTCTGGCCCTCGGCACCCTCGATACGCACACGCACACAGGGGGCCTTGGTGGCACCCACGAGCTCAACGTCGACAATATCGACATCGTGCTGGGGAGCGACGGCCTCGAGCGCGTCGATGATCGCCTGCTCGGTCTTGGTCTTGACCATTGCGGCACCTCCATCCATACAAAAAAGAAGCGGGGTCGAAACCCCACTTCTTTCATTTACAACTTCATTTGCAAGCAAACTATACCAATACCTGCGAATACGTGCAAGCACAACGCAAACCCGCAGGTCAGCGTGCCCACAGCATCTCCACAAGAATACAACAATTAACCGCAGGCACCCAGACGGGCAACTGCAAGACGAGGGACGACCCAACCGGATCGCCCCTCGTCTTTTATGCGTCAGTTATGCTCGCAGTGCTTACTTGACCACCAGGTTGACCAGCTTGCCGGGCACGCAGATGGCCTTGACGACCGTCTTGCCCTCGAGCCACTTGGCAACGGCCTCCTCGGCGGCAGCCTGCATCTCCTCGTTGGAGGCATCGCGGGCAACGTCGATGCGGCCGCGGACCTTGCCGAGCACCTGAACAACGATCTGCACCGTGTCCTCGATGGACTCGGCCAGGTCGAACTCGGGCCAGGCAGCGGTGTAGGCGTTGCCCTCGCAGCCGAGGGCTTCGTGCCACAGCTCGTCGGCCCAGAACGGGCAGATGGGTGCAAGGACGCTCACGATATCCTTGGCCACGCCGTAGCACAGGGCCTTATCGCGGTCAGTGCCCTCGGTGGCGTTGAGATAGGCGCTCGCCGCGTTGACGAGCTCCATGACGGCCGAGATCGCGGTGTTGAACTGGCCGCGATCGAAGTCCTCGGTGCACTTGGCGATGGTGCGGTGACGCTCGCGGTAGAGCTTCATCGCGGTCTCGTCGAGCGCGGACTTGTCGAAGGCCACGTTGGCGTCACCGGACTGAACGAGCTGCCACACGATACGCCAGGCGCGCTTGATAAAGCGGTTGGCGCCCTCGACGGCCTTGGGATCCCAGTCGAAGTCCTTCTCGGGCGGGGCGATAAACAGAATCGCCAGACGCATGGTGTCGGCGCCATAGGGCTCGATAACCGAGCTCGGGGGCACGACGTTGCCCTTGGACTTGGACATGGTGTCGCCGTTCTCGTCCTTGACCATGCCCTGGCACAGCAGGTTGGTGAAGGGCTCGTCTACGCTCAGCAGACCCAGGTCACGCAGTGCCTTGGTAAAGAAGCGGCTGTAGAGCAGGTGCAGAATGGCGTGCTCGATGCCGCCGATGTAGTTATCGACGGGCATCCAACGGTCGGCGGCCTCGCGGGAGAAGGGCAGCTCGGTGTTGTGCGGATCGGTATAGCGCAGGTAATACCAGCTGGAACAGGTGAAGGTGTCCATGGTATCGGTTTCGCGCTTGGCCGGGCGTCCGCAGACCGGGCAGGTAGTCTCATAGAACTCCTTGCACTCGGCAAGGGTCTCGCCGGCGCCCAGGTCCAAGTTCTCGGGCAGCGTCACCGGCAGCTGATCCTCGGGCACGGGCACGATGCCGCAGTGCTCGCAGTGGATGGCCGGGATGGGGTTGCCCCAATAGCGCTGACGGCTGATGAGCCAGTCGCGCAGGCGGAACTCGACCTTACGACGGCCGCAGCCCATGGCCTCGAGGTCGGCCACGATGGCAGCCTCGCCCTCGGAGTGCTTGCCGCCGCGCATACCGGTGTACTTGCCGGACTGGACGAGCGTGCCCTCGGCAGCGTGGGCGCAATCCCAGTCGACGGACTCGGCATGGAAGGTATCGATGGTCTCACCGCTGGCCTCGACGGCAGCGCGATCGTCATCGTCCAGGATGATCGGCACGATCGGCAGATCGTACTTGCGGGCAAACTCAAAGTCGCGCTGGTCGCCGCAGGGAACGGCCATGACGGCGCCGGTGCCGTAGTCGGCAACGACATAATCGGCAACCCACACGGGGACCTTCTCGCCGTTGACGGGGTTCACCACGTAGCGGCCGGTAAAGGCGCCGTGCTTCTCGAGGGTGCCCTGGGCACGCTCGACGGCAGAGATATGCTTGGAGTCCTCGACGATCTTGGTGACGGCCTCCTCGTACTCCGTGCCCTCGACGAGCTCGTGCAGACGAGCGTACTCGGGAGCCAAGACAAAGAAGGACACGCCAAAGAGCGTATCGGCACGTGTGGTAAAGACGGTGATCTTGCCCTCATCGCCCTCGATGGGCTCGCCATCCTGGTCGCACAGGGTAAAGTCGACCTCGGCGCCCTCGGAGCGGCCGATCCAGTTGGCCTGCATCTGCTTGACGCGCTCAGGCCAGCCAGGGAGCTTCTCCAGGTCGTCGAGCAGCTCCTGAGAGTACTCGGTAATCTTGTAGTACCACTGCTCAAGGTCGCGCTTCTCGGGCTCGGTGCCGCAGCGCCAGCACTTGCCCTCGGTAACCTGCTCGTTGGCCAGAACGGTCTTGCATTTGGGGCACCAGTTGACCGGGTTCTTCTTGCGGTATACCAGGCCCTTTTCCCACATCTTCTCAAAGATCCACTGACCCCAGCGGTAGTAGTCGGGGCTGCAGGTCTTGACCATGCGATCCAGATCGTAGGAAAAGCCCATGCGCTTCATCGTGGCGAGCGCCTGGTCCATGTTCTTATACGTCCACGCGGCAGCCTGCGTGTTGTGCTTGATGGCGGCGTTCTCGGCGGGCAGGCCAAAGGCATCGAAGCCGATGGGGTGCAGCACGTCGTAGCCGCGCATGCGAGCCTGACGGGCCATGGCATCGCCGATGGTATAGTTGCGCGCGTGGCCCATGTGCAGATCGCCCGACGGATACGGGAACATCTCGAGCACATACTTTTTGGGCTTACTGTCGTCGGTGTCGACGGCAAAGAGGTTGGAATCCTCCCAGGCCTTCATCCACCGGGACTCAATGGCCTGCGCGTCGTAGGCAGGGATCTCGTCCTTATGATCTGTGCAATCGCACATATCAGCTCCTTTGTTAGCTGGGTTGGGGCGGGGCGTTCTTACCTTTGCTCGCTGCTGCGGACAGTCCTGCTCGCACGAAGAGCACATTAAGTGCTCTTCGGCTCGTGCGGAACTTGCAGCGAGCAAAGGTAAGAACGCCCCGCCACATCGTTAACTCGCATGATGATAGCAAATACGACAAGCGAGATGCCTGCGACTTGCGGGCATCTCGCTTTATCTAAATAACGTGGTTGTGAATCAACCACTAATTGTTACCCGCCCAAGCATGGTCGGGTTTTCCAAGTGCCGCAGATTGCCGTGAAAGAGGAGCGACGCGTACTTTCGAATGCGAGCGACGGTTTGAACGGCAAGGTGCGGTGCCTGGGAAAGCCGCTTAGCGGTAGCTGACGCTCTGCTGGGAGTCCTTGACCACTACGTCGTGGGCGCCGCCTTCGACGATGGAGGTGGAGCTGACCAGCGTTAGGCGTGCCTTTTCCTGGAGCTCGGGGATCGAGAGGGCGCCGCAGTTGCACATCGTGGACTTGACCTTGTAGAGCGTGCCGCCCACGCCGTCCTTGAGGGAACCGGCGTAGGGAGCGTAGGAATCGACGCCCTCGACGAAGCTGAGCTTCGCGGCGCCTCCCAGGTCGTAGCGCTGCCAGTTGCGGGCACGCGCGGAACCCTCGCCCCAGTACTCCTTCATATACTGACCGTTGACGTTGACGCGCTCGGTCGGGCTCTCGTCAAAGCGGGCGAAGTAGCGGCCCAGCATCATAAAGTCGGCGCCCATGGCAAGGGCGAGCGTCATGTGGTAGTCGTAGACGATGCCGCCGTCGGAGCACACGGGCACGTAGACGCCGGTCTCCTCGTAGTACTCGTCGCGAGCGCGGCAGACGTCGATCAGCGCGGTGGCCTGGCCACGACCGATACCCTTGGTCTCACGGGTAATGCAGATGGAACCGCCGCCGATGCCGACCTTGATGAAGTCGGCACCGCAGTCTGCCAGAAAGCGGAAGCCCTCGGCGTCGACGACGTTACCGGCACCGACCTTGACGTCCTCGCCGTAGTTGGCGCGAATCCACTCGATGGTGCGCTTCTGCCACTCGCTGAAGCCCTCGGAGGAGTCGATGCACAGGACATCGGCGCCGGCCTCGATGAGCAGCGGCACGCGCTCGGCATAATCGCGGGTGTTGATACCGGCGCCGACCATGTAGCGCTTGTCGTTATCGAGCAGCTCGTTAGGGTTGGTCTTGTGGCTGTCGTAGTCCTTGCGGAAGACAATGCCCATGAGGTGATCGTTATCGTCGACGATGGGCAGAGCGTTGAGCTTGTTGTCCCAGATGACGTCGTTGGCAACCTTGAGACTGATGTTCTTGTCGCCCACGATGAGCTGCTCACGCGGGGTCATGAACTCGGAGACCTTCGTCTGGTGGTCATCGCGACTGGGGCGATAGTCACGGCTGGTGACGATGCCCAGGAGCTTACCTTTGGGAGTACCGTCATCGGTAACCGGCATGGTGGAGTGACCGGTCTTCTCCTTGAGCTCGATGACCTGCTCCATGGTCATGTCGGGGGTCAGCGTGGAATCGGACTGAACGAAGCCGGCCTTGTGATCCTTGACGGCCTTGACCATAGCGGCCTCGGACTCGGCGCTCTGGGAACCGTAAATGAAGGACAGGCCACCCTCGGTAGCGAGCGCGACACCCATGTCGACGCCCGAGACGGACTGCATGATGGCGGAAACCATGGGGATGTTCAGGGTGATTGCCGGCTTCTCACCGCGCTTAAAGCGGGTTAGCGGCGTCTTAAGAGAGACGTTGTTGGGGATGCACTGCGAGGACGAGTAACCAGGGACCAGCAGATACTCCGAAAACGTGTGGGACTCACCGGGAAAGAACGTAGCCATGTTTCTCCTTTTTCCATGCGACCGGTCGGCTGCAGGCCTCGTAGGACCCAGCCCAACCTTGGGCGCCCAATACTGGGGAAGTATCTTAACGCACTTTGACTGCTACAATGCATGATTTAAGAAGAGCACACGAGGGTTTGACGCAGGCTTTGCGTTTGCCCAGCAAACACTTTAGCGGGGAGACGTGGAGCGTATGGAGTACAAGACGACGGCGCGACTGGTCATTCAGTCGTGCGACAAGGATCTGCCGGGCGTGTTCGGCCACGGCTGCGTCTTGCTGTTGCAGGGTATTGCCCGCGAGCATTCGCTCAACCGGGCAGCCAAGAGCATGGGCATGGCGTATTCCAAGGCTTGGCGCATTGTGAACGAGGCTGAAGGGCAGCTGGGATGCAAACTCATCGAGCGCGACGGAGCCCGCGGATCCACGCTCACTCCCGCCGGCGAGCGAGCCATAGCGGTCTACGAGGAGCTGCAGACCGACATCAACAACGTCATTGCCACCAAAGCAAACGACCTCATCGCAAGTATCAACGCAGAGTAGTCCTTTTGGGACTGAATTGTTGTCCACCGTGCCCTCGAATTGAGGCTCGCGCCACAAAACGGGCCTATCTACTACGTTTAGCTGAATACCCTCGACCATACCGGACATTATGAAAATAAAACCGCTGGTAGACAGCTTGGCAATTTTCGAAATAGGCGGGTATGGTCGACCCCTATGGCTTAAACGTAGTAGATAGGCCGTTTTCGTGGCACGCGCCCCGATGAGTCAACAGATTAGCTACTATCGGAGGGCGTTATCGAGGGTGGCGGCTACCGTCAGGGGGTCGTCGGTGCCGGCGAAGAGGCGGATGGTGCTGCCCTGCTTGCCGCGTGGGGCCGAAAGACGCGTCGTTGCGCCGCCGGCAGGCGATGTGCGAAACTCCCCGGGCAAAGCATCGAACAGTTTGCCCGCGCTACGCTCGATAAGGTTAAATTCAACTGCCGGACCAAAGCCGTGCTCGAGGATTCCCGTTGCAACCGCATGATCGGGATGCGAGCTCAGCCCGGGATAGCGCACGTTGCGCACCATCTCGTTGGCGGCCAGGTACTCGGCCAGCGCACGGGCACGGTCGAAATGTGCCTGCATGCGGACATCGAGCGAGTCCAGTCCCCGCTCCAGCACAGCGGCCTCGTCAGCAGTCAAATCAAGCTTGGCCAAGCCACGGCCCTCAAGCAGGGCATGCGCGCACTCGGCCGCAGCATCCACACGACGGCGCTTGAGCTGCGAGCGCGCGACCGATACGGCAACCAACTTGCGCGGAGCCTTGCCGGCGCACACGCGGTCGAGCGCCTCGAGCGACAGCACGGCACCCAAACGCAGCGGATCGCAGCCAAAAGCCGACGCCACCGTGTTATCCACCACAAACAGCGCATGGACCTCACGAGCAGCGCGGCCCAGAGCGCGCAGATCGGGCACACGCAGACCAAACCCGCCAATGGAGTTGACGAACCACCACAAGTACGGACCCTCGACATCAAACGAAGCATCAAAGCCCTCGGACGCGGCGGCAAACGCTGCGGCCGACGGCTCATCCACCATAGCCACATCGCAGGCATCAAAGCCGCTCGCAAACGCTTCGGTAAAGTCATCCGCAAAGGCCACCAGGCGGTCACCGGGACGCACGATTCCCAGCAGCGACAGCGCTGCCGGCACATGCCGGGCAGCGACAAAACGCGCCTCACGCGCGCTAGCTCTCAAAGCCCAGGCATCTTCTAGCTGTTGCACGTCCACGCGGCACCGTCCCTTCGAAAACAAAAACCCGCGATGCGGGTGTTCCCCGCATCGTGGGCAACGGCTGCAGTATAGCGCCGATATGCGACGAATCGCCTAGATGTTGAGCGTGTGATAGGTCACGCTCGCACCCGGAGCGTCAACGGACACGCCATAGGTCGCAGGGTAGATACGCGTGGAGAACACAAGCGCACCGTCGTTGACAAACACCTCGACCGACGAGACATCGCCAACAATGCGCACGTTACGAACCTCGTCGACCGGATCCCAGCGCACCACGCGACCGCAGCCGGCAGAAGCGCGACCCTCATCGGTAAATCGCATCTCAAAGCGCGAAGGCAGTTCGCCCTCGGCGGGCATAAACGCCAGCTTCAGCTCGACATCAACGGTCGCGGTAAAAGCGTCGTCGACACCGTCAACAACAACGTCAAAGCAGGTGTCGCCGGCAACCTCCAACGAGCCCTCCCCCACACGCACCGAGGCATAATGGCGCTCGATCTCGCGCGCCGGCTGCTGCAGCACCACGCCGCCGTCACCGGCTGTAAGCTCACGCGGCACCGTCATGCAGTGCTGCCAGCCGCACACCACAGTGGGATCGTTGCCATAGGTCGGCTCATCGGGCATGCCCATCCAGCCGATCAGAATGTGGCGACCGTCCTCGGCCGTGAACTCCTGCGGAGCATAGAAGTCAAAACCGGCGTCCCACAGGCGGAACTCGCCCAGCTCACAAGCGTCCTTGCCACCCGTAATGTCGCCCGTTACAGGCATGTAGCCCGCTGCATACACATTGCCGCGGTCCCAACGACCGCCCTCGAGCCCCTGGGGCGAGAAGGACAGCCACTTCGCCGGCACACCGTCATCGGCCTCAAGCTCAAGGTATCCCGGGCACTCCCACATAAAGCCAAAGCGCTCGGGCGTAGACACACGGCTCTCGAGCTCCCAACTCTGCATATCGGCCGAGCCATACACCAGGATCTCGCCCACATCGCGCCCGGCACCTTCGCCGTGCATCGCACAAAAACGGCTCTCGACATGCGGCCCGTCCACGCGACGACGCGCGCCCAGCACCATGTGGTAACGCCCATCATCATCGCGCCACACCTTGGGATCACGCACGTGGCAGGTCAGATCGTCGGGATAATCCTCGGACGCCAGCACCACGCGCTTTTGGCTGAACTCCCGACCGGCAAGGCCATCAACGCTCTCGACATAAACGGTATCGGCGCGGCGGCCGGTATTGACGTAGTCGTACGTGCCGTCTGCATCGGAGAGTTTAACGTTGCCTGTGTACAGTACGCGAATGCGGCCGTCCTCGGCAAGCGCGGAGCCCGAATACACACCGTGGCAATCGAACGGCTCGTCGGGCAGCAGCGGGGCGCCAACGTAGTCCCACGTCATAAGGTCGCGACTCGTCGCATGGCCCCAGACCTTAACGCCACCCTCGACATCAAACGGCGCATACTGAAAATAGGCATGGAACACGCCTTCCGCTTGGCAAAGACCGTTGGGGTCGTTGAGCCAACCCGCCGGCGGCATAATATGGAAGTGCTGGCCATACGCGCCATGACCGCACTCAGAGGCGGCAGCGTCAACAGCGGCAACCAGCTTTGCAAGGTCGCGACCAAGTGCATTAGACATATCAAAGTCCTAACGGATCGAAAGTTACAAGGCACCAGATACGGGAAACGCCCGCGAGCATACAACCCGCGGGCACCCCTCAATCAAAAGCTCTTAAGCCTGCTCGGAAGCCTTGGGTTCGTCCTTGTACAGGACAAACGAGACGGCAAAGGAAACCAGCGCGGCGACCGCAAACATAATCGCGTACTGCACGGGCTGGGCCAGGCACAGCAGGATACCGAAGATGCCGGTAACGCCCGTGCCGGAGGCGGCCAGCGAAGTAAGCGCGCAGACCAGGGCACCGCAACCGCCGCCGATGCAGCCGGCGATGAAGGGCTTAAAGAAGCGAAGGTTCACGCCGAAGATGGCAGGCTCGGTAATGCCCATGAAGGCAGACAGAGCCGAAGGAAGCGCTAGGCCCTTGATCTTGGCATCGCGAGTCTTAAAGGCAACGGCGAGCGCGGCGCCACCCTGGGCGATGTTGGCGGCGCTGGCGATGGGCAGCCAGTAGGTCACGCCGTACTGGGCGAGCTGGCCCAGGTCGATGGCGGTGTACATCTGGTGGATACCGGTAACGACCGTGGGAGCATAGAACAGGCCGACGATAAAGGAACCGATGCCGAAGGGCAGGGTCAGCAGGGCCTGGATCAGACCGAGGATGGCGTTCTCGGCCCACACGAAGATGGGGCCGACGGCAACGAGCGTCACGAGCACGGTCACGAACACCGAGACGAGCGGAGTCACAAAGAGATCGAACATCTCGGGAACGATCTTGTGCAGGCGCTTCTCGAGGAAGGCCAGAATGGCGCAGGCGATAACGATGGGGATCACATGGCCCTGATAGCCGACCCACTCAAAGCTGTACACACCGGGAATAACGGTAACCATGGTCTGAACGCCCTCGGAAGCAACCGTGTAGGCGCTCTGCAGCGAGGAGTTGATGAACGCACCACCGACAACGGCGCCCAGATACGGGTTGGCGCCAAAGGCCTTAGCGGCGGAGTAACCGATCAGGATCTGCAGAATGCCAAAGGACGTGCCCGAGACCAAGTCGGCGATCTTATAAATAAAGTTATTGGTGTCGAGCGCGATAAAGCCGTTGGAGGCCATGAAGTTGAGGGCGCTCATAATGCCCAGCAGCAGGCCCGAAGCCACGATGGCGGGGATGATGGGAACAAAGACGTCGCCGAGCACCTTAATGGCACGCATAAAGATGTTCTGCTGCTGAGCCGCGGCCTCCTTTACCT
>CABSMV010000061.1 GCA_902478935.1 uncultured Collinsella sp. | reverse complement strand
TGGTATTCCGCGCGCTCAACAGCCGCCTGCACGACAAGAGCTGGGGCACCTCGGTTTCTGCCATCGTGAGCGGCTGGGTTGGCTTGTGCGTGGCTGCCCTGTGCGCGGCCATCGAGTTTGGCATTCAGCCGATGCTCTTCACCAACGCCTCGGGTGCTCCGCTGTACTGCCCCTTCCCGCTGTCTGTTTCCATTCCTGCCATGTTGATCCCGCATATGCTGGTTGCCGGCGTGGTCGAGGGCGTGGCGACGGCCGCCATTTACGGTTTCATTAAGAAGACGGCGCCGAGCGTTATCGTCGGGCCCGAGGCCGTCGATGGCCAGCTTGCTGCCGAGGGCGCAGCCGCCAAGAAGACCTCGCTGGTCCCCACGCTCGTCCTGGTCGCCGTGCTTGTCGTGGCCACGCCGCTGGGCCTGCTAGCCACGGGTGACGCCTGGGGCGAGTGGGACGCCGAGGGCGCCGCGACTGCCGTTCAGGAGGCTGGCGACAACAGCCTGCAGGCTTCGGTCGGCCTCGATACCCCGACCTTTGCAGACGCTCTGCCCACGGGCGATTATCTGCAGGCCTATTCCGAGGAGCAGGGCCTTGGCTTTGCCGGCCAGGCCGCGATGTATATTCTTTCGGGCGTGATTGGCGTGGCGGTGCTCACCATCGCATTCCGCCTGGTCTCGCTGACGGTCAAGGAAAGCGGTGCTCATGGCAATAGCCGAGCTGCCTAGCTGGCTTGCGGTCGAGCAGCGATACGAGCCCGCGGGGGCTCGGCATCGTGTGATGCAAAAGAATGTCCTGCACCTGGCGAGCCTGCTTGAGCGGGTTCGCCTGGGTGGAGGCGCGCACGAGGGCGGGTCGATGGTCGACCGCGCCCTTTCTTGCGTTTCGGCTCCGGTGCGCCTGGTGGGGATGTTCGTTTGCGTCCTGTGCGTGTGTCTGACGCAGAGTCCGCTGTACCTCATGTTGATGGCGGCTATCGCGCTGGTGCTCGTTGCCGTGCGCCCCGTACGCGGGCTGCGGGCAACCTTTGTGCCGGCGTTGGCTGCCGCGGGGTTTGCCGTGGTTCTGGCGCTTCCTGCCCTGCTACTGGGTGCTTCTGCCACGGGCGCCATGCTCAAGATTGCACTCAAGACCTTCATTAATGTGTCGCTGGTGCTGGGCGTTTCGTGGACTCTCACGTGGAGCCGAATGTCGGCGGCGCTTAAGATGCTGCATCTACCCGACGAAGTTATCTTTACGTTTGATATGGCGCTCAAGCACATCGAGGTGCTGGGTCGCACGGCGCACGATCTGTGTGAATCGGTCATGCTGCGCAGTGTGGGTCGTGCGTCTGCGGGTTTTTCGCGCACCGACTCGCTGGCGGGTATCATGGGCATGACCTTTATCAAGGCGATGGAATGCAGCCGCGCGATGGACGAGGCTATGCTGTGCCGCGGCTTTGCCGGTACGTATCCGGCGCCCGCGCGCGCCGGGTTTAGCTGGCGCGATGCGGTCTATGCGGCCGGCGTGGCGCTGCTGGCAGTGTTGTGCGCCGTGCTGTAGTGCGGGCGGCCGAGCCGTCGATGTGAGTAGGGAAGGGCGACGTTTTGACGATCGATATGAATAGTGCGGCGGGCACGAACGGTGCGGGCGGCGCCGAGGTCGCGCCGCTCATCGAGCTACGCGACGTGGTGTTCTCCTATGCGGGGCATACGGTTGTCGATGGTGTGTCGCTGCAGGTCGATCGTGGTGAACTCGTTGCCCTGCTCGGTCCCAACGGCTGCGGTAAGACGACGATTATGCGCCTTATCAACGGCCTTGAACTCGCGGACGCAGGGGCATACCTGTTTGACGGGCACGTGATCGATGCGGCGTTTCTAAAGGATTCCGCGGCCGCTCAGCGTTTTCATCAGCGCGTGGGCTTTGTGTTCCAGAATGCCGATGTGCAGCTCTTTTGCGCCACGGTCGGCGAGGAGGTCGCGTTTGGCCCCGCCCAGATGGGGCTGCCGGCAGACGAGCTCGAGCGCCGCGTGCGCGATGCCATGGGGCTGTTCCAGGTTACCGACCTTGCCGACGCCTCTCCCTATCAGCTCTCGGGCGGGCAAAAGAAGCGCGTTGCGCTGGCTGCGGTGGTGTCGATGAACCCAGATATCTTGGTCCTCGACGAACCTACCAATGGGCTCGACGAGGATTCATGCGACATCGTGGTCAACTTCTTGCTGGCCTACGTCGCGGCGGGTAAGACGGTCTTGATGAGCACACATCACCAGGATTTGGTGCGACGCCTGGGTGCCCGTGCCATCTATATCGATCGATATCACCATGTGGTCGAGGCGCCCGTGGCATCGTGTGGAACCGAAAGCGGCACTGCGGAATAGTTGCTGCGTAGTAGGGCTGCGGCCGTGCGCGTGGCTTGCCGTGAATGGTATAGTTATCCGGGTTTTACGGGGGTGGCTATGCCAAGTTGGAATATTCATATCGCTCAGACGGAACGACTGCTGGCGCGTGCTGGGACGCTTGCCAAGAGCGTGCGCGACCGCAATGCCTTTTTGTTTGGCTGCGTGGTTCCGGATATCTTCGTGGGCTATATGGTTCCCGGCATTGCCGATCCCATCCCGTACCGCATTACGCACTTTGCCAAGCCTGAGCCCATCCCTAAGCCGCGCGAGCATGAGTTTTGGGACACCTATGTGGCGCCGTTGCTTAAAGGCGCACCCGCGGGCGAACCCGCTGAGGCTACCTCGATTGTCGAGGAACGCGAGCGGCTGAACCGCGTGCACTATCCCCAGCGCTACAAGGATGCCGAGCCGGTTGTCGGTCCCGGCGCCTGTGAGTTCTCGCTTGCGTCCGAAGATGTGGCGCAGTCGTTGCTCGATTTGACACTGGGCGTCTGGTCGCATCTGGTGGCCGATACCGTATGGAACACGCGCGTGAATCAGTACCTGGAGGCGCACGGCGGCAAGCCGTGTGAGGAGTTCCGCATTAAAAAGCAAGGCGACTTTGACTGGTTTGGCAAGACGCTGGGCATTGTCTCCATCCCGCGCGCGACCGATCGCCTGTATACCGCTGCGACGCGTTTTGGGCAGTATCCCATCCATAAGGAGTATGTGCTCAAGACCATCGGCGTCATGCACGAGATCGTGCGCGAAAACCCCGGCGAGCCCGATCATCCGCCGTACCGCCTGCTGACCGAGGAGTTCTTTGACGCAACGTTTACCGAGGTCGTCGAGCTGACCGAGGCGGGCTTTGCGGCTCGCGTTGCCGCTTCTGACGTCCCCGCAGCCCCCCTGATCGCTAGCTGCTAACGGGCCGGCTTAACGGTGAACAGTTCATCCCAATTGACCAACAGCTCCCGTCGCAGGGCATCTTCGGTGGTGCGTTCCTGATCGGTCTTTGGGATGTAGGGGAGCCCCGCCTTTTTATGAATGAGCTCGGCGATGCTATCAAAACTCTTCTTGTCCTTGATTTGCTCATAGGTTATCTGGATAACGTCATAGCCCATGCTTGTGAGGGCGGTGGTGCGCTCGGCATCGGAGAGGCTTGCGGCTTCGCTGTCATGGGCGGAGCGGCCTTGGCATTCCAAGATGACGCCCATGCTGTCGGTGTTGCTCTCGATGAGGATATCGGCGTAACAGCAGGTTTTGTCATACAGTGAGCGTGCGGCGTCGCTGAGTGGGATGCGCACGTTGTTTGCGATGTCGATGCCCATGCCGCCCTCATCGCGGGGGAGCGAGACAAGCATGGAGGTCTGTACTTCGAAGGGCGAGGCGGTCTGCCCCGTCATGTGCTCGGCCGCCCAGCGCAGTTGTTTGACGCCGCGCAGGCCTGCAGCTTGCTTGGCGAACGCGGCGATATCCGCCGCGGTAAGAAGCGGCGTGCACTTCCACAAGTTGGTGTCATTGCCCTTGGTGTCGTTAACTCGCTTCCAGCCGCAGTTGGGTGGAATGAGCTTAAGCGAAATGGCTTCATCGAGTTGTTGTTGCGTTCGCTCGCAGGGCTTAAACACTGCAAAGGAGCCGCACATCTCGTAGCACGCCATGAGTAACTGGTTGCGTGAGACCTGCGTGGCAAGGCTGAGCAGCGTAAACTCCGGTGAAGTGACATCAAACCCATGCTCAGTCTGCCTAAACGACCCGGGAGGTGGCTCTTGGGTTAGCAGACGGCTATGAAATAGCTTTCCGTTCGCGCGCTGTTTTCTTTCGCCTACGAATCTCCAAACTGGTGTGCCGAGCAAGTCTTTAAATACTGGTTGTTTTGAGTAATGCACCAAGCGATGGTCATGGTCGGGCGGCAGGATTGCCGGATAGAGTCCCAGTATCTGGGGCGGGATGCGATAGTACTGAAAAGCCGTGGGTCCGCAGGCAAGAAATGACATAGCGATCCGATCGTTTGAGCGTTGTTTGGGCTAGAAAAGCTATCCGTTTCGGAAGTGCGGGGAAAAAGACAAATAGGTCAGGCACAAGCGGTATTAAAGCCAACTTTATCAGGGGTTTTGTTGAAATAAAAGGGCTTGTGCTCGGAGGTAAGCAATTTTTCCCCGCACTTCCGAAAACGCGGTCGATCTGGCTCTTGCTGAAACGATTTAGCAGCGTCGATTAAGGTGTGGGTTTGCCACCGGGCGAACACTTTTTGCGCTTGGGACTTTATTTATTGGGCCTCGAAGGGTGGATTTCGCGCTTTTGGTAAAGAAATGAGTGCGTGTTTTGCCGTGCGGCGGCATTGGCACAGAAAAAGGGCCCGGAAGGCGAAGCCTTCCGGGCCCTTTGCAATGCAAGTATGCTTGCAAGTGCGTTTTAGCGCACCTGAGCGACGTAAGCGACGTTGGTCGAGGAGACCTTGTCCTCGAGCTGGACGCTCATGCGGGGATCGCCGGCGGTAGCGACGGTCAGGTCGCCGGCCTCGACGTAGCCGAGCTCCTTAGCGGTCTCGATCGCCTTGACGATCGTGCCGTTGACGGTGCCCTGGGTAATCTCGGCCTGATGCGGGATAACGCCCCAGTACATGATCATCTGCTGGACGGCCCACTCGTGGCGGGAGAACGCGCAGATCGGCATGTTGGGACGGAAGTGCGAAATCAGGCGAGCGGTACGACCGGTGGTCGTCGGCACGGTGATGCACTTGGCGCCAACGGTGGTGGCCATGTTCACAGCGGACATACCCACAACGTTGTTGACGACGCGGGTGCCATGAGCGTCGGCCGGAACCTCGAGCGGAGCGTGGGCCGGGAGGTATTTCTCGGTCTCGAGAGCGATGCTGGCCTGCATCTTGACGGCCTCGACCGGGTACTTACCGGCAGCGGACTCGCCAGAGAGCATAACGGCGTCGGTGCCGTCGTAGATGGCGTTAGCAACGTCGGCAACCTCGGCGCGCGTCGGGCGCGGGTTCTGCTGCATGGAGTCGAGCATCTGCGTAGCGGTGATAACGGGCTTGTAGGCCGCGTTGCACTTGGCGATGATCTCCTTCTGGATGTGCGGAACGAGCTCGGGCTTGATCTCGATGCCCAGGTCGCCACGGGCGACCATGATGCCGTCGGAAGCCTCGAGGATCTCGTCGAAGTTCTCGACGCCCAGGGCGCACTCGATCTTCGGGAAGATCGTCACGTGCTCGCCACCGTTCTCGCGGCAAAGCTCGCGGATGCCGCGGACGGACTCGCCGTCACGGATGAAGGAAGCGGCGATGTAGTCGATGTTCTCGGTCAGGCCAAAGAGGATGTCCTGACGATCGCGCTCGGTGATGGCGGGCAGCGAGATGTTGACGTTGGGCATGTTGACGCCCTTGCGCTCGCCGATCAGGCCGTCGTTCTTGACGACGCAGGTCATGTCCTGGCCGTCGACGGACTCGACCTCGAGGGCAACCAGACCGTCATCGATCAGGATGAGGGAGCCCTTCTCGACCTCGGAGGGCAGAGCCAGGTAGTCGAGGGAGATGTGCTCAGAGGTGCCGTGGAAATCCTCGGACGTGGGCTGAGCGGTGACGACGATCTTGTCGCCGGTCTTGACGGCAACCTTCTTGCCATCGACCAGAAGGCCGGTGCGGACCTCGGGGCCCTTGGTGTCGAGCAGGATGCCGACGGGTAGACCGAGCTCCTTGGAAATACGACGGACGCGCTCGATGCGACCGTGGTGCTCGTCGTAGGATCCGTGCGAGAAGTTAAAACGGGCGACGTTCATGCCCGCCTTGATCATCTCGCGGATGGTCTCGTCGCTATCGCAGGCGGGACCCATGGTGCATACAATCTTGGTGCGCTTGTACATTCAGACCTCCATCTGACATCGTCTTGCGCTGATAGATAAACCATAAGAAATAAAACTGAGATGATTATAACGAAATGACGACCGAATACCCTCAAAAATCGACCGTATGCCGAATTAGAAGTTCATTTTTTGCGGTAAAAACGGTATATGAAAAAACTTTATCAACCGTTCTGACCGCTGCTATCTGGGCGATATTTCAGTTTGACGATGCGCCGAAGAAAAAACGTTTTATCAATGTTGAGCATCACACGGTCTGCATCGTTGCACTCGAGCCGTGTTTCCAATTGGAATGTTTTGGCCAGACGCGCCGCTTTGGGGTACCATAGCCCCACTATCAACTGCCGCTCAGCACGGCAGCCTTGATGAGCCCTTGCCCTTCTCCTGGGAATTATGATCGGGCATCAATCTGCTGAGTGGCCCGAATCCCAGGAGGGGACTCTATATGCAAAAGGAATACCTGTCCGCTGCGGCGGAGGTACTCAGCGACCAAGGTGTCGATGAGAACCTCGGCCTGAGCAACGACGAGGCGTCGTCGCGCCTCGCCAAGACAGGCCCTAACAAGCTCGAGGAAGCCGAGAAGACGCCGTTGTGGAAGCGCTTCTTTGAGCAGATGGCCGATCCCATGGTCATCATGCTGATCGTTGCCGCCGTCATCAGTGCACTCACGGGCATGGTCAAGGGCGAGGCGGACTTTGCCGACGTCGCCATCATCATGTTCGTCGTTATCGTCAACTCGGTGCTGGGCGTGGTCCAGGAGGCTAAAAGCGAGGAGGCTCTCGAGGCCCTGCAGGAGATGAGCGCGGCGCAGTCCAAGGTGCTGCGCGACGGCAAGCTCGTGCACCTGCCGAGCGCCGAGCTCGTGCCTGGTGACGTGATCATGCTCGAGGCGGGCGACTCCGTCCCGGCCGACTGCCGCGTGCTCGAGAGCGCCACGATGAAGATCGAAGAGGCTGCACTCACCGGCGAGTCCGTGCCTGTCGAGAAGCATGCCAACGTGATCGAGCTCGCCACCGGCACCGATGACGTGCCGCTCGGCGACCGCAAGAACATGTGCTACATGGGCTCCACCGTGGTGTACGGCCGTGGCCGCGCCGTCGTAGTCGGTACCGGCATGGATACCGAGATGGGCAAGATCGCCGGCGCCCTGGCCGAGGCCAAGGAAGAGCTCACGCCGCTGCAGGTGAAGCTTGCCGAGCTCAGCCGCATCCTCACCATCATGGTTATCGTCATCTGCGTCGTCATCTTTGGCGTTGATATCATCCGCCACGGCGTGGGCAACGTTCTTACCGACCCGACCGCCCTGCTCGATACCTTTATGGTTGCCGTCTCGCTCGCCGTCGCTGCCATCCCCGAGGGCCTGGTCGCCGTCGTGACCATCGTGCTGTCGCTTGGCGTGACCAAGATGGCCAAGCGCCAGGCAATCATCCGCAAGCTCTCTGCCGTCGAGACTCTCGGCTGCACGCAGACCATCTGCTCCGACAAGACCGGTACCCTTACCCAAAACAAGATGACCGTCGTCAAGCACGAGCTCGCCGCGCCTAAGGAGAAGTTCCTGGCCGGCATGGCTCTGTGCTCCGATGCCCAGTGGGACGAGGAGCTGGGCGAGGCCGTGGGCGAGCCGACTGAGTGCGCGCTCGTCAACGACGCCGGCAAGGCGGGCCTCACTGGCCTGACTGCCGAGCACCCGCGCGTGGGCGAGGCCCCGTTCGACTCGGGCCGCAAGATGATGTCCGTGGTCGTCGAGACCCTGGACGGCGAGTATGAGCAGTACACCAAGGGCGCGCCCGACGTGGTGATCGGCCTGTGCACCCATATCTACGACGGCGACAGGGTCGTTCCGCTGACCGAGGAGCGTCGCGCCGAGCTCGTGGCCGCCAACAAGGCCATGGCCGACGAGGCCCTGCGCGTGCTGGCGCTGGCAAGCCGCACCTACACCGAGGTCCCGAGCGACTGCAGCCCCGCTGCGCTCGAGCACGACCTGGTCTTCTGCGGCCTGTCCGGCATGATTGACCCTGTCCGCCCCGAGGTCGCCGACGCCATCCGCGAGGCCCACGACGCCGGTATTCGCACCGTCATGATCACGGGCGACCATATCGACACCGCCGTGGCCATTGCCAAGCAGCTGGGAATCGTCACCGATCGCAGCCATGCCATTACCGGTGCCGACCTCGACCGCATGAGCGACGAGGAGCTCGACGCGCACATCGAGGACTACGGCGTGTACGCCCGCGTCCAGCCCGAGCACAAGACCCGCATCGTCGAGGCCTGGAAGTCGCGCGACCAGATCGTCGCCATGACGGGCGACGGCGTCAACGACGCCCCGTCCATCAAGCGCGCCGACATCGGCGTTGGCATGGGCATCACCGGCACCGACGTCACCAAGAACGTTGCCGATATGGTGCTTGCCGACGACAACTTCGCCACCATCATCGGTGCCTGTGAAGAGGGCCGTCGCATCTACGACAACATCCGCAAGGTCATTCAGTTCCTGCTTTCGGCCAACCTTGCCGAGGTCTTCTCGGTATTCATCGCCACGCTCATCGGCTTTACCATCTTCCAGCCGGTGCAGCTGCTGTGGGTGAACCTGGTCACCGACTGTTTCCCCGCGCTCGCGCTGGGCATGGAGGACGCCGAGGGCGACATCATGAAGCGCAAGCCGCGCAACGCCAAGGACGGCGTCTTTGCCGGCAATATGGGTCTGGACTGCGTGGTCCAGGGCCTGATCATCACCGTGCTGGTGCTGGCGAGCTTCTTTGTGGGCGTGTACTTTGACATGGGCTACATCCACATCGCCGATATGATCGCCGGCAATGCCGACGAGGAAGGCGTGATGATGGCGTTCATCACGCTCAACATGGTTGAGATTTTCCACTGCTTCAATATGCGCAGCCGTCGTGCGTCGCTGTTCACCATGAAGAAGCAGAACAAGTGGCTGTGGGCTTCCGCCGCGCTGGCACTGGTGCTGACGGTGATCGTGACCGTGCAGCCGACGCTTGCCGAGATGTTCTTTGGCCCCGTGACGCTTGAGCTCAAGGGCGTTCTTGCCGCGCTGGGTCTGGCCTTCCTGATCATCCCGCTTATGGAGATCTACAAGGCGATCATGCGCGCGGTGGAGAAGGAGTAAGTTAACCTGTCCGGGCCCGCCCCTGCGTGTTTTCTTCTTCGCTGGTCCTCGCGCTTCGCGCTGCGGGATCGCTCAGAAGAAAACACTCCCGGGGTGGGCCCTACGGTATCCTTGCTGGCTTTTCTCCCGCGCGGATGATAAAGGGCTGAGGGAAAGTTTGTGAGCTGGTCGGGCTTTGCCCGGCCAGCTCTTTTTGATTTAAAATACCTGCTCAGTTGTGATTTATGGTGCTGGGAGGCGCTTGTGGGCAAGGCTAAGGCTAAAGCGAAGAAAAAGACGACGGGGGCGCGGGCTAAGCGCGATCGTCGTCGGAAGCTTGCGACCGAGGCCCCCGCGTCTGCCGAGGAGCTGCTGGCAAGCGTGCCGGGACTCGACGCGCTGCAGGACGTTCCGGCGTTTGATGACCTGCCGGTCGATGAAGCCCAGCAGACTGCCTTTGACGATTTTTGCGCACATGCCGAGGAACCCGAGCAGATGCAGCTTGGCACCGTGGTGCGCTTGGATCGCGGGTTTCCACTGGTGGCGACTGCCGATGACACGTTTCGTGCCGAGCATGCCGTGGGGTTTGCCAAGTCGCGCGGCGAGGACGAGGTCCTGCTGCCCGCTGTGGGCGACCGTGTGGCGGTGCGCCGCGCTCCCGGGCACGATATGGGTGTGATTGAGTGCGTGCTGCCGCGCCGTACGAGCTTTGAGCGTTGGCGCGGCCGTGCCCGCGGAGAGCGTCAGGTGCTCTGCTCCAACGTGGATAGTGTGCTAATCGTGCAGGCGCTCGGTGCCGGTGAGGTGCTGCTCGACCGCGTGGCGCGCTCGCTGGTGTTGGCGCTCGACTGCGATGCCGAGCCGGTGGTGGTACTCACCAAAGCTGATCGCTGCGATGCCGAGGAGCTCGAGCGCGATCTGGACCGCGTGCGCCGCCTGGTGGGTCCGGACGTGCGCGTGATCGTGACGTCCTCTGCCGAGGGCCGCGGCCTGGACGAGGCCCGTTCCTGCGTGCCTGCCGGGAGCTGCGCCATGATTCTGGGCGAGTCGGGTGCCGGCAAGTCGACGCTGCTCAATGCACTGCTGGGCCACGATACGTTGGCGACTGGCGGTGTGCGCGAACGCGATGACCAGGGCCGTCACACTACCGTCGCGCGCGTGATGGTGGCGCTGCCGGGCGACGCCGGCGTGATCGCCGATGCCCCGGGCCTGCGCAGCCTACCGCTCGTGGGTCACGAGCGGGGTCTGGCGTGCGCCTTCCCCGAGATTGTCGAGGCATCGCGCGCGTGCCGGTTTGGCGATTGCACGCATACCCATGAGCCGGGTTGCGCCGTTCGCGAGGCCGAGGACGCCGGACAGATCGACAGCCTGCGTCTGGAAACGTTCCAAAACCTGGCGTCATCCATGCGCGTGAGCGCCCAAATGCTCGATCCCGATGTCCATCTGTAATTGATTTTTCCTATGACAGCCGTCTCCCAACTGTTCGGGAGACGGCTTTTTTGCTGCGGAAAAGCCTCGAAACATGCAGTTTGCTGACGTGCTGACCAAAACCTTGCCACGAGCTTGACGGGCTGGTCAGCTTTTGGTCAGCGATTGGTTTGACATCGAAAACCAAGATCGCGATTGCGCCGCTTTGTACTCTGACCGCCCAGACAATGGTGTTACGGGCATTCGCCCGGCACTGCCATGAGAGGAGCGGCCGTGAACAAGAGCAAGCGCATCGCCATCAGTCTGGTCGCGGGCGTGCTCGCTGCTCTGCTCTGCATGGTTTACGGCTCGTCGATCCGCTCGCAAGCCGAACAGGTCCAGGCTGAGACCTTGGCCAAGTACGGTGGCGATCGCGTCGAGGTATGCGTCGCGGCGCGCGATATCGATGTGGGCGAGACCCTCGATGAGACCAATGTCATAACCCAGGAATGGCTGACGAGCCTGTTGCCGCGTGACGCGGCGACCGAGCTGCGCCAGGTGCGCGGCGACGTGACGACTTCGCGTATTCCCAAAAACGCCGTGATCTGCAATGTCTACACCAAGGCCGAGAGCCACAAGCTCGAGGTGCCTAAGGGCAAGGTCGCCGTTTCGGTGGCGGTCGATGCCGAGCACTCGGTCGGCGGTGCTACGGGCGTGGGCAGCTACGTGGATGTGTATGTGCAAAAAGACGGCGTAACCGATCGGCTGTGCGGCGCGTACGTGATCGATACCAGTGAGGATTCCGGTGCCACGCGCGAGGGCAAGATCGAATGGGTGACGCTGGCGGCTGACCCCGAAGACGTCAAGGAACTGCTGGGGGCATCGGGCAAGGGAACGGTCAGCTTGACGATTCCCGCCACGGCGCGCGGCAAAAAGCTGTCTCTTATACACATCTGACGCTGCCGACGAA
>CABSMV010000060.1 GCA_902478935.1 uncultured Collinsella sp. | reverse complement strand
ATAAGAGACAGGATGTGGGTGTCCGTATTTTGTTGCTATGGGGGAGGGGCTTGTCGAGAACTTCTGTAGGACCTTTGGGCAGGTTGTGAAGGGGATACGTTCGCGGGCGGCAACCGACCGCCTGCTCTGTTCGGCGCGGTTGATGGGCGGTCGGATGGTACTCTAATCGGGCTTCGAAACAGAAGTGACACATATGGAGCGTTTTAATATATTGCAGCGTTTCAATAAACAGCTTTTTGTTTAACTGCAGCTAAAACTCTGTTACGATGCAGTCCAGGCGGGTGCCGGAATGGGACTTGGGCACGCGCGAACCTACTTGAAAGGCTACTTTTATGGCTATCGAGAAGACCTTCATCATGATTAAGCCCGACGCCGTGCGCGACCGCAAGATCGGCGAGATTGTTGCTCGCATTGAGCGCAGCGGCCTTGTCATCGAGCGCATGGAGATGACCACGCTCGAGCGCGCTACCGTCGAGGAGCACTACGCCCATCTGGCCGACAAGCCCTTCTTTGGCGGTCTCTGCGACTTTATGACGAGCGGTCCGGTCGTCAAGATGGTCGTTTCCGGTCTCTCCGCTGTTGCTAAGATGCGCACCCTCATGGGCGCTACCAACCCGCTTGAGGCTGCTCCTGGTACCATCCGCGGCGACTTTGCCGTCGATGTCAACGCTAACGTGATCCACGGCTCCGACTGCCTGGAGAACGCCGAGATTGAGATCAAGCGCTTCTTTGGCTAAACCAGCTTTGACTCCTTAAAGCTGTTAGCGTGTGGCTTGGGCGCCGCGGAACTCCCTCCGCGCCGCCCTTTTATTCCAAAATCTATGCAGGGGCCCGCTCGGACATGTGTTCCGAGCGGGCCCCTGCTGTTAGCTTGTGGCACTGAATAGTTTAGGCTTCGTCGACGATCTTAAGGCCGCGCGTGTGATCGATCTCGTTGAGGAGGTTAACGCGACGCTCGTGACGACCACCCTCAAACTCGGCGTCGAGCCACTCGTCGACAATCATCTTGGCGAGCTCGGAGCCCACGACGCGGGCGCCAAAGGCGAGCACGTTGGTATTGTTGTGCATGCGGGAGAGCTTGGCGCTGAAGGGCTCGGAGCACACAACGGCGCGTACGCCCTCGACCTTGTTGGCAGCCAGGCTGATGCCGACGCCGGTACCGCAGATCAGGATGCCCAAATCGACGTCGCCGTTGGCAACGGCCTTACCCACCTTGTAGCCGGCGATGGGGTAGTCAAAGCTCTCGGAGGTGTCGGTGCCAAAGTTCACGACCTCGCAGCCGCGCTCCTTCAGGTGCTCGGAAATGATGTTCTTGAGCTCGACGGCGGCGTGGTCGTTACCGATACCGATCTTCATGGATGGTTCCTCTCTGGTCTGTGCGGCGCAAATGCTAAAGGTGTTTACCGCGTTCGACTGCATGATAGCGCGACTTTTGCGTAAACGCTCGAGCGTTTTTTGGTCAAACGCTTTAGCAGGCAACAAGACCGACTTCTTGTGAATGAATGTCGTCAGTTTGCGCTTGAGCGCCGTCTGCCGGAACCATGGTTGCGGTTTTTGATGCATTGTTATCAAATAAAGGAGCTAACTATTATGAGAGCCCAGCCCGTTATGCAAGCAGGAGATACCTATGCCTACCGATTCCATCCGTGATGCCGCGTTTTGCGATGTTTTGAACCGCGAACTTGTCTGCGCGCTCGGCTGTACCGAGCCCATTGCCGTTGCCTATGCAGCGGCGCTGGCGAGTCAGACGCTCGGTTGCGAACCCGATCATATGGATGTTGCCTGCTCGGGCAATATCATCAAGAACGTTAAGAGCGTGACCGTGCCCAACTCGGGCGGCATGCACGGTATTGAAGCGGCGGCCGTGCTGGGTGCCGTGGGCGGCGACGCTAAGAGCGCGCTCGAGGTGCTCGAGAGCGTTAACGATGAAGACCGCGCTCGCGTGGCCGAGCTCCTCGCCGACGTCGGCTACTGCGATGTGTCGCTTGTCGAAGGTGTGCCCAACCTCTACATCAAGGTGACTGCGACGGCCGGGGGCCATACCGCGGTCGTCGAGATTACCGATCACCACACTAATGTCACGTGCCATACGCTCGATGGTATTCCGGTATGCGGCAAGTCGGCGGGGGAGTGTGCCGCCTGCGCCGAGCGCGTGGTGGCCGAGCGTGCGGCGGATAAGGCCGATACCCCTATGAGCATTGAGTCCATCATCGACTTTATCGAGGACGGTGACATTGAGGACGCCCGCGCTGCCGTTGAGCGTCAGATTGAGCTGAATGGCGCAATCAGTGCCGAGGGCCTTGCGCACGCTTGGGGCGCCGAGGTGGGTCGTACGCTGCTGGGTGCTCGTGCCGATGACGTCGCCTGCCGTGCCCGTGCCCGTGCGGCCGCCGGGTCCGACGCCCGCATGAACGGCTGCGCGCTGCCGGTCGCCATTGTGTGCGGCTCGGGCAATCAGGGCATTACCTGCGCATTGCCCGTCATGGAGTATGCCGAGTACCTGCGTTGCGACCACGAGCGCCTGGTGCGCGCCGTGATGCTGTCCGATCTTATCGCCGTGCATATCAAGAGCTATATTGGTGCGCTCTCGGCGTTTTGCGGTGCTATTTGCGCCGCGTGCGGCGCCGGCGCTGCGATTACCTGGCTATGCGGTGGCACGCGCGAGCAGATTGGCGCGACGGTCTCGAATACGCTCGGTAACGTGGGCGGCATCGTGTGCGACGGCGCCAAGGCGAGCTGTGCCGCCAAGATCTCGGCTGCCGTCGATGCGGCGATTCTGGGCCACGATATGGCTATGCAAGGTCGCGGCTTCCGCGCCGGCGAGGGCCTGATCCAGGATACCGTTGAGCAGACAATCGCCAGCATGGGCTACGTGGGCCGCGTGGGCATGAAGGACACCGACGTCGAGATCCTCAACATCATGATCGGCAAGACTCGAGTCTGCTAGTTACGCGGTTTTACCAAACCGCGTAACGAGTCGACGCTGCGCCCGAGGTTCCGCCGTTCTGCCGAACGGCGGACTGGCCGACGCTGCAAGCCCGCCAGAGCGGCAATCTGCCTTTCAACTTCGGCGGCATGACCAGAAGGTCAATGCCGCCTTGTTTCAAGACACCTTGCTCGCTCTGGCGGGCTTTCGCTGTTGTTGCCAAAACATCGGCGTTATCTTTGTTTGTTGTTCTATTGGCTAAGACAGTTCGTCGGCTATTTGATGCTCGTAGAAGGCCTCGATTACGGCGTTAAAGTCGCGGGCGAAGTCTTCCATGGTTCCGCGCCAGGTGGCTCGGCTGGGCTTGCCTTGGCCCACAAAGGCGGTTTGGATGCCGCAATCGGGGGACGGGAAGTCGCGCTTGGGATCGTTGCCCACCATAAGGACCTCGTGCGGCTCGAGCCCCATCACCTGAAGCTGCTCTAGATAGTAGGTGGCATCGGGCTTGCAGCGGGTGGTGTTTCCCATGTGCGTGACGAGCTCAAAGGGGGCGTCGGCCAGGTCGCCCCAACCCATGCGGCACTCGATGGCCCCCTGCGGAAAGCTGGGGTTGGTAAAGAGCGCGCAACGTAGCCCTGCATCCTGTACGGCCTGAAGCGCGGCATGTGCGCCGGGCATGGCGTGGGCGTTGATGACATCGTCGTTCTTGTACGGAAGAACTTCGCGGTCGTAGTAGGTAAACGCCTCGTAGATGAGTGGGTCCGAGAGGCAAATGCCGCACCGGCGCTCAACCTCTTCTTGGTAGAACTCAAGATTGGTGCGATTATCCGTGCCGCTTCGGCGATTGGCGTTGAGGTCGACCAAGATAGTGCCGAGGCGTGCCATCGTGCCACCGTGGCTGCGGCGACCGATATCCGCGAGCATCGACGAGACATCCTTAAAATAGCGAAGGATGAACGCGTTGAGGTTGATGCTGAGAAGCGTTTCGTCCATATCGAAAACGACTGCTTTGAGCACGCGGGCACCTTTCTCGTAAATTTGATCTAGAGTCGTTGGCTCCGGATACTTTACCCCAAAGCCGTATGCCTGACTGCCTATCGTCAACTTATGGAGACGGTCGTCCACAAGATTGCGAAAAAGTCTCCATACGAGTAAAAAATCGCAGTTCACGCTTGAAATCGAAATGATTTCCCCGTAACCTATACGAACGTGATTGCATAAGCGTCACATTAGTATCTGTCGGCTCCCGAGTGTTCCTAAACGTTGTGTGCTTGTCGCACCCTTCTGTAGGTCCTAGCAATCGGGGCCCCGTAGTTCGAAAGGGGTCCACCTTTGAGTGAGATTCAGAACTCGTCCATTTTCTCTCTTGACGATGTCAACGAGGAGGAGATGAACAACCTCATCGACGGTACGATTACCGACTTTGATGAGGGCGATCTCGTTAACGGCACTGTCGTTAAGATCGAGCATGACGAGGTGCTCGTTGACATCGGATTCAAGTCCGAGGGCGTTATCCCGGTCCGCGAGCTGTCCATCCGCAAGGACGCTAACCCTGCAGACATCGTTGCACTCGGTGATCCCATCGAGGCTCTGGTTCTCCAGAAGGAGGACAAGGACGGTCGTCTGGTCCTGTCCAAGAAGCGTGCCGAGTACGAGCGTGCTTGGAACCGCATCGAGGAGAAGTTCAACTCCGGCGAGAACGTCGAGGGCGAGGTTATCGAGGTTGTCAAGGGCGGCCTGATCCTCGACATCGGCCTGCGTGGCTTCCTGCCCGCTTCCCTCGTCGACCTCCGTCGCGTCAAGGACCTCACCTCCTACATGGGCACTCGCATCGAGGCTCGCGTCATCGAGATGGACCGCAACCGCAACAACGTCGTCCTCTCCCGTCGCGTCGTGCTCGAGGAGTCCCGCAAGGCCGAGCGCTCCGAGATCCTGTCCAAGCTCAAGTCTGGCATGCGTCTCCAGGGCACCGTTTCCTCCATCGTCGACTTCGGCGCCTTCGTCGACCTCGGCGGTATCGATGGCCTCATCCACATCTCCGAGCTCTCCTGGAACCACGTCAACCATCCTTCCGAGGTTGTCAAGGTCGGCCAGGAGGTCGAGGTCGAGGTTCTCGACGTCGATCTCAACCGCGAGCGCATCTCCCTGGGTCTCAAGCAGACCACCGAGGATCCGTGGCGCGCGCTGGTCAAGAAGTACCCCGTCGGCGCTATCGTCGAGGGCACTGTGACCAAGCTTGTCCCGTTCGGCGCTTTCGTCGACCTGGGCGAGGGCATCGAGGGTCTGGTGCACATCTCCGAGATGGCCAACAAGCACGTCGATCAGCCTTCTCAGGTCACCCATGTGGGCGACAAGGTTCAGGTCAAGGTCATGGAGATCGACCTCGACCGTCGTCGTATCTCCCTGTCCATGAAGTCCGCAGCTGAGACTCTGGGCGTCGAGATCGAGGTTACCCCGCTGCCTTCCGAGAAGAAGGACGAGGAGACCGACGCCGAGTAAATCGGTTTGACGATCACTTGTTTTAAGGGATTCGTCCGCAATGGACGGGTCCCTTTTTGCATTTGGTGCCGAGATACGCGATGCTGCCCATGCTGTACACAGGCTATTTGGTTGTCGGTGCATGAAAAAATGCCGACATCCCGCCTCGGGGAGGAGGCGGGAACGCACCGAGTAGACGGAGGGGTGCGGAGCGCGGTCGCGTCTCGACTGACGACATTGCCCATCGACAACCCTATTGTACTGCATGGCGTGGTTCTTGGTTTATCGTGTCGAACGCTTGTGTTGTGCCATTGCCTGCGGCAACGGTGTGCTACACTCTTGCACTGCTGAGTGGGCCAGACGGTCGCGCGATGTGCTGCTTGCAGCACGCGTGAGGAAAGTCCGGGCTCCAGAGGGCGGGATGCCGGCTAACGGCCGGGCGGAGTGATCCGACGGAAAGCGCCGCAGAAAAGAAGACTCCCACCTGCGCCGCAAGGCGTAAAGGGAAAAGCTGAAACGGTGGTGTAAGAGACCACCAGCGTCGTGGCAACACGGCGGCTTGGCAAGCCCCATCCGGAGCAAGCGCGAATAGGAACGCTATGGGCCGGCCCGGTCCGCGTTCGGGTAGCGTGCGTGGAGCTGCACGGTAACGTGCAGACAAGATAAATGACCGTTCACGACAGAACCCGGCTTATAGGCCCACTTGGCAACTATGTTGACGCTGCGAACCCGTCAGCGCGGCAATCTGCCTTTCAAGCCTTCGGGCATGACCATAAGGTCAATGCCCTCGTCTTTCAAGGCACCTTGCTCGCGCTGACGGGTTCTCGCTGTCGGTGACGGTATCATTGGCGTTCCCGTTCTTGTTGGCAAGGTCAACGGTGCTGTCTTTGCCGTATTATTGAGGCTGTTTGTTGCTTTGCTTGTTGTTGAGGGGCTTTGTTGGACAGCTATTTTACTCTGCAATCGAATATTGAGGCTTCGGGCGAGTTTGTGGACCGCAAGAGCCGGTTTATTGCCCAGCTGGTCCATATTGAGTCCGAGGACGAGGCGAATGCCTTTATCGAGATGGTTCGCAAGCGTCATTACGACGCTCGACACAATGTTCCCGCGTGGATTTTGGTCGATGGACGCGAGCGCCAGAGCGATGATGGTGAGCCGAGCCGCACGAGCGGCATGCCGACGCTCGAGGTGCTGCGCGGTGCGGGGCTCAAAAATGTTTGCTGCGTAGTGACGCGCTATTTTGGCGGCACGTTATTGGGGCCGGGTGGCTTGGTGCGCGCCTATACCGCGGCGACGCAGGCGGCGGTGGCCGCTGCTCAGGAGGCCGGGCAGATCGTTGAGATGACAAGCGTCGTGTCGGTTGACGTGCATGTGGCCTATCCGCAGTATGAGCAGGTGCTTCGTTTGGCTCAGGATTCGGGTGCCAAGGTTTCGGATACCGATTACGCGGATGCCGTGACGATTCATTTGGTGTTTAAGGCGGGGGAGCAGGAGTCATTTTGCGCTAAGATGCGCGAGCTTATGGCGGGGCGCGAGGAGATTAAGGTCGGCGCTCCCGAATTTGCCGAGTTCTAACGGCGACGGCCGGCGTGCTTTTGGATGGATCCCAAGCGCGCCGGCCGTCGTTTTTCTGTTGCTGCCGTTTACTCGGCGAGCTGCTTTAGCACATCGCAGGCGATCGCGACGGCATCGTCGATGCAGCCGGGGCAGCTGCGGAGCGGACCCTTATCCGATCCGATGCCCTTGAGCGTGCCGCAGACGGTCGACGTATTCTTCTCGCCAAAACGCTTGGCGATTTCGCGCGACAGCTTGTAGGTCTGGCCCTTGGTCTTGGGGTTTTCCATGCCGTCGCTCATTACAAAGCCCATGATGGCTACGGCGCCCGAGATAGCGCCGCAGGTTTCGGTCATACCGCCCATGCCGGCGCCAAAGCCCTCGGTGAGGGTAAAGGCGACCTGGGGGTCGAGCCCGACGGCGGGAGCGAGCGTGCAGGCGACGGCCTGAGCGCAGTTAAAGCCACGGGCGTGGTATTCGGCAGCTTGAGCCTGACAGGCGGTGATGTCGAGCTGGGCTGTATCGATTTGCTTCATCGTTGTCTCCTTGGTTACGGTATACCCGCCTATGGTACCCGTGACGGGGTATGTAATCATCGAGAGCTTCATGTATGCCTCATTTTTATCTATCGAGCAAATGCCCAAGGCTTGAGATAAATACCCCTGATCAATTTGTCCTATAACCTACCTTGGGGATGGGTTGAGAGGGGTGCAGGGTAGCGGTATCGTGAACCGAATGAAACGTAACCCAGGCTAGGGAGCTAGATATGAGCGAGCAGACCATCGGTACCACATGTGTTCAGGGCGGCTATCACCCGGGAGATGCCGAGCCGCGCCAGGTGCCCATCTACCAGTCCACCACGTGGAAGTACGACACGTCCGAGCACATGGGCAAGCTGTTTGACCTGGAGGAGTCGGGCTACTTCTACAGCCGTCTGCAGAACCCCACGTGCGATTTGGTTGCCGCCAAGATCTGCGAGATGGAGGGCGGCACTGCCGCGATACTCACGAGCTCGGGCATGGCTGCGAACTTCCTCGCGATCTTTAACGTGGCCGGTGCCGGCGATCACGTGGTCGCAAGCTCTGCCATCTACGGCGGTACGTATAACCTGCTCGCCCACACCATGGGTCGCATGGGCTTGACCTGCACGTTCGTTGCCCCCGACTGCACCGATGAAGAGCTCGAGGCAGCCTTTGAGCCCAACACCAAGCTCGTCTTTGGCGAGACCATCGCCAACCCCGCCCTTGCCGTGCTCGATATTGAGCGCTTTGCCAAGGCCGCGCATGACCACGGCGTGCCGCTGATGGTCGACAACACCTTCCCGACGCCCGTGATGTGCCGTCCCTTTGAGTGGGGCGCCGACATCGTTACGCACTCCACCACCAAGTACATGGATGGACATGCCGCCTACCTGGGCGGCGTAATCGTCGACCACGGCCAGTTTGACTGGATGGCCCATGCGGACAAGTTCCCGGGTCTCACCACGCCCGACGAGAGCTACCACGGCGTGACGTATGCCGAGAAGTTCGGTCGCGAGGGCGCCTTCATTACCAAGGCCACCGCGCAGCTCATGCGCGACCTCGGCCCCATGCAGAACCCGCAGGCGGCCTTCTTCCTGAACAGCTCGCTCGAGAGCCTGCATGTACGCATGCCGCGTCATTGTGAGAACGGCCTGGCCGTTGCCAAGTTCCTGCAGAGCCATCCCAAGGTGCGTTTCGTGAGCTATCCGGGCCTGGAGGGCGACAAGTACTATGACCTCGCTCAGAAGTACATGCCAAACGGTACCTGCGGCGTTGTGAGCTTTGGCTTTAATGGTGGTCGCGCGGCGGCCGAGACCTTTATGAAGAGCCTCAAGCTCGCCCAGATCGCCACGCATGTGGCCGACGCCCGCACCTGCTGCCTGCATCCCGCTAACGCTACGCACCGCCAGATGAACGATGAGGAGCTCATCGCCTGCGGTATCTCCGCCGACATGGTGCGCCTGTCGTGCGGCCTCGAGGACACGGCCGATCTGATTGCCGACCTTGAGCAGGCGCTCGAGCAGTGCTAGGCTAGCGTTCGCACAAGGCGCCGATGCTGGCAGAAAGCTTCGGTGGCCTTTCGTTCCGATTCCGTAGGCGGGACCCCAATTGCGACTGTTTACAGGCGATTGGGGCCCCGTTTTTGCGTTGGGCCACTCGAAAGGATGGATATGGAGAAAACTGCAGAGCAGCTGCGCCGCGAGCACATTGCCCTAGAGGGCGACACCCATGGAAAGAACAAGTGGGCGATTCTGTTTACCGTGCTCATCATGACGTTTATGGTGTGTCTGGATTCGACCGTCGTGACCGTGGCGCTGCCCGTGATGCAAAAGGAGCTGGGCGTGGGCCTCGATCGCATTCAACTGGTGAGCTCGGTGTACCTGCTTGCGACATGCGTGGCTATGTTGCCGTTTGGCCGTCTGGGCGACGTGCGCGGCAAGGTGAATGTGTTCCAGCTGGGCGTCATCGTCTTTTCGGTCGGTTCGCTGCTGTGCGGCCTTTCGGCCTCGCTTGAGGTTCTTATCCTGGCACGCATTGTTCAGGGCATCGGTTGCGCGGCGGCCATGGCTAACAACATGGGTATCATCACCGAGGCGTTTCCGGCGCGCGAACGAGGCCGTGCCATGGGTATTCTCGCGACCTTTGTGGCCCTCGGCATGATGTGTGGCCCCGTGCTCGGCGGCATGCTGGTGGCAAGCTTTCCCTGGGAGAGCATCTTCCTCATCAACCTGTCCATTGGCGTGATCTCGTTTATCGTGGGACTCTACACGCTGCCGCATGTTAGGCCAGAGGCCGGCGAACGTCCCATGCCCCTTGCCGAGGCCGCTCGTCGCTGCTTTGCAAATTCGGCCTTCACCATCAACCTTGCCTGCATGCTCATCGTGTTCGTTGGCATTGGCGCATCCGAGTTTATTCTGCCGTTCTATTTTCAGGACGCCCACGGCTTTGGTTCTGACATTTCCGGATTGCTCTTTTTGGCGCTGCCAATGGTGAATGCCTTTATCGGCCCGCTTTCGGGAACGGTTTCGGACCGTGTTGGCTGCGAGGGTCCCACGGCGGTCGGCCTGGGCGTGTATGTGTGCGGTCTCTTTGCAGTAAGCACGCTCGACGAGCACTCTTCTATCCCTGTGATCGTATGCTGCGTCGCGTTTATGTCGTGCGGTACGTCGATTTTCCAGAGCCCTAACAATTCGTTGTATATGGGCTCGGCTCCGCGCGAAGCACTTGGTTTTGCGGGCAGCTTGGGCAGTTTGGCGCGCTATGCTGGCATGGCACTCGGCATTACGGTGGCGTCGAATATCCTGTATGGGCAGATGAGCGTGGCGATGGGCGAGGCCGTGACCAGTTTTGTTGCAGGCCGTCCGGATGTGTTCCTGTTTGGTTTCCGTTCAGTGTTCTACGTGCTTATGGCTGTGGCCGCTGTGGGCTTTGCGCTCGCCATGGTGCGTCTGGTGAGGATGCGTGCCCGCCATTAGCTTGTGGAGGCAGGCTTGCCACGAATCGGCCCATCTACTGGTCTTGCGGCTTTATGGTGCGATGCGGCTTGTGGGACGGGCGGGGGTCGGTCCGTGGTAGACTATCGAACAACGTTTATTAATCGCGCGGTATCGTTGCCGCGAGAAGGGGTTGCGCCATGCAGGAGCTTGAGGATCGTATTCGCCATGACGGCATCGTAAAGGCCGGTAACGTCCTTAAGGTTGATGCCTTCCTCAACCACCAGTGCGACGTTGAGCTGTTTGACCACATGGGTGCCGAGTGGGCCCGTCTGTTCGAGGGCGTCGAGATCAACAAGATCCTGACGATTGAGGCTTCGGGCATTGGCATGGCTTGCATCGCGGCTCAGCATTTTGGCGGTGTGCCGGTGGTCTTTGCCAAGAAGGCGCAGTCCATCAACCTCGACGGCGAGCAGTATGCCACGACCATCTACTCCTTTACCAAGCAGAAGGAGTACCCGGTCATCGTTGGCAAGCGTTTCCTGTCCGAGGGCGACAAGGTCCTGATCATCGACGACTTCTTGGCCAACGGCTGCGCGCTCGAGGGCCTTATCAAAATCTGCGAGGCTGCGGGCGCCGAGGTTGCCGGCATTGGCATCGCCGTTGAGAAGGGCTTCCAGGGCGGTGGCGATAAGCTCCGCGAGCGCGGCTTCCGTGTTGAGAGCCTGGCCCGTATCGCCGATATGGACTGCGATACCGGCGAGATCACCTTCGCCTAAGCGCGCAACACAAGCGATTGGTATGCGATGTGACAAAGGGACTTTCCCTTTGTCACATTTTTTGTATGAGGGGAGGTGTTGATATGGATGAGAACAAGATGGGATGGCGAGAGTATGCACGCTATGCCGAGATGTCGGTCGAGGAGTTGGCGCGCGATTGCGAGGTGCAGGTGTTTCGCGCGACAGGTCCGGGCGGACAGGGCGTGAACACGACGGACTCTGCGGTGCGCATGAAACATGGGCCCACGGGGATTGTCGTGACGGCGCGCGAGAGCCGTAGCCAGTTTCAGAATCGCAGCTGCTGTTTGCGTAAGCTGAGGGCAGAGCTTGAGCGTCGTGGCCGTCCGCCGCGCCGACGCGTAAAGACCAAGGTGCCTCAGCGCTCTCGCCAGCGCAGGCTCAATGACAAGCACTTCAACGCCATTAAAAAGGCCAACCGTCGCAAGCCGGGCAGCGACGAATAGCTTCCTCATAAGTTGCGGTGAAATAGGGATTGTTTTGCGGCTTTAGCTGCATAAACAGTCCCTATTTCACCGCAACTTAGGTGGGGTTAGCGGGTGGGGCGCCAGACATGGAGGGCGCCGGCGAGGATGTCGACCTCGATGCGCGAGGCGACGATGGGCTCGCCGTCGGCTTGGATGGGGTAGTCTGGCTCCTCAAAAGTGAGCTCGGCATGGCGGCAGTGGCGCATGCGAACCGGTGGCAGCTTGGTGTGGTGGCCATCTTTGGCCGAAAGGAACATGGGAAGCGCGACCGCACGAGGGACGGGGCCGCAGGCGTAGCAGACG
>CABSMV010000059.1 GCA_902478935.1 uncultured Collinsella sp. | reverse complement strand
AGTCTCGTGGGCTCGGAGATGTGTATAAGAGACAGCGTCGATGGTCCTTTGCACCGAGAAAAACCGCGTCCAAACGCCTTCTGGCGCCGCCACCCTCATGGGTGCCCATTGGCGCGAATCTGCCGCGATCTCATCGTTGACGATTAGGACAAGGTTGGAACCCACGGCTTCGTTCCACAGCTCAACGTCTTGTCCGTAAATGAAACGGTCGTCGATGCGTGCGAGAAGAATCTTGGGTTGAGTCATCGCTGCCCCATTCTGTTTGAGACCCGTAAGAGCAAGACATCGCGTCTCCAATATTAGTGCATTTAAAGTGAGAAAAGCCGTCAGAACACTTGCGCGGATTTGCGATGTCCCGTATCATAGACAGCCGTTGACGCCTCAGTTGCGCCATCACATGGCCGCCAGCGTAGCTCAGTTGGTAGAGCACCGCTCTCGTAAAGCGGGGGTCACCGGTTCGAGCCCGGTCGCTGGCTCCATTGCACAAGATAGCCGCCTTCGGGCGGCTTTTTTGTTGCCGATTTTGAGTGCGTGCGTGCCAATCCACGTATCGTAACGGCCTCAACTCCCCTACTCAAAAACAGAAAGCCCCGCCAACCGCAATCCCCAAAGGAACCGCGATCAGCGGGGCCCAAGCGCGTTCCTCCAAGGGATAACGCTCGCAAAACGAACAGCTCAGCCGAGCGGCTCGTTACTCCTCCCAGTAAGCGTCTGCAAGCAGCTTAAAGCAGATCTTCTTGACCGGCTGCGCCCCATCGCCCGGGAACTCGAGCGTGGGCATGTGAGGCTCGCCGGCAACGAACAGCGCAAACTTATCGTCAGCAAGATCGCCGGCGATCGAGGCGTCGGAATCGACCAGATCGTAGTCGTCCTTCTCGTCAAACTCCTGGACCAGCGTCAGGCTGCCCGTGGCAACCTTAAAGGCCTCGCGGCCCTCGACGTCGATCTGCAGGTCGTGATAGCGCCGATGCGTCTCGTAGTGAGCTTCTGCCTCGGGACGCGTCGTGGGAGCCATGACGTTCGCAAAGACCTTGTCGCCCAGAATCGGATGGCTGCCGACCTCGAGCTTCGCCGGATCGTTCTCCTCGAGCCAATCGATCAGCACGTCGAGGCCCTTGAGCATTCCACGGTACTCCTCGATATCGCCCAATGCACCGTAAATCATCTAAATCCCCTCTCGGATCGTTTCTTTGGCGGCTACTCGGCAAACGCATTGCCGACGCTGTTGCCGCCCACATACGCCTCGACCAGGGTAAGGTCGGGATTGAACACGACAAAGTCGGCGTCGCGCCTCGGCATAATGCTACTGCACTTATCGTCGACAGGAGCTAGCAAGCGATGCCGGGGCCGACGCCCAAGCCCTTACAGCTCGGTCACGACAACGCCGTTGTAGACCTCGTCCCAACGGTCCATGACCAGATGGCCAGTCATGGGATCCATGGCATTGAGCTTGCCGCAGGTGTTGGCGGTACGCAGCACCGTCTCGTCGTCTGCGCCAGCAGCAATGGCATGCGCGAAGCCAGCGATAGTGGAGTCACCAGAGCCCGTGGCGTTAACGGCAGGGATATCGGGCGTCTTTGCGCGGAACGCACGGCCATTGTGGAAGCCAACGGAGCCGGCAGCGCCCATGGACACGATGACCCAGGGGATATCGGAGAAGCGGGCATCAGAGGCGAGCGCGGCGCGGAGCTCGTCCACATCGTCGGTAGTAAAGCTCGTGCCCAGAAGGCCGTTGATCTCGGTCAGGTTAGGCTTGACCAGCTCGGGCTTAATTTCGGACTTAAGGGCGGCCTCGAGCGAAGCACCCGAGGTATCGAGCAGCACCTTGGCACCGGCGTTCTCGGCAATGCCCGTGATCTTGGCATAGTAGTCTGCCTCGACACCGCGGGGTAGCGAACCCGAGATGGTAACGACAGCGGCCTTGCCCGCAAGCTCAGTAAACTTGGCGGTAAAGGCATCGAGCTCCTCGGGGGCAATCGTCGGGCCGCTCTCGAGCAGCTCGGTCTGGTTGCCGGCGTGGAGGATGTTGAGGCAAATACGAGTCTCGCCCTTGATGGGTACAAAATCATTCTTAATGCCGTTGGCATCCATGAGCTCGGCCATATAGGCGCCCATATGGCCACCAAGCAGGCCGGTTGCCACAACATCGTCGCCCAACTGACCAAGGACGCGGGCTACGTTAAGGCCCTTGCCGCCGGCGGTCTTTTCGGGCGTCACACGGTTGACGTCGTCGATGACGAGCTCATCGAGCTGATAGCGCGTATCGACAGACGGGTTCATCGTAACGGTGAGGATCATTTTTAGCTCCTTATCTCGCAGGCTCCTTGTGCCTCGCGATACGAGTCGACAAAACGGAATTACAGAATCTCAATCGTGAACGAGCGAACGACGGTCTCCTTGGGCTTGGCGACAAGGCAGCCGCGCTTATGCTCAAGCACATCGTCCTCATCGGAACAGGTCGAAAGACCGCCCCAAGGCTCAACCGCCACAAAATCGCCCTCGGGCTTGCTCCACACAATGAGATATGGGAAGCCCTCAAAGCTCAGGCGGACGCCCTTGTCCTCGCCCTTTTTGGAAAGCGTGACCTGACGGCTCTCGAGCACGTCAAAGATGGTCTCCGCAAAATCGAAGAGCTCATGTGACAGAGGCAGCGTCTTTCCCACCATGGGGTTCTTGGAGCGGTTTGCCACGTCAATCAAGCCAGTCGAAGGGACAGCGGTGCAAAGCTCCGCAGCCTCGTCTTTCTCAAAGCGCAACTCGTAGTCCGTATAGGCCTCGCCCTCATCGAGCGGACACCTAAAGCCGGGATGACCGCCGATAAAGAACGGCATGTCCTCGGTACCCTCGTTGGTCACCTCATAGGAGACGCGAACGGCATCCCCCTCAAGCGTATAACGAGCGACAAGCTTAAACGGGTACGGATAATCGCTCAGCAGCGCGGCGTTATCCTCCGAAGCCAGGCACATCGCCAGCTCGTTCTCGTCTTGGCTCAGCAGCTTCCACTCCTGTTTGCGCGCAAACCCGTGGCGAGCGAGCTTTACATGATGCCCGGCAAACGTCATGGCGCTGTTGTCGCGTAAGCCTCCGCAAATCGGAAAGCAGACCGGCGCCTGACCGGACCACACTGCGGGATCGCCCTGCCACAAGTACTCGCGACCTCCGGCCTCAATCGAGGTAAACGAACCACCAGCCGTGGACACCTTAATAGAAATCGAATCATTGGAGAGAGCGTATTCCATTGCCCATCCTTTCGAACAACTGCTTTTTTTGCTCGCAAGAACCCGTCTCGGCCCTGACCAAAGGACAAACCCGCACGTTCATCGATGCGTCCGGTATCCCAGCCATGCAACGGGGTACCATACAGACATTGATGCAATTACAGCTGAAAGGCCTTCTTATGCGAACCATCATCCTTTATGCCTCACGCCACCACGGCAATACGAAAAAGCTCGTGGACGCCATCGTCGAGGCACACCCCGAGATCGATACCCTCGACGTCAAGGCGCTCGGTAAAAACGAGTATCCCAACCTGCACGAATATCATCTGATCGGTGTCGCCACGGGCATCTATTACTCCGAGATCGACAAGGACATGGCACGCGTGCTCACGAACGTGCTGCAGCCGCAGGACAAGGTGTTTGGCCTTATGACCTACGGTGGCAAAAACAAGTGGTACGGCAAGGATATCGATGGCATCTGCCGCATGAGGCAGGCCATCTTTATGGGTGTCTACGGCTGCCCCGGCTTTGATACGTGGGGGCCGTTCAAACTCGCCGGCGGTGTCCAAAAGGGACACCCGACCGCTGAGGAAATTAAGGGCGCCGTCGACTTCTTCGACAAGATCGAAGACGAATATGGCGATATCATCGTCGAGGAGTACGTCAAGCGTGAGAAGCGCCTAGCATACGAGAAGGAGCATCCTGCAGGAGGTCTGGTGGCCGGCGTTAAGCGCACGGCAAAGAAGATCGCCAACAAACTGTAACTGTGAAGGTGCTTTTGAGCGTTTAACCCATACGGCGGGTCCGAGCAGATTCGGGCCCGCCGTCTTTTTCTATCGTTACTCGGTAAAGGCGTTGCCGACGCTCTGGCCGCCAACATACGTCTCGACGAGGGTGAGATCATGGTCGAACACGACAAAGTCGGCGTCGCGACCCGGCATGATGCTGCCGCACTTACCCTCGATGTGCGCGGAGCGTGCCGGCACCTCGGTTGCCATGCGAATGGCGATATCGGCGCTGGCGATGCCCCAGTCGACGATGTTCTTGACGCCCTGGGCAAGCGTGAGCACCGAGCCGGCAATGCTCTTGCCGTCGGCGAGCCAGCACAGGTTGTCCTTCATGATGACGTCCATGCCGCCACTGGTGTAGCTGCCCTCGGGCATGCCGCCGCAACCCAGGCAGTCGGTGATGAGCACCGTGTGCTGCCAGCCCTTTGCCTGTAGCAGCGCCTTGATGGCGGCAGGGTTTACGTGCTTGCCGTCACAGATGATCTCGGCGTAGGTCTCGGGCGTGGACATGGCAGCGCCCACGACACCGGGCTCACGGTGATGCAGCCCGCGCTGGCCGTTATAGGTATGCGTAAAGCAGCTGGCACCGGCGTTGATGGCGGCGATGCACTCATCGTAGGTGGCGTCGGAGTGACCGATGCTGGTCACCACACCCTTGGCGTTCAGAGCAGCCGCATAAGCAGCGGCACCGTCGCGCTCGGCCGCCATGGCGCTCTTAACGATGCGACCGCCCGCAGCCTCCTGCCACTGATCGAAGACCTCCTCGGAGGGATCGATAAGATAAGCGGGGTTCTGCGCGCCCACGTGCTTCATGGTAAAGAAGGGGCCCTCCAGGTAGATGCCCTGAATGCGAGCACCGCAGAAGTCGGGGCCGCGGCCCTCGTCCGCCTTGGCGATAGCAGCGCAGGCGTCCTTGATCTGTTCGACGCCATCGGTGAACGTCGTGGGCAGCCAGCTGGTGGTACCGCGACGGGCGAGCTCGGTTGAGCTGATATCGATGCCCTCGGGATCGTTATCGGTAGTTGAGTGGTTGTAGAAGCCATGGATGTGAGTATCGACCATACCCGGTGCGATCCACGATCCCGTGTAGTCCTTAATCTCGCAAGAGGGCTCGTCGGCCTGCCAGGCGCCAAAAACGCCATCCTCGACCATAAGATAGCCGCCCAGTTGCGGGCCTGCCGGCAAGAAGAACTTGTCAGCCTTAATTGCGTACGTGCTCATATGCACTCCTTGCTTCTAAAGCAGTTGACTGTGGTAATGCTTATACCCGGTCCATGTAAAAACAAAAAGCGCCCGCCCGCCGTTATGAGCGGACGGGCGCCCTTACAGGGGGACGCGATTAAGCGGTGAAGGGGTGAATCGTCACACCCTTGACCACGCGGTTGACCGTGCCGGTGGGGCTCGGCGTATCGGGCGTGTTGCCCACGCGCACGGAGTTGAGCAGGCTGATAGCCTGGGCAAACATCACGAACGGCAGGGCAAGGTAGCCCTCGGGAAGCGCCTCGTAGCCCTTAAAGGTGAAGGACTCGCCCTCGTAGACGGTAGCGCCATCCTGCTGAACGGCAACGGTGTGCTGAGCAATCTTGTCGCCACCGATCTCGTTGAGGATGTCGATGTCGTACTGACGGGTGTAGGCGTCGTTGTTGACGAACACGAAGACGAGCGTCTTATCGTCGACGAAGGACTTAGGTCCGTGACGATAGCCCATGGAGGTGTCGTAGGAAGTAGCGACCAGACCGTGAGCGAGCTCGAGAATCTTGAGCTGGCTCTCCTGAGCAAGGCCACCGAAGGAGCCAGAACCCAAGTAGGTCACGCGGTTGAAGTCGCCAGCCAGGTAATCGGCGATCTCGGGCTCACGGGAGATGACCTCCTCGCCCATCTTGGCGATGGTCTCGACCCACTCGGCCTTCTGCTCGTCAGAGGCAATGTCGAAAATAAGGGTGGAGAGCAGGGTCATGCAGGTGTAGGAACCGGTCATGGCGAAGCCCTTGTCGTTGGCGCGCGGGATGAGCAGCGTCAGCGCATTGGGATCATCGGCGGACTCGACGGCGAGCTTGCCCTCGGGAGCGCAGGTGATGTTGAGGAACTTGACGTTGTGGACGAGCTCCTTGGCAACGGCAACGGCGGCAAGGCTCTCGGGGCTGTTGCCAGAGCGGGCAAAGGAAACCACGAGCGTGGGATCCTCGGCGCGCAGGAAGTCGCGCGGGGCGCTCACGATGTCGGTCGTGGCGATGGGCTTAAAGTCGTAGAGATCAGTGTTGCCAGCGTGACGCAGGTACGGGGCGCAGGTATCGCCAACGTAGTCGGACGTACCGGCACCGGTGAAGACAACGGACAGACGACCCTCACCCATAGCGCGAGCCTCGGCCAGGAAGGCCTCGATGGCCTCCTTGTTCTCGCGATAGATGTTGAGCGTATCACGCCAAAGCTCGGGCTGCTGAGCAATCTCGGCCGTGGTGATCTGGGCGCCGAGCTCGGTGAGCTCCTCGACACTCTTCTCGAACATTTTTAATACCTCTCTCTAGAAGTAATCCTCTGACGTGCAATTATACACTTCGGTTGGTTATCTGGTAGTAACCAGTTAAATGCAAAGAATCACCATATGGAAACGATGCGAGCACTAGTTACTGCGCTGGTGGTAAACCTTGTATTTAAACTGATCGGCACGAGCAACCGAGAGTGTGTACTCCACTACCTCGTTTGACTCGTTATACGTAGTCCTGACCAAATCGAGCACAGGCGAGCCCTCGACAATTCCCAAAAGGTGGGCATCGGTGGGACGGGCTATGCTCGCATAGAACTCCTCTTCGGCCACGCGAATCTTTTGCTGAAAGTCCTGCTCAATCACATCGTAAAGCGGCTTACGCTCCAGCAGCGGTCGCTTTAGGGACAGAAATTGACGAACCGGTAGATAGCTGCGTTCGACCATCATGGGCATGTTGTCGGCAGAACGAAGGCGCTTGAGCTTAAAAATGCGATCACCGATGCGCAATCCCATATGCTCGGCCAGATTCTTATCGGCCTCCATCTCGCAAAACTCGAGAATCGTGGTCTCGGGTTCTCGACCCATCGCGCGCATCTGCTCGGTAAAGCTGTAGGACTGCATAAGATTGGTTGCTTTTGCCGAACGGTCGGTCACAAAGGTACCGCGACCGTGCTGCCGAACCACCAGTCCTAAACGCTCCAGTTCCTGCAGAGCCAGGCGTACCGTAGTGCGCGAGAGACCATAGCGCTCCGAAAGTTCGCGCTCGGAAGGAATCATGTCACCGGCGCGATATTCATGGTCAATCTTTTCGGTCAGAATATCGACCAGCTGATCGTACAGCGGTTGCTTACGCGCTCCGATCGCCATCCTATCCTCCCTTTTGCTCGAATTCGGCTAACTACCTAGGGTGTTATGCATTATCTGTCTGCCACACCCGAATCATTAAGAAAACAAAAGCCGCGCGCTCTTTCGAGCACGCGGCTTTTAACATACACATGGCTTAAGGGGTCGGGGTGTGAGCCGCGTAGGGACACACCCCTCAAGCTAGAGCCTTACCAGATGCTCGGCCAGAGACCAAGCGGGCCAGCGCCCAGGATGCCAAGGACGAAGAGCAGGAGAATGCCCTTGGTCGGGGTCCAGCTGTGCTTAGCGAACATGTAGTAAAGCAGCAGCGTAAGCATAAGCGGGACGAGCTTCGGGACGATGGTGTTGAGGGTGTCGGCAACAGAGAAGTTGACCGGATCCTCGGTAACGGTGCCGTAGGTCACGGACTCCATGCCGTTACCCAAATCGGTGACGCCGCACTCGACAGCGTTGCCGTCGGCATCGGAAGCGGTAAGGGCGTTGCCGTCCTTATCGGTCATGGCGATGGTACCGGCCTCAGCGGTCTCGGTATCGATGCCCTCCATACCGGTGAAGTTCTCGGCCTCCTTCTCGGAGACGATCACGGTAGTAGCGGAGAGGCCACGGGTGGTGCCGTTGGGGATCTGGAGGTTGATCTGGGTGCCACCCATGGTGACGACCAGGCAACCGACGACGAAGACGCCCATGATGGAAGCGGCACGCGTGAAGGCCTGCATGTTGGCGGTCAGAGCGTCAATAGCGCTGGTGCCAAGCTTGTAGGACCAGTTCATGAGCCAGAAGCGCAGAGCGAACTGGACGACGTTGAAGATCACCAGGAAGATGATCGGTGCAGCGGCGTTGCCGTTGATGGCCATGTTGGAGGTGATGCCGGCCGTGATAGGCACGAGCGTCAGCCAGAACAGGGCGTCACCGATACCACCGAGCGGGCCCATTGCGGCGACGCGGACGGCGCGGATCGTGGGGATGTCAACCTTGTTCTGCTCGAGCGAAAGCACGATGCCCATAACAAAGGTGACAAGGAACGGGTGGGTGTTGAAGAACTCCAGGTTGTGGCTCATGGAAGCCGCGAGGTCGTTCTTGTTGGTGTGGATCTTCTCCAGACCGGGGATGATGGAGTAAAGCCAGCCAGCGGCCTGCATGCGCTCGTAGTTGAACGATGCCTGCAGGAAGCAGGAGCGCCAAGCCATCTTGTTGAGGGTCTTCTGGTCGAGCTGCGGAGCAGGAGTGAGATCCTCGTAGTGCTCCGGGATCACATACTCATTAGATGCCATCTTCGAAGTCACCTCCGTCAGAAACAGCTGCACCCTTCAGCTCGGTCTGCTGCTGGAAGTCCCAGAAAGCGATGCCGAAGCCGATGAGAGCGAGGATGAGCAGAGCAGGGGTTGCCAGCGAATCGTTGGCAACGGTGATGAGCGCGAGGCCGAAGCCCATGAGGAAGAAGCCCCACATATCGCGGTTCATCATAACCTTGAGCAGGACGGCGAAGCCGACGAAGCGCATCATGCCGCCTGCAGCGGACAGACCGGTCTGCAGCCAAGTCGGGATGGCAGAAGCGATGGTCTGACCGATGGTAGCGCCAGCGATGAAGAACAGGGTGACGACGACAGCGAAGATCAGGCCGAGCAGAGCCATGGCGAAGTAGTTCAGGCGCTCGATGCCCTTGGTGTCCGCGTTGTGAGCCATGTTATCGGCCGTGGACATAAGCGGGGACATAAGCGTGAAGACCAGGGTAACGCCAAGCTGGCCAAGCAGAGCGAACGGAATGGCGAGGCCGACTGCCGCGTTGGGCTCGAGGCCCGTGGCGATAGCGAGAATGGCTGCCATGATGCCGCCGATGACGGCGTTAGGCGGCTGAGCGCCTCCGATCGGCATGTTGCCGATCGTCATGAGCTGATAGGTACCACCCACGAGAAGACCGGTGTTGAGGTCGCCAAGGATAAGACCGATGACGGCGCCGGTGACGATGGGCTGATAGAGAGACTCGAGGAAGTCAAACTGGTCGATTGCCGCGATGAACGTGACGACGAAGACCAGAGCGATCTGGATGATCGAGTATTCCATCTTGCTCCTCCTTTCAAAATGTATGTACGCACTTTGGATATCACGTACAGAACGTCAGGGTTTCACTCCTGACAACGTGGATCACGAGGATTACGAGAAGAGCTTGCTCGTGTCCTCAACAGGCGTGCTCGGAACGCGCCTGATCTCCAACTCCACCCCCAATTCCTGCAGCTCTTTAAACGCAGCGACATCCTCGTCGTTAACTGCGACGGAGGTGGCGACTTGGCGCTTTCCTTCCGACATGTGCATGTTGCCGATGTTTACCTTCTTTATAGGCACACCGCCCTTGACGAGCGTAAGCACGTCTTCCGGTGTTTCGGCCACGATGAAGATCTTCTGGCGCGGGCTCGCCTTGCCAATGACGTCGATGGTCTTCTGCAGGGAGAAGAAACGCGTAGCGACGCCGGCGGGAGCGGCCATCTTCATGAGGTTCTGGCGCATGGTGTTGGACGCCACGTCGTCGTTGGCGACGAGGATTAGGTTGGAGCCCAGAGTGGAGTTCCACTGGGTGGCAACCTGACCATGAACCAGTCGGTTATCGATGCGGGTAAGAAGAATGTTGGGTTCTGCCATGTTGATCAGCTTCCTTTCGATATTTGCTGACGACAGTTACTTGATCTCCTGAATCGCGTAACGCGAAACATCTACGACGGCTCCGGATCGGACTTTGATCTGGACCTTCTCGCCTTCGATGCCTTTGACGGTTCCGTAGATACCGCCGGCGAAAAGAACCTCCTGACCCGGCTTGAGCTCGGTGTGCAGCTCCTTGAAGTACTTCTGCTTCTTCTTCATGTTGATTTGCGACCAGATGGTGTAAATCAAGCCCATGATGACAAGCAGGCCTAAAAGGGCGACCGAGGAGCTCAGGACGTTGGCTCCGAAATCGGCCATTAGATGCCGTCCTCGTCGCCGAAGATATCCTCTTCCTCGGAGCCGGCAACGGATGCGACCGTCTGGGCGGTGATGCCCGTCTGGCCAACGGTCACGGCCTGCTCGCCAAGCTCGGCGAGCGTGGCATTGCCGCGGAGGAACAGAAGCTCAATAACCATGGGAAGGTTGGTGCCAGTCAGAACCTCGACGTTGTCGACATCCTGGGCAATCATCATCGACTGGTTGAACGGGGTACCACCGAGCAAGTCGGTAAAGACGAGCACGCCATCGCACTCCTCGCGCATGGCGGTAATAGCGGCGCGGAGATCCTCACCGTAGGATGCGGCCTGGTCGCCCTCAAAAGGAACGACGGTAAAAGCAGGCTGGTCGCCGGCAACCATAGCGATAGCGCTTGCAAGGCCGGGTGCGAACTGTCCATGACCGGTAAGAATAAAGCCAACCATTCAAATTTCCCTTCCGAAGGTGTGTACGATCTGAGTCCGATGATTTTCGGAAGCCAGCGGGCACTCGCCCTTAAAGCTTCTTAGAAAGCGTTCTTTGAAGACCAGTGGTTTCTAAACTGGTAGTAACCACGTGACGTGTTGTTGTCACTATATCACCCCAGAAGAGGTCGCTTTCGTTGATTCATACGGTAAAACGTTTTTGCACCGCTCACGGTGAAAAATCGACCGTTTACCGGTCGTTAACACTTCTACCTGCGGTTTTGAAACCGTTTCGAAATGCTTTGGCAAAAAATCGGATCTTTTCCTGTGTCTAAACAACGCAGGGCGGCTAAAAATAGCGTGTAGAAAAAATGCAGGTCATTGTGAAGATATGTGAATTGGTCTTTTTGACTTAATACCAGTTAGAACCAGTTTTGAGATTATCGGTGAACGGTAGTTTTCGACCGTTCACCGGTTACTTGTAATCGTTTGCAGCTGTTTTCCCATATGAATTAGGGGAACCCGATGGAGCGCTTGCGCAATCACAGGAAATTTTGGCATTTGTCCTTATCCCCCACGCGCCAAACTCCGGCATCCAAAATGAGCTAATAGCTCACGCTAATCGTTTTCAATCATTACTTACTCAGTATCCGTAATTATTTATCGTTTATCGTTAATTCTGATATGATACAAGTATCATCCAAAACGCCGATTGGAGGGGTTATGCTCCATCAAAACGCATCTATATCGAATGAAACCATCAGCCGCGAACAGACGATAGCCAAACTGAGGAAGCTCGCTCGCATCTGCAAATGGGCCACGATCTGCATTACCACCGCGCTCGCTCTGGGGCTCCTCGCAGTCATTGCGATTGACCTTCTACTCATATTGCCTGGCCTCTCCCAAGGCCCGTGTCTCCAATCCGTAGAACTTCAAGCCGGCGAAGGGCCGTGCCTTGCTATCGTCGGTACCGATGTGCAGGCCCCACTTATGCTCGTCGCACACGATGGTCACACTGCCATAGGGAGCCTCTTGATGACATGCCTCGCGCTTACCATCGCGATAAGCGTGCGCAGGCTTTTCTTCAACATTGAAAAGGAAGGCAGGCCCTTTGACCTTGAATGTAACCAGACACTTCGTCGAGTAGGACATTTATTCCTTATCGGCGGCGTTGCCGTGAGGCTTCTTGGCGCCGTAATCACGGGAATGATACTCTCAGGATTTGGCGGCAGCTTTACGGATGCGTTCGTCGGCCAGTTATTCGAGCCCTCCATGCTCTTTGCAGGCCTGATTATTTGCCTGATTGCCAGCATCTTCCGCTACGGGTATATCCTGCAAAAACAAGATGACGAGTTGCTCTAGGGGGAATCCATGATTATTCTGCGGCTTGACCGCATGCTCGCCGAACGCAAGATCTCATCCAAAGAGCTTGCGGAACGTGTGGGCATCTCCCAGGTTAATATGTCACGCATTAAGACGGGCAAGGTTTCTGCCATACGTTTTTCAACTCTTGACGCGATATGCCGGGCACTCGACTGCCAACCGGGCGATGTACTGGAATATATATCCGACGATGAAGCCGATAGCCTTTTTGGGCTTAAAGATGAATAGCCATAATTTAGCCACCAGCGCCTAAACGCAAATAGCCCGCTAGAACAACATTGAACTGCCTCCCATTTCTTGGACATGAGAAATGGGAGGCTTTCTTTATGCGCGT
>CABSMV010000058.1 GCA_902478935.1 uncultured Collinsella sp. | reverse complement strand
CGCGCTGAGCGCGCGGACATCCAGACGCTCACGCTGTCTAAGGATGTCTACGCCGACCCCATCGCCGCCGACGAGATCATCGCGCACGAACTGCTCGAACGCGGCTGCGAGTATGTGGTCATGGCCGGCTACATGCGCATGGTGCACACGCCGCTGCTGGCGGCGTTTCCCAACCGCGTGGTCAACTTGCATCCGGCGCTGCTGCCGAGCTTTACCGGTGCGCATGCGATTGACGATGCCTTTGCGCGCGGCGTCAAGGTAACTGGCGTGACCGTGCATTTTGCCAACGAGATCTACGACAACGGTCCCATCATCGCCCAGCGTGCGCTGGCTGTTGAGGAGGGCTGGGATGTCGACACGCTCGAGGAGCACATCCACGCGATTGAGCACGTGCTGTATCCCGAGGTCGTGCAAATGCTCGCCGACGGCCGCGTCCACGTGCTGGAGAGCGGCAAGGTCGCAATTGACGCGCCTCGCGGCTAGCGGCGCACAGTACAATTTAGCCGAGTAGTCAGGGTGGTCATTGGCGCCAAGGCGCACGTGGCCACCCTTTGTTTTGGGTAGTCACCTGCGACGTTCTTTAACGACTAGTCATTTAAGAACGTCCCCGATGGCTAGGTGAGAGAGAGGTGAGCGCATGGCGGATAACGAAGCGCTGTTTACGCCTGAGCTGGTGTTTTTTGATTGGGAGTGTGCGACGCCGGATGAGGTGTTCGCGCGGCTTGAGGGCGAGCTTGCACCACGTGGCTACATTGCATCCGGTTGGCTCGACGCCGTCCGCACGCGTGAAGATGCCTATCCCACGGGCCTTGCCATGCCGGCGGCCAACATCGCTATCCCGCACACCGACCCGGGGTTTGTGGCCAAGCCCTATATCGCGGTGGTGAAGCCCGCCGCGCCCGTGACATTTAACGCTATGGCTGGCATGGGCGCTCCGGTGCCGGCGCAGATCGTCATTAATCTGGGCATTGCCGAGCCGGGCGGCCAAGTCGAGGCCCTGCAAGCGCTCATGAACATCTTTATGGGCACCGATGCCGCAGCCGACGTGCTCGGCCAGACCACGCCCCAGGGTATGGTCGACGCCATCCGCCGCCACTTCTAAGGTGGGGCTGAGTCGGCACTTGGGGGACGTTCCTTTTCTGTCGGCACTTGGGGGACTGTCCCTAACTGCCGGCACATAAAGAACGTCCCCAACTGCCAAGTGCCGCATCTGCCCCCTTTGCACCAAAATGGTGCAGATTAACCTGCCCCCAATGTACCAAGCGTGCCGCGGGGGCCGCGTTGTGACACAATGGCGTTTGTTCGATTCGTTATGCGAAAGGCCGACTATGGCAAATAAGAAAAAGAACTCCGAGGCCGCGCCGACGCCCGAGCAGCAGGCTCGCGCTGCCTCCAGCTCTCGCAAGAAGCAGCGCAAGACGTACGTGTCTAAGACCGTCAAGATCGTCCTGGTGGTCATCGGCGTGCTGGCGATGCTGCTTTCCGTCTCGGCGATGGCGTGCTCCGGCCTTATGTCGCGGGCTGAGGACACCTCGGGCTACAAGCTGACCGGCGGTGTTGCTGCTACTATCAACGGCACCAACCTCACCGAGGACACCGTGACCAAGCAGATCATGAGCATGCGCACGTCCTACGGCTACACCAAGGACAAGGACTGGGCGCAGTATCTGGTCGACAACGACCTCACGCCCAAGAAGTACCGCAAGCAACTCATCGACTCCTACACGCAGCAGATTCTGCTTCAACAGGCACAGAAGGAGAACGGCGTGACGGTGTCGGATGAGGAGGTCGAGAAGGCTTGGAAGGACGCGTGCAAGAGCGCGGGCGGTGCCAAGGCCTTTAAGAAGACCCTCAAGACCTACGGCTATACCGAGGACACCTACAAGGACTCGCTCAAGGAGAGTCTGGCGCAGCAGAAACTCAAGGATGCGGTAGCGCCCACAAGCAAGCCCAAGGACAGCGAGATTGTCGATTACATCAACGAAAACCTGTCCAGCTACAACGATGCCCGACGCTCGTCGAACATCCTGATCAAGGTTGATTCCGACGCTTCCGACGAGGACAAGGCTGCCGCCAAGGCCAAGGCGCAGGAGTGCCTGGACAAGATCAACTCCGGTGAGCTGAGCTTTGAGGACGCCGTTGAGCAGTACTCCGAGGACACAGGTTCCAAGGAGAAGAAGGGCGATGTGGGCTGGGATAAGCTCACCACCTTTGTCGACAGCTACCAGACGGCGCTCGAGGGACTCAACAAGGGCGACGTGAGCGAAGTCGTCGAGTCGACCTATGGCTACCACATCATCAAGTGCACCGACTACTTCCATGTCGATAATCAGGTTGATGACATCAACCAGGTGCCCAAGGACATCAAAAAGTACGTCTCCAACGTGGTGAAGACGCAGGCGGCCAGCACCGCGTACAGCGAGTGGCTGGAGCAGTACAAGAAGGATGCCGACATCACCGTCAACCCCATGCCCAAGGACGTACCCTATAACGTGAGTCTGAAGGGCGTCACCAAGAGCTCGACCGACGATTCGTCGACGACTGAGTAATCATGGGGCGGTGCTCGCGCGAGCGCCGCCCACGCTATTAGAGAGGATTTGCAGATGACCAACGAAGAGCTGCAGAAGGAAATGATCGCGGCCATGAAGGCCAAGGACAAGGTTCGCCTGTCCATCATTCGCCAGGTTAAGGCCGAGGTGAAGAATATCGAGGTCAACGAGCGCCGCGACGTGACCGAGGAAGACGTCAACAGCATGATTAAGCGTCTGATTAAGCAGACGAGTGAGACGCTGGAGATGTCCATCAAGGCCGGCACCGACCAGGAGCGTACCGACAACCTGAACGAGCAGGTCAAGATTCTGGAGAGCCTGCTGCCCGCGCAGGTTTCGGGCGAGGAGCTCGAGGCTCTGATCGAGCAGGTTATCGCCGAGCTGGGCGCTACGTCCAAGAAGCAGATGGGCCAGGTCATGGGTGCACTCGGCAAGGCCACCGGCGGCAACTTCGACAAGCCGGCCGCGGCAAAGATCGTCGGAGCAAAGCTTGCGTAAGGGCCGAGCGGTACACAGTTGAGGCTGAGGGGGCGTGACCATTGCGGTCGCGCCCCTTTTTTGCTGGGCGGTGCTCATTGGGGACAGGCTTAAATGAGTGCCCAATGAGCGGGTACTCATTTAAACCTGTCCCCAATGAGTGGGTGGAAGGTTGCGGGTTCTTTACGGGAATGTAGTGTGGGCTGCGGAAACGCGGTTCTTTCCGTACAATAGTTCAACTCGTGTAAACGCAGGGAAGGGACATTCATGGCAGACATGATCGAGATCAAGCATCTCAACAAGTACTTTGGCGACCTGCATGTGCTCAAAGATATCAATCTCACCGTCAAGCGCGGCGAGAAGCTCGTAATGATCGGGCCTTCCGGCTCGGGTAAGTCGACGCTCATCCGTTGCGTCGATTATCTGGAGGAGCCCACGTCGGGCGAGGTCGTCATCGACGGTACGCCGCTCACCAAAAAGAATCACCTGGAGATGGCTCGCAAGTATAGTTCCATGGTGTTTCAGCAGTTCAACCTGTATCCCAACATGACGGTGCTCGGCAACCTGACGCTCGCGCCCATCAAGCTGCAAAAGAAGAGCAAGGAGGAGGCGACCGAGGTCGCCATCGCCGCGCTCAAGCGCGTCGGCATGGCGCATAAGGCCGGCGAGTATCCGCAGAACCTCTCGGGCGGTCAGCAGCAGCGCATCGCCATCGCCCGTGCCCTGTGCACCAAGCAGCCTATTATCCTGTTTGACGAGCCGACCTCGGCGCTCGACCCCGAGATGGTCCAGGAGGTTCTGGACGTTATGATTGAGCTCGCGCAGGAGGACATCACCATGATCTGCGTGACGCACGAGATGGGCTTTGCGCGCCAGGTGGCCGACCGCGTCATCTTTATGGAGGACGGCCGCATCCTGGAGGAGGGTACGCCCGAGCACTTCTTCGATAACCCCGAGAACCCGCGTTGCCGCGAGTTCCTGTCCAAGATTCTGCACTAGGCGCGGTGATGGACATGACGGATATGACGAGGGCGGCCGTGTCGCGCCGTCACTTTTTGAAGCTGGCGGGCGCCGGTATGCTTGCGCTGACGGGGTCCGCGCTTACCGGTTGCGGCAACTCCACCAGCGGCGAGGGCTCCGACAAGGGGTCCAAGCTTGCGGCCATCAAGTCGCGTGGCCATCTGAATGCCGCCGTTAAGAAGGACGTTCCCGGCTATGGCTATTACGACACCGCCAAGGGCCGCTTTGAGGGCATGGAAGTCGATTTGTGCTACCAGATCGCCGCTGCCGTCTTTGGCGTGAGCTACAAGGAGGCCCGCGCCCAGGAGCTTGTCGAGTTTACCGACGTAACGCCCAAGACGCGCGGCCCGCTGATCGATAACGGCCAACTTGACGTTGTCGCGGCGACTTACACCATCACCGACGAGCGCAAGAAGAGCTGGGATTTCTCGACGCCGTACCGCACCGACTACGTGGGACTCATGGTCAAGAAGCGTTCGGGCTTTACCTCGATTGAGGATCTGGATGGCAAGGTCATTGGTGTGAGCCAGGGTGCCACCACGCAGGGCCTGATCGAGCAGATGATCAAGGACAACGGCTTTAGCTGCAAGCCCGAGTTTAGGGCCTTTAGCGGCTATCCCATCATCAAGAGTTCGCTCGACGCCGGCAATATCGACGTCTTTGCCATGGACCGCTCCACGCTGGCCGGTTACATGAACGAGACCGTTGAGCTGCTGCAGCCCGAGGTCAAGTTTGGCGAGCAGGGCTACGGCGTGGCGACCAAGAAGGGCTGCGACCTTTCGGCCGTGGTCGATCAGGTGATTTGCGATCGCCTGGCCGACGGCTGGCTCGACCAAGAGGTCAAGACCTGGGGTCTTGTATAGGCGCATCGTCCAAGGAAGGAATCAAATGCTCGAAGGATTATTTGACGCCGACCGTTGGTCGACGACATTTCAAAACATGGGGCCCTTCTGGGAGGGCTTTGGCGTGACGCTACAGGTAGTCGTTGCCGGTCTGCTGCTGTCGCTGGTGCTGGGCACGCTACTGGGCGTGTTCTCTACCACTCGCTCGCGCGTGCTGCGCGCCATAAGCCGCGTGTACGTGGAGTTTTACCAGAACACCCCGTTGCCCGTGCAGGTGCTCTTTATGTACATGGCCGGTCCGCAGTTTTTGCAGACCATAACCGGTGCCGACCAGCCGGTGCGCATTGCGCCGTTCGTGCTGGGCTTCTTGGGTGTGGGCCTGTATCACGCGGCCTACATTTCGGAGGTCATCCGCACTGGTATCGAGGCAGTTCCGCGCGGCCAGATGGAGGCGGCCCAGAGCCAGGGCTTCACCCGTGCGCAGGCATACTGGTACATCGTGCTGCCCCAGACATTCAAGATCATTCTGCCGCCGCTGTGTAACCAGGCGCTCAACCTGGTCAAGAACACGTCGGTGCTGGCGCTCGTGGCCGGCGGCGACCTTATGTACCGTTCCGACAACTTTGTGAGTCTGTACGGTTACCTGCAGGGATACATCGTCTGCTGCCTTATGTACTTCATCATCTGCTTTCCGCTCGCCATGCTGGTGCAGTGGCTCGAGCGCCGCTCCAAGGAGCGTCCGCGCGGCGTGAGCCTGGCCGAGCTGGGGCTCGACAACGTAGAGGAGGCCTAGCGCATGGAAATCTTCAACGCGACCAACCTGCTCTACATTTGGGGCGGCTTTGTTAAGACAATCGAGATCTCGGCGCTGTCGATTTTTTTCTCGCTCATCTTTGGCACGGTGCTGGCGCTCGTTAAGAGCTATGCGCCCCGCCCGTTCCGTATTTTGGTGAGCGCCTATATCGAACTGTTCCGTTGCACGCCAAACCTGCTGTGGATCCTGTTTATCTACTTTACGGTGCAGGGTTTGGACATTGTGATTTCGACCATCGCCTTTACGCTGTTTACCAGCGCTGTTATGGCCGAGATTGTGCGCGGCGGCCTCAACTCGATTCCGCGCGGCCAGTTTGAGGCAGCGCAGAGCCAGGGCTTCGGCTTCTTTGCCACCATGCGCTACATCATTTTGCCGCAGACGTTTAAGACGATCATTCCGGCGCTGTTTAGCCAGTGCACGACCGTCATTAAGGACAGCTCGTATCTTTCGGGCATTAACGTGGCCGAGCTCATGTACACGGCAAACGTGGTGATGGCCCACGCGATCGACCTGTCGCAGGTGCTTATGCTCTACGGCCTGGTGTTTGCGATGTACTTTGTGCTCAACTTTGGTATCTCGCTGCTGGTCCGAGCGTATCAACGTCGTATCGTGGCAGCGTAGTCCTGCTTCCCCAAGCACGGCACCTTGCCCCTCAATCGTCGCTTGCGTACATTTAGTACGCGGCGCTCCTCTTTCGGGGCAATCTGCCGCACTTGGGAAACCAGGACGGTCGTAAGTGACAAAATGGGAATCAGGAATCGCCTATTTCTCATTTGTTAGAAAGGAATCGCGATGAGCGATCTGGAGAACAAGAAGAGTCCCGTGGTCATTACCATCGCGCGCGACTTTGGCGCCGAGGGCCACGAGATTGGCCGTATCCTCGCCAATGAGCTGGGGATTCCGCTGTATGACAACGAGCTGCTGGTGCGCGCGTCGCTGCGTGCGGGTGAGTCGCTCGACAAGATGGCTGCCTACGACGAGCGCCTGGCCGTGGAGAACATGGCGTTTCTGCCTGACCGCTATGACGCGCGTTCGTACTCGGACAAGTTGTTCCAAAAGATGAGCCAGGTGATTTTGGATCTGGGCGAGACCGAGAGCTGCATTATCGAAGGTCGTCTGTCCGATTATCTGCTGCGTAACAACCCCAGCCACATTGCCGTGTTGGTGACCGCACCTTTTGAGGACCGCGTCGAGATTGTGCGCAAGAAGCGTGGCCTTAACAAAAAGAAGGGCGCCAAGCTGGTCAAACAGCAGCAGAAGGCGCGCGAGGCGTTCTATAAGCGCTATAGCGCCGGCAAGTGGAAGATGACGAGCGGTAAAGACATCGTCGTCAACCGCGCCAAGCTGGGCCGCGAAGGCTGCAAGGACGTCATCGCCGCAGCCTACCGCTACAAGGTGGCGCAGCTCGAAGGCTAGCCGACCAAAACCACCGCAAGGGGGACAGGCACCTTTGCGGTGGTAGGGCGATCGGCATAGAAAAAGTCCCCGCCGGGCGTGTGCTCGACGGGGACTTTGCCGTTTGATGGCTAACGCTGTAGGTGATTACTCGCCCAGCAGGCTCTTGGTGATGGAAGCGGCGGCCTTCTTGCCGGCGCCCATCGCCAGAATGACCGTAGCGGCACCGGTGACGATGTCGCCGCCGGCCCAGATGCGGGGATCGGTGGTCTGGCCGGTCTCCTCGTCGGCGACGATGTAGCCCCACTTGTTGAGCTCCATCTTGCCGCCGATCTTCTTTGCGAAGGGGTTGGCGTTGGTACCGATAGCCGAGATTGCGACGTCGCAGGGAATCTCCTCGATGGCGCCCTCGATGGGCACCGGGCGACGACGGCCGGACTCATCGGGCTCGCCGAGCTCCATCTTCTGGACCTTGACGGCGCACACGGAGCCGTCCTCGCCAGCGACAAACTCGAGCGGGGAAACGAGCGGCAGAACCTCGACGCCCTCGGCCTTGGCGTGGTGCAGCTCGGCACGACGGCAGGGCATCTCGTCCTCGGTACGACGGTAGGCGATGATGGCGTGCTCAGCGCCCAGGCGCTTGGCGGTACGGACGGCGTCCATAGCCACGTTGCCGCCACCAAAGACAACGACGTTCTTGCCGTGCTTGGTGGGGGTGTCGTACTCGGGGAACTTGTTGGCCTTCATCAGGTTCACGCGGGTGAGGTACTCGTTCGCGAAGAAGACGTTGGGCAGGTTCTCGCCGGGGACGTTGAGGAACTTGGGCAGGCCAGCGCCGGTCGCCACGTAGATGGCGTCGAAGCCCTGCTCGAACAGCTCCTCGGCCGTGGCCATGTTGCCCACGACGGAGTTGTACTCAAACTTGACGCCCATGTCCTCCAGGCCGTCAATCTCGCGCTTGACGACCGCCTTGGGCAGACGGAACTCGGGGATGCCGTAGACCAGCACGCCGCCGCCGGTAAAGAAGGCCTCAAAGACGGTGACGTCAAAGCCGTTGCGGGCGAGCTCGCCGGCGCAGGTGATGCCGGACGGGCCGGAACCGACGACGGCGACCTTCTTGCCGTTCTTGGGAGCCATCTTGGGCGTGGAGGCGAGCTCGGGGCGGTCGCCCAGGAAGCGCTCGAGCTGGCCGATGGCCACGGGCTCGGACTTCTTACCACGGATGCACTTGCCCTCGCACTGGTTCTCCTGCGGGCAGACGCGGCCGCAGATAGCGGGAAGCATGGAGTCCTCGCGGATGGTATCGAGGGCGCCGCCGAAGTCCTTCGCGCGGATCTGCTCGATAAAGCGGGGGATGTTGATGTTGACGGGGCAGCCCTCAACACAGAACGGCTTCTTGCAGTTGAGGCAGCGCTCGGCCTCGGCCAGCGCCATCTCCTCGGTGAAGCCCTTGTCGACGGGGCGGAAGTCGCAGGCGCGCTCGGCAGCCGGCTCCTCGTTATCGGGGGTGCGGGGCGACTTCATATCGGCAACGAAACGACCGTTAACTAGTGGCATGCGCAGCTCTTTTCCTCATAGGCCTTGAGGGACTCGCCCTCTTCGGAACGGTAAGCGGCCTGGCGGGCACGAAGGTCATCCCAGTCGACCAGGGTGGCATCGAAGTCGGGGCCGTCGACGCAAGCGAACTTGGTCACGCCGCCCACCTCGACGCGGCAGCAGCCGCACATGCCGGTGCCGTCAACCATGATGGGGTTGAGGGACGCGGTGATGGGGGTGTCGTACTTCTGGGCGGTGAGGGTCGAGAACTTCATCATCGGAACGGGGCCGACGCAGAAGACCTGGCTCACGGCCTTGTCCTGCAGCAGGCGCTCCAGCGGAGCGGTGACAACGCCCTGCTCGCCGTAGGAGCCGTCGTCAGTGGTGATGTGGATGTGGTCCTCGTCGAGGAGCTCGCGGAACTGGTCCTCCATGAGCAGGAGGTCCTTGGTGCGAGCGCCCATGATGGCGTGGACCTCATGACCGGTCTCGACCAGGTGCTTGGCGACCGGGAAGGCAATTGCCAGGCCGACGCCGCCGCCAATGACGGCGCAGGGGCCCTCGGCCATCTCGGTGGGAACGCCCAGCGGGCCTACGACGTCGCGCAGCGACTCGCCGGCCTCGTATGTGGACAGCATCTCGGTGGTCTTGCCGATCACCATGAAGATGAACTCGACCCAGCCCTCGTCACCGTTCCAGCCGGCCAGGGTAAACGGGACACGCTCGCCCGTCTCGTTGGCGCGGACCATGAGGAACTGTCCAGCGTGCGCATGCTTGGCGATTGCGGGCGCCTCGATGCGGAACTTGAACACCTTCTCCGAGAACTGCGTCTTCTCCAGGATCTTATACATAGAACCCCTCTCTTGTTAGGGCCGCCGAACCGTGCCTCCACGGAAATGGACGGTAGCCCGAATAAAACCGTACGCGCACAGGCGTTGTGCAGACATACGGTGCAAATTATACCCTCATGGACATGTCACTTACGTGTGTCTTCGGCTGTTGGGAGCAGGGTTTATCCACTTTGGCCTACCAAAGGGGGAGAGGTTTATTTTGGTCGGTTTTATCAGGTAAAACGGCAAAGGGGGCCGGCCTCGCGCTTCGGTGAGGCCGGCCCCCTTTGGAGCGTTGCATATGTATGGCGGCACAGGGTTTATTGTGACGCGGCATCCGCGGCGTTTCCGCATATAAAACCTGCCAAAATAAACCTGTCCCTAAATGGTAGGTTTTAGTGCTTGCCGTTGGCGGAGGCGGCACCGTTGACGTGGTCGCGGGCATAGACCACGCCGTGCACGATCGCCAGGCCGGCGGCGTCGGCCGCGCGGGCGCAGGTGTCCTGGAAATCCTCGGCCTCGCGGGCGCGCAGCTGCTTAAGAACGTAGTCGGCGACGGCCATCTTGCCGGGAGGGTTGCCGATGCCGGTGCGGATGCGGCTGAAGTCGCGGCTGCCCATCTTGTCGATGATGGAGCGCAGGCCGTTGTGACCGGCGTGGCCGCCGCCCACCTTAACGCGGACGTCGCCGGCGGGAATATCGAGCTCGTCGTGGATTACGAGCAGCTCCTCGGCCTTGATCTTGTACTCGCGGCAGAGCTTGGAGATGGGGCCACCCGAGGTATTCATATACGACTGCGGCTTGACCAGTACAATCTGGCGCTTACCGCCCTCTTCCTCGGGATCGTTGATGTTGATGAGCGCGACCTCGGCGCCGGCCTGGTTTTTCCAGTACGTGACGCCGGCCTGACGGGCCAGCTCGTCGATCGCCTTAAAGCCGGCGTTGTGGCGGGTCTCGGCATATTCCTCGCCAGGGTTGCCAAGCCCGGCAACCATGCGAATCTTAAGCGGCTGTGCAGCTGCCATATTTGTCCTTCCGTTACAAAAAAAGTTTAATCAACGACAAAGGCTACCACGCCCGCCGAAGGCGAGGAAAGGTTGCAGCAAAGTCATTTCAGAAAACAGCTGCCCCGAGACAGCAGGAAGCCCCGGACACGCCGGGAGGGGTTATCAAAGCGAACATCCCGCAGCCGCAAAGCGGCGAGGACGTTCGCGTGATAACCCCGCAGGCGTGTCCGGGGCTTCCGGAGGGATGCGAGGGTCGAGCGACTACAGTGCGAAGTCGCCGCCGACGAGCGTGGAGACGGGCTCCTCGTGGTAAACGGCGGAGATGGCCTGAGCGAACTCCTCGGCGACCGAGATGGTCTTGATCTTGCCGCCGACCTCGACGGGAATGGCGTCGGTGACGAGGCACTCGACGATCGGGGCGTCGTTCAGACGCTCGATGGCCGGACCGGAGAAGATGCCGTGGGTGGCGCAGACGTAGATGTCGCCAGCGCCCATAGCCTTGAGCTCCTTGACGTTGGCGCACAGGGTGCCAGCGGTGTCGATCATGTCGTCGTTGATGATGCAGGTCTTGCCCTTGATGTCACCGATGATGCCCATGACCTCGGCGGCGTTGTGGCGCGGACGGCCCTTGTGGGCGATGGCCAGGTCGCAGCCGAGCATGTCGGACAGCTTCTTGGCGGCCTTGGCGCGGCCCACATCGGGGGAGACGACAACCAGGTTGTCGGTGTCGAAGTGCATGTCGTTGTAGTACTGGCCAAACAGCGGCAGCGCGGACAGGTGGTTAACCGGGATATCAAAGAAGCCCTGGATCTGGCCCTGGTGCAGGTCGAGGGTGATGATGCGGTTGACGCCGGCGCGCTCGAGCAGGTTGGCGACGAGGCGGGCGGTGATGGGCTCGCGCGGGCCGGCCTTGCGGTCCTGGCGGGCATAGCCGTAGTGGGTGATAACGGCGGTGATGGAGCGGGCGGATGCGCGCTTGGCAGCGTCGGTGGCGATGAGCAGCTCCATGAGCATGTCGTTAACGTTGCCGCCGGCCACGGACTGAATCAGGAAGACGTCGGCGCCGCGGACGGTCTCGTCGTAGCGGGCGTAAATCTCACCATTGGCGAACTGCTTTAGCGTAAGGCCCGAAAGCTCGACCCCAAGGTACTCAGCAATCTTCTGAGCGAGGGGACGGTTGGAGGAACCGGAATACACGCGGATGGACTTGCGCATATTCTCCGACTTCTCGGGATCATTAATCGGCATTACCCTTCTCCTTTATATCGAATGCCATATAGATGCCTTGTTGCATTGTAACCGCGCGGCGGGGTTTATCGAGTCTTGATAACGTCTTTACCGTCAACGGACACGAACCGACCACTCATCCGGCCACGCAGGTCAGCATAGAAAAAGGAGCCGTCCCCCATGGGAACAGCTCCTTAGATGCTTGGTAAAACGTTATACCTCGTCGTCCTCGTGCAGACGGCGGCGATAATCGGCGGCCCAGCCCTCAATATTTACCTGACGGGCGCGGCCCAGTCCGAGCGCGTCTGCCGGGACCGGCTCGGTGATGACGGAGCCGGCGGCCACGAGCGCGCCGTCGCCAATTTGGGCGGGCGCGACCATCATGGTGTCGGAGCCGATGAAGGCATCCTTGCCGATAACGGTCTTGTGCTTGTGGACGCCGTCGTAGTTGCAGGTGATGGAGCCCGCGCCTACGTTGACGCCGGAGCCCATGGTCGTGTCGCCGATGTAGGACAGGTGGGGCACCTTGGAACCCTCGCCGATCGTGGACTTCTTGATCTCCACGTGCGTGCCGGCCTTGGAACCGTCGAGCATGTGGGTACCCGGGCGCAGGTAGGCGCGCGGGCCGCAGTCGACGCCGTTCTCGATGACGGCCTCGATGGCGATGGTCTCATCGATGGTGCAGCCGCTGCCGACGGTGGTGTCGGTGAGGCGGCTGTTGGGGCCGAGCTGGCACTCCTCGCCCTGTCTCTTATACACATCTGACGCTGCCGACGAACTCTAGGGTGTA
>CABSMV010000057.1 GCA_902478935.1 uncultured Collinsella sp. | reverse complement strand
GAGATGCTCAGGAGTCTCGTGGGCTCGGAGATGTGTATAAGAGACAGGAAGTCCTCGGCGCCCTCAAAGTCAAAGGCGCGCTGGCAAATGCGGACCTCGTCGCCGGCACGACAACCGGCCTTCTCGAGCGCGTCGTCAACACCCATACGCGCAAACTTATGCTGCAGGTAAATGACGGCTTCCTCGTTTTCCCAGTCGGTCTGGATGACCATGCGCTCGATGGCACGACCGACCACGCGGAAAGCACCGGGCTCTTCCTGGACAATGCGGAAACGCTTCTCACGCTGCAGACGACGGCGCTCCCACTCCTCGTCGCGCAGATCGACCGGCTCATCGGAGACAGCCAACTCGGCGCGCAGCTTAGCCACCTGCTCACCCACGGCAAGCATCAGCGTGTTGAGACCGGCACCCGTCACGGCGGATACGGCAAAGAACATATGGCCGTCGTCGAGCGCCGCACGCTTAAGGTCGGCAATCTTGTCGGCCGTGCCCGGCGCATCGCACTTGTTGGCGACAACGATCTGCGGGCGCTCCGAAAGCTCTGCGCCATACCGCTCGAGCTCACGGTTGATGATGTGATAGTCCTCAACCGGATCGCGATCCTCAAAACCGCCCGTCATGTCGACAACATGCATGATCAGGGCCGTACGCTCAATGTGGCGCAAGAACTGGTGACCCAGGCCCTTGCCCTCGCTCGCGCCCTCGATAAGACCGGGGACGTCGGCAACGACGTAAGAATATTCGCCGGCACGCACCATGCCCAGATTGGGCACGAGCGTGGTAAACGGGTAGTCAGCAATCTTGGGGCGGGCGGCACTCATGCGCGCAATGAGCGATGACTTACCCACCGAGGGAAAGCCCACGAGCGCGGCATCGGCCATAAGCTTCATCTCGAGCTCAATCCAGTGCTCCTCGGCCGGTTCGCCCAGCTGAGCGAACGCGGGCGCGCGGCGCACCGATGTCACAAAGTGGGTATTGCCCAGACCACCGGCACCGCCGGGCGCCACGACAACGCGCTCGCCATCGTGCACCAGATCGGCAATCTCGAACATCGGGGTCTGCGTCTCGGGGTCGAGCTCGCGCACCACGGTACCCATGGGAACCTTAAGGATCAGGTCCTCGCCGCTCTTACCGTTACGACGGGCACCCTGGCCATGCGTGCCGCGCTCGGCGCGGAAGTGATGCTTAAAGCGGTAATCGATCAGCGAAGACAGCTGAGCATCGGCCTGGATGACGACATTGCCGCCACGACCGCCGTCGCCGCCATCGGGGCCGCCCTTGGGAACAAATGCCTCGCGCCTAAACGACATGCATCCGGCTCCGCCGTCGCCGCCGCACACGTTAATGCGGCTGATATCGGTGAACTGTGACAACAGAATCGCCTCCTACAAAAAAGAGGGAGACCCTTGAATCCTAAAACTCAAGTGCCTCCCACATATGTGCTCTATGAAGGGTGAATTACGCGTTCGCGAGCGGGCGTACGCTGACCCTGTGCTTGATACCCTTGTGGAACTCAACGGTACCGTCGACCAGCGCGAACAGCGTGTCGTCCTTACCACGGCCAACGTTCTCACCCGGATGGATGTGCGTGCCGTGCTGACGGACGAGAATCGTGCCCGTGGTTACCGTCTGGCCGGCATAGCGCTTCGTGCCAAGGCGCTGACCGCGGGAGTCACGGCCATTACGGGAGGAACCGAGTCCTTTTTTGTGTGCCATTGTGTATACCTACTCTTTCGTTACGAGTGTAATCTAGTCGGCGACGGGAGCCTCGGCAACAGCCTCAGCCTCTGCCTTGACAGCCTTCTTGGCGCGGGAGGTAGCCTGGACCTTCACGATCTTCAGCTTGGTGAGCTGCTGACGGTGACCCTTCAGACGACGATAGCGCTTGCGCTTGTGGAACTTGAAGACCAGCTGCTTCTCGCCCTTGAACTGCTCAACGATCTGAGCGGTAACCTTGGCCTTAGCCAGCTTGTCGGGATCGGTGACGATCTTCTTACCATCGTTGAGGAAGATAACCGGCAGGGTGACCTTGTCGCCCTCATTGCCCTCGATCTTCTCGACGGTGATGACATCGTCGGTGGCGACCTTGTACTGCTTGCCGCCCGTGTTAACGATTGCGTACATGTTTACTTGCCCTTCATGCATCAGTTAGTGCAACAGCCGAATATAGTAGCAGGCGAAAATACCCCCGTCAACGAGTATGTGGAGCAAATCCACAAGTTCGCACAGGTATGGGGCTGACGAGTCGGCCCTCGTCGTCCTCGCATGCTTGATTCTGACGCTCGACATCGTAGGAGCAGATGGTCACGAGGTCTTGCATACCGGTGGAAACAATAGGTGCATCCACGCCCGGGGTCAAGCCCTGCAACAAAACATCAGCAGCAGAAAGCAAAATTTCCGGACGCATGGAGCCCTCGTTGTCGGCATGGGTGTCGAGCATGAGCACCAAATGGTCCGGGCGCTCCCCCGCCGTGAGCTCATAGCCCACGAGCGTGTGATCCAAATCCAAGCGCTTGCTCTTTTTTCCGCGCGCGTAGTCGATGCCATGGTCCGCGCGCAGCGTGTCGATCGCACGACGCACCTCGTCGGCGCTTACGGGCGCCTCGGGATCTAAGTGCAGGTCGATGCGATACGACAGGCGCGTGAGCTGCGCCGTCAACGCCGGCGTGCGCACGTCGATGTACGCCGCATCGATGGGCTCCAGATCGGCCGGAGACGCCGCAGCCAGGCGCCCAAACGCCTCGTCGAGCGCCACGAACTCGGTCATAAACAGGTCATACCACTCGCAGGTCGACGACGTACCAACCGGTAGCGCCGAAGAGAAGCCCACGCGCATGTGCGGAGAGAAGCCCTGCGTGACGGCATAGGGAAGTCCTGCACGGCGCACGATGCGCTCAATGGTATGGATCACTTCGAGATGGCCCAGGTACTTAAGGCGATCGCGCTTGCCATAGCGAACACGAAGCCTAAAGAGCGAGGGGTTGTCGGTCAGGCGCTCACTCATGCGCGATCACCCATCAATACATTCTTGGCGTGGAGCGTGGGGCAGATCCCGCAGCCGGTGCACGACGTGCGGGTGCAGTCGGGAGTCGTGACGCCCTCGAGCGAGCGACGGTACTCGCGCTCGAGGAAGCCGCGCGTGCAGCCGGGGCTCACGTGCTCCCACGGCAGGCGCCAGTCCAACTCGTAGGGCAGGTGCACGAGCTCATTGAGGTCGATGCCGTTTTTGGCAGCAGCCTCCTTCCAGTTATCGAGCGAGAAATGCTCTACCCAGGCGTCAAAGCGAGAGCCCGAGCGCCAAGCATCGATGATGACGGGCGTCATGTCGCGACCGGCGCGGGACAGCGCGGCCTCGATGAGCGAAGTCTCGGCATCGTGGTAATGCACGCGGACGGCACGGTTGCGAACGCTCGTGATAAGCAGCTTCTGGCGACGCTTGACGTCGTCGTAGTCGAGCTGCGGGCACCACTGGAACGGCGTGGCAGCCTTGGGGATAAAGACCGAAACCGAGATGGACACCGAGATCGAGCCGCGACGAGCCTTGGGCACCACGGAACGACCGAGCTCCAGCACGTGATCGGCCAGATTGGCGATGGCCACGATGTCCTCGTCGCGCTCGCCGGGAAGGCCCATCATAAAGTAGAGCTTCATACGGTTCCAGCCGGCCTCGAAGGCCGCCTTGGCCGCACGGTCCAAGTCCTCCTCGGTCACGTTCTTGTTAATGATGTCGCGCATGCGCTGGCTGCCGGCCTCGGGCGCGAACGTCAGGCCGCCCTTCTTTTCGCCGGCGACCGACTCGGCCATATCCACGCCAAACGAATCCAGGCGCTGCGACGGAATAGACACGCGAATACCCGTATCCTCCAGGCGACGGTTGAGCCTGCCGAGCACGTCGCGAATGCAGGAGTGGTCGGTCGTGGAGAGCGAGGTCAGCGACACCTCGTCATAGCCGGTCTTTTCCAGACCCTGAATCACCGACGAGACGATCTGGTCGGCCGAGCGCTCGCGCACCGGGCGATACGTCATGCCGGCCTGGCAAAAACGACAGCCGCGGGCGCAGCCGCGCAGGATCTCGATAGACAGGCGGTCGTGGACTAGCTGCGCATAGGGTACGCACGACTGCGACAGCGGATTCGTGGCGCCGAAATCCTCGACGACGCGTTTGTAGACCACAGTAGGCGCATCCTTGCCTTCACGCGGCACGGTGTAGCCATGCGGCGAGCAGGGCTCGTCGTGACGAACCTCATAGAGCGACGGCACGTAGTTGCCGGCAATGGATGCAAGCTGCTCAACAATCTGCGCGCGCGGGACTCCTTCGTCACGCAGGCGGCGATGCAGCTGGCAGGTCTCGAGCAGCGATTCCTCGCCCTCACCGATGAGGATGGCATCGAAGAAGGCCGCGTACGGCTCGGGGTTGTACACCGAGGGGCCGCCGGCGATGATGATGGGGTCATCTTCACCTCGGTCGGCCGCTAACAGCGGAATGCCAGCGAGGTCGAGTGCCTCGAGGAAGTTCGTCACCGCCATCTCGTGCGGCACATGCAGACCGACGATATCAAACGAAGCGACCGGCGCTGCACCCTCGAGCGAGAGCAGCGGAATGCCTGCCTCGCGCATAGCGTCACCCATATCGGGCCACGGCACATAGCCACGCTCGCAGGAGATGCCCTCGGCCTGGTTAAGGATGTTGTAGAGGATGGCGATGCCCTGGTTGGGCAGACCAACCTCGTACACATCCGGGTAGATCAGGCAGCAACGGTAGTCGGCATCGGCCTTGGAAAGCGTGCCCCACTCGTGATCGATATAGCGACTCGGCTTCTCGACCTTGGCGAGCAACGGCTCAATTAAATGAAAACAGTCTTGGTATGCAACGCGCAACGGAAAACCCCTAAGCAGCGAGATCTGATGCGTCCTGATAGGACGCCATAGGACGGGTAGCGCCCGCGACCGTGGTCACCAGATCGCGAACGCGGGAGAACGTGGCAGTGACCACCTCGTTGGCACGGCTGTAGTCGACATCGCGCTCGTAGAGCGAAACGAGCGCACGGCCCATGCCATAGGTGCCCGCGGCAGCAGTGAGCGCCTTGACTGCAAACCCAATATGCGGCGTCTGCTTGACGAGCGCGCGGGTGACCGCGCGGATCACCAAGCCGCCGGCAAGCACGCCCGCGACCTCGTAGCCGCGCTCGGGCTTAATGCCGCGTCCAAAGACGGCAGCGAGCTCAAAGAGCATGCCCACCTGCGCCAGCGCCATAACGGGATAATCGGCACCCGGCAAAAACACCAGCGCACCGGTCGCCATATTGGTGAGCGCGCACGAGGTGATGATACGATTGGCGGCCGCGATGCGCATGAAGGCAAAGTTCGCCGCAAAAGCCGTTTCCTTGTCGGTGCGATCGAGAATCCAGCGGGCAAGCGTCTCGAGCAGATACGTCTTATCGGTTGCCGCTACCACGCCGAGCATGGGCGTGGACTCCTCGATAAACGGCACCTCCACAGCAGACTCGGCAAGCACGCACACGGGCGCGCCGGCGATCACGAGCTCCTGCACGGCACTCTCCAAGCGGTCGGAACCACACGAGAGCACCAGCACCACATCGGTATCGGTCTTTGGAGCAATTCGCTCCTCCCCCAGACGCTCGACGCGCACAATACCCGAGGTCGTCTGCGGCACAAAGGCGTCACGCACCGTCTCGGCCAGAAAGCGCGAGGCGGACGAATCCAGATAGACCGAGACGCGCACCGGCGTATCGGAATCCTTCTTAACGGACGCGCCCATCTTAAAAGCGCGGGTCAGCTTATCTACGGGAATTTTCATAGCAAACCCCTCCAGCGGTTACGCGGCGCCCGAACGATGCCGCCATATGGATTGTACGATACCCACCGTCAGCAGCTGAATCATCATCGAAGACGAACCGAAGCTAATAAACGGTAGCGGAATACCGGTAATCGGCATCATGCCGATGCACATGCCGATGTTCTCGAAGGTCTGGAACGCCCACATGCCAACGATGCCCACGCACGACAGGCGCAGGAACAGCGACTCACACTTAAAGGCGACGCGAATCGTCGAAAAGATCAGCAGCACGTAGAGACACAGGAGCAAAAAAGAACCGCAAAAGCCAAAGGTCTCGGACAGGAAGGCGAAGACGAAGTCGGTGTGGAACTCAGGCAGAAAGCCGCCGGCCGACTGCGTCGCATGACCCAAACCCTTACCAAAGAAGCCGCCCGAGCCAACGGCGATAAGCGACTGCTGCAGGTTGTAGGCATCGTCCGAATCGGCATTATCGGGGTCGATAAAGACCGTCAGACGGTTCATCTGATACTGCTTGATGAGCACATCGTGGCCGAGCAACGAATCAAAAACCGAATCGAGCGCCAGAACGAGGGCCACCAGGCCCACGAGCAGGGCCAGGGTCGACAGCACCCATTCGCGGCGTGCACCGCTCATACAAATGACGATGGCGCCCGAAACAAGCACGACCAGGCCCGAGCCCAGGTCGCCCATGGCAACGACGGCCAAAAACGGAATGGACAGCATGCCGCAGAGCTTGACGTAGTCGCGAACGGTATCGATGCGACCGTTATACTGCGAGCCAAGCGTGGCAATAAAGAAGATGGTGATGAGCTTGGCAAGCTCAACCGGCTGGAATGTCAAGCCGATACCGGGAATCTTGATCCAGCCCGTCATGCCCAGACCGCCCGTATAGGACAGACCCGGAATCTTGGGCGAGAGGATCACGATCAGGTCGATGACGAGCAACGCCGTCGAGAAATTGGAAATACCGCGCAGGTCGGAGCGCCAGACCAGCACCGCCAGCACCGTGCCGATGCCAATTCCCAGCAGATGGCGTGAGAACGAAGCATCGGCCTTAAACTGCGAAGCCGACCAGATAATGATGGCACCGTAGGCGACGAGCGCCACTGTAGCCACGAGCACACCGATATGCACCTTTTGGCGAAACGTGCCGCGCGAAGCCGAAAGTTGTTTGTTGACACGGTCCAGGCTGCTGCGAGAACCGGTCTTGGTTGAACGGAACAGATCCGCCGGAGAAAAATCCATCGCAACCTCCTATCGAACCGAAGAATCGCCCGAGGCCGAAGAGGTATCGGGTTCGTCATAAATCACGCCGAGCACGTCGCGCACGACATGCATCGCGGTATCTGAGCCGCCGCCGCCCTGCTCCAGGACAGTAGCGATAACATACTTGGGGTCATCGGCCGGTGCATAGGCGCAGAACCACGCGTATTCGTCCTCGCCGCTTTTCTCGCCCGTGCCCGACTTGCCGTATACCTGCGGCGTCAGGGTGCCAAAGTGCGCCGCCAGGGACGTCGATGCCGTGTAAATCACGTCGTGCATGCCGTTGCGAACTAGAGCCAAATCCGAATCGCTGTTGATCTTGGCCTCCAGGCGCTTCTTCTTGCCCTTGCCGTTGTACTTATAGGCATCGCCGTCGCCATCGCGCGACACGGCAGACAAAAACACGTGAGGCACGTACTGTTTGCCGCCGTTGGCAAGCCCCATATAGGCACACGCCATCTGCAGGGGCGTCACCAGGATGTCGCCCTGGCCGATAGCAATGTTGGTCATATCGCCGGCATTCCACTTGCGGTCCTCGGCAGATGCGTCGGTGAAGTACGACTCTTTCCACTCGGCATCGGGAATACGGCCCGCGCCCTCACTCGGCAGATCGATACCGCAGGTCTTGCCTAGGCCCCAGCGACGAAAGACCTCCTGCAGGCCCTCGGAATGTTGCTCGTCATAAAAGAACGCCTTGCCCATGTCATAGAAGACGGGGTCGCACGAGTTGGCGATACCCGACTGCAGCGTCATGGTGCCGTGGCCAGACGTCAGCCAGCAGCGCTTGCCCCAAGCCTTGCCCAGGCCCGTCCAATAGCCCGTGCAGTTGGTTGTCTGCGTTGAAGTGTAGGTTCCAAACTCAAGACCGGCCAGTGCCGAGAGCGGCTTGATGGTCGAGGCCGACATGTACTGTCCGCTAATGGCGCGGTTGAGCAGCGGGTGCGAGCCCTTGTCATCATTGAGCTCGGTCCACACGTCATTTGAGACGCCGCCGATAAAGACGGACGGATCGAACTTGGGCTGGCTCGCCATGCCCAGGATCTCGCCATTGTTGGGATCGAGACACACTACAGCGCCGTTGCCGGCATTGCTGTAGCCAGTGGTCTTGGCAAGCTCGATAGCGCTCGCCAGCGCCGTCTCACAGGCCTGTTGGATCTTAAGGTCGAGCGTGAGCTTAATGTCGGAGCCGGCCTTCGCGGGCACGGCGCCGACCTGACCGGTCACATTGCCCGAGGCATCGACCTTGACGGTCTGCTCGCCACGAATACCCTGCAGCAGGTTTTCGTAGTAGCTCTCAACGCCCGCCTGGCCCACGATATCGCCCGACTGGTACGTAATCTTGCCAGCGGAAGCATCGTCATCGCCAGAGGTTTTCTTATTCTGGGCCTCGAGCTGCTCGAAGGTAATGGTGCCGGTATAGCCCAAGATATGGCATGCCGTCTCACCATATGGATACTGGCGCTCGGTACGCTCGGCAATCTTGACGCCCGGGAACTCGCCGGCATGCTCCTGAATATAGGCAACCGTGGAGCGACGGACGTCCGTCGCGATGGTATGCAGGCTCTGGGCGCCCTCTGTATTGTCCTGAATATTGCGAAGGACCGCCACGTAAGGCATTCCAAGCACGTTGGCAAGATGGCGAACCAGAACCTCATCCTCGGCAAGGTCGCGGTAGGCCACGACAGCAAGTGAGGGACGGTTCTGAACAAGCGCCACGCCATTGCGGTCGAGGATGCGGCCGCGCACAGCGGGTGTGGTAACGGTGCGAGTCTGATTACTATTGGCCTGCTTCTCGTAATAGTCCGACGAGACCATCTGCATGCCCCACAGCTTGACGGCAAGCGCCGCAAACATCGCGCCCACACCCGTGGTGAGGATGGAAAAGCGGCCCTTAAAGGCGGTCGCCGCGGTATTGCCCTCGCCCTCGGTGGCGCGCGGGGCCGTTCCATGCTGCGTATCGTAGGTAAAACGGGAATCGCCACGACGCATGATGACCAGCGCGACCACGATGGCCACAACCAGCACGATACCGGCGATAATAACCGTCAACTGGGAAGACATCTACGGGCCTCCCCTATTTGAGCTTACGGGTCTTGGGCTTAAAGCGCATGCCCGTCTGGCGTCCGCCACGCGCGGAGAACCCATAGCCGGACTGCGGCACGACACCGGACATCAAAAACGGAATGGCAACCAGACCCGTCAGGATCGAGGACGGCAGCGCATGGCCGAAGATCGCCACGACAAAGCTCGTCTCCAAACCCATAAACAGCAAGATGATGCTGTAAATCACATTAATGACGAGCGCAAAGGCGCCCACGGTGACGCCGCGCGCACTCGGGGTACCGCCCGTCTGACCGACGGCGCTGTGCACCAGGGCAAAAGAACCCACGGTCAGCAGGAGCGACATAACGCCCACCGGCACGGCAGCGGACAGGTCATAAAACAAGCCGCTGCAAAAACCGCACACGACGGCACGAGTCGGGTCGCCCGAGAACACGCTTAGGCACACCAGGATAATCATGAAGTTGACGCGACCGCCCGCAATGGAGATCTGCGGTGCCAGGCCTGCCTGCAGCAGCACGCACACGATGGCGGCGATCACAAACGTGCGGGAGCTCATCCCCTGCTCGTGTAGATCCATGGACATGCCCCCCTATTCGCTCGAGCCGGAATCGGTCGTCTCGGACGTGTCGGAACTGTCATCCGAGCTCTCGTCCTTCGTCTTGGTCGCAGCATCGCGCGACGTTCCCTGCGGTGTGCTGTTGGCCGTGCTCACGTCCGCATCCGAGGCCGACTGTTCGTCGGTCAGCGAGGTGATGACCAGCACTTCCTCGTTGTTCTCGGCCGTCGTCTGGGCGCGCACCACAATGGTGTAGTACACGTCGTTTGCCGATTTCTCAACCGACGAGACGGTGCCAAGCGGAAGGCCCTTGGGGAACACGCCACCGATGCCCGAGGTCACGATGATATCGCCAACCTTAACGTCAGAGTCAACGCTCACGTACTCAAGACGCAGCGTGCCGTCAGCCTGACCCTGCAGCATGCCTTGGGCGCGCGTGTCCTGCACCATAGCGGACACGCCGGAGTTCTCGTCGCCAATCAGGCGCACGGTAGAGGTCTTGGCCGATACCTCGATAATCTGGCCGATAACACCGGCAGAGCTCGTCACGGGCATGTTGATGGTAAGGCCGTCGGCAGAGCCCTTGTCGATGGTAACGGTCGAGGTCCAGGCATCGCCCGAGGCACCAACGATACGAGCTGCGGTCGATTTGAGGTTATAGGTCGACTGCAGGCCGACCAGCCCCTCCAGACGCTCGGCGGTCTTTTGAGCCTCGGAGAGCTCAGCAACCTTAGAGGTCAGTTCCTCGTTTTGCTTCTTGAGCTCGTCGAGCGTGTCCTGCGACGCCGTAAGGTTAGAGAACACGTTGCCGATCGCATTGAAGGGAGCCGCCACAGCCGAGCCCACAAAGCGCACCGGCGAGGTTATCGTCGTCACGCCCGAACGCACGGCATGAATCGGTCCTGCCTCGCCCTCGCGAATGTAAAACGTGAGCAGCAACACCGAAATCAGGCTGAAAACAATCAACGGGCGCATACCCGTTGATTGTCGCTTGGTATTCAGATTTGTGGAGAAACCCGAAGATCGTGCCAAATGGAATCCACCTTTTGGAAATTAAGCATTGGTCTGGACGAAGCCGCCATCAAACGCATTGGCCTCGAGCACGCGGGCACAGCCGTTAACGACGTTATCGAGCGCCGTGGGGCTGACGTTGACCGAAACACCGGTCTCATCGCGCAGGCGCACGTCGAGACCGCGCAGCAGCGCACCGCCACCGGTCAGCAAAATGCCGTAGTACATAAGGTCCGAGGCAAGATCGGGAGGCGTAGCGTCGAGTGCGTCCTTGACGGCCTTGGCCATCTCGTCGAGTGGCTTGTTGAGTGCGCGACGAATCTCCTCGCTCTCGATGCGCACGGTCTTGGGCAGACCGGTGATCACGTCGCGACCGTTGACCTCGACGTCGAGCTCGTCCTTGAGCGGCACGGCGGAACCGACCTTGATCTTGATGTCCTCTGCCGTACGCTCGCCGATGGCCAGGTTGTAGGCATCGCGAACGTGCGTGAGGATGGCCTGGTCGAACTCGTCACCGGCAATACGGATGGACTGCGAGACGACGATGCCGCCCATAGCGATAACAGCGACCTCGGTGGTACCGCCACCGATGTCGATGACCATGGAGCCGGTGGGTTCCTCGACGGGCAGGTCGGCGCCGATAGCGGCGGCCATAGGCTCTTCGATCAGATAGGCCTGGCGGGCACCGGCCTGGATCGTGGCCTCAAAGACAGCTCGCTTCTCGACCGACGTGACGCCGGAAGGAACGCAGACGACAACGCGCGGACGCGGGGTCCACGGATAGCGCTTCTCGGACGCCTTGTCGATAAAGTAGCGAAGCATGGCCTCGGTAACATCGAAGTCGGCGATGACGCCGTCCTTCAGGGGACGAACGGCCACGATGTTGCCGGGCGTACGGCCGAGCATGCGCTTTGCCTCGATACCGACCGCCAGGATGCGCTCGTCGTTCTTGTCGATGGCGACAACAGAGGGCTCGCGAATGACGATGCCCTTGCCGCGCACGGAGACAAGCGTATTTGCGGTGCCGAGGTCGATGGCAAGATCGCCCGCATAGCTACCGAAGAACATATCCATCAAAGAAAACAACGCAACTCCTGATGTGTTGGATGATTGCTGGAAAACTACTAGCTCATCATACTAGCGCAAGCCCGGCACCTCACTTGCGGTGAAGCGCCGGGCAAAGCTAAATCCCATAAGGTCACTACTGGTTGTCAGCAGCCGAGAAATCCATATCGAGCGAGGAAACGGCCCAGCCGATATGGTTGTCGGAGCGCACGAATTTGACGGTGTACTCCTGCTCGCCGCCCTTGGACAGCGATGCCTTCACCTTAGCGGTCGTCTCGGTCATGGACTGATCCATGCCCTCGACGGACACGGTGGCGCCCTGCGGAATCGAGGAGATGATCATCGACTTGGCGTCCTCGGACAGGCTCGAGGCCAGGCAAGACTCGGCCTTTGCGGTGTCACCGTCGCCGGCAGCCTGGAACAGATCGGTGATAACCGACTCCTGCGAGGGGAAGCCAAAGCCGCGCGTGTAGGCAAAGCCCAGACCGCCCGCAGCAATCAAAATGAGCAGAAGCAGCACGATGAAGACTTTGAGACCCGTGTGGCGATGGCGACGACGGACCTTGGCCTGCTTACGATCCTGACGGTCCTGCTGGACCATCTCGGACTCGGACAGCGTAAAGAAGCCGGTGTCCGAGGGATCGGGCATAAACTGACCGGTCGCGCCCGTAGGATCGAGCGGATCGACGGCAGGAGCGTCCATCGCGGGCGCCGGAGCCGTGGCCATAGC
>CABSMV010000056.1 GCA_902478935.1 uncultured Collinsella sp. | reverse complement strand
CGCCCTCGGCGCGCGCCTGGAGCACCTTCTCCATGTGCTGGTCGACAAAGTCGATGCGCTCGGGATCGGCGACGATGCCGTTTGCGTCGGGCTCGGGGTCCTTGTGGCCCAGGCCGTTTTCGGTGATATAGATGACGGGGAGGTTGGGATAGGTGGCGCTGATGTGCTTGAGCGTGTCGTAGAGGCCTTGCGGGTAGATGAGCCAATCCCAGTCGGTGGTGGGGATACCCGGCATATCGACCTGCTGCCCGACGCCCTTAAACTTAAAGCACGAGGTGCCCTTGTCTCCGGTGCCGTTAAAGCTGTTGGTGGACTCGCCATCGTAGGCGGCGATAAACGCCGACTGATAGTAGTTGAGGCCGAACATATCGTTGCGGGGCGCCGCCTTGGCGAGCTCCTCCATGTCGCTGTCCTCAACCGTAAGTGTGGCGTTGTTGGCACGCAGAATCTCGTTGATGAGTGAGAGGGTGCGCGCGGAGTAGTGACCCAGGAAGGCGCCGTCCATGATGAAGTCGGTGTAGAAGGCGTTGTACAGGTCGGCGGCGTGCTGGTCGGCGGGCGAGTCGGTGGCAGGATATGCCGGCGTCAGGACGTTGACCATGCCAATGCGTCCGCCCAGGTGCTCGGTCTCGTCAAGATCCTTATACAGGTTGACGGCGCGGGCGTGGGCAACGAGCTCGTTGTGCTGGCTCTGGATGCCGCTCGTCACATCAAAGTGATGGTTGGGCGGGAAGTTGCCTTGGATGTATTGGGAGTGCGAGAGGCTGATGAGCTCGTTGATGGTGAACCAATTCTTGACCTCGCGGAACTCGCGGAAGCAGAACTCGGCATAGCGCACATAGGCGTCGACGGTCTTGCGGTTGAGCCAGTCGCCCTGGTTGAACAGGGCGGCGGGGGAGTCAAAGTGATGCAGGGACACATAGGGCTCGACGCCATACTTTTTGCAGCAGGCGAACAGCTCGTGGTAGTGCTTAACGCCCTCGGCGAGGGGTTCGGCATCGTCGCCGTTGGGGAAGATGCGGGTCCAGGCGATGGACACACGAATGGCGTTGAGTCCATGCTCGGCAGAAAGGCGGATATCCTCCTCGTAGCGGTTGTAGAAATCACTGGCCGGGTCGGGCAAAAAGCGACCCTGGGCGACAAGGTAATCGTCCCACATGGTCTTACCCTTGCCTGCCACCTTCGTGGAACCTTCCGTTTGGTACGCGGCGGTTGCGGCGCCCCAAACAAAGCCCTTCGGCAGCTGCTGTACGCGGTTTAGCAAAGACATATGCATACATCCTCTCGTCTCGCTGTTCGATATTGTGCGTTTGCGCTCAGGAGGCTCCCTGGTTAGCGTTCAGCGGTGAAAAAGCCCGATAAACACTATCTTAAAATGATTAGAACCAAAATGAGCACGTGAACATTTGACAATGAGCACGTTAACATCCGGCTGGGATGTATAGAAACAAAACAACTTCAAACAGATGCGAACGGTTGTATTTGTTCGGTAAGCGGTTTTGATTGACAGAAGTTTTCATGTTGTGGTATATGGCTCGGGTATCATGAGCACGTTATCAATGTATGTACGATGCGCCATGGGCGCGGGGAATAGTTGGGAAGCAGGTTAGCGTGGAAGGCATGGATCAGCAGACAAGGAATGGTCGTTCGGCGAGCGCGGCAGAGGTTGCGGCGCTCGCTGGCGTGAGCCGCCAGACTGTGTCTCGCGTGGTCAACGGTATGCCCAACGTGACGGAAAAGACGCGCAAGCGTGTGCTGGCCGCCATAGAAGAGCTGGGCTTTCGTCCCAATTTTGCTGGAGCGGCGTTGCGCGGCGGGTCGTATCGTTCTATTGGCCTGTGCATGTACAACATCACACGTGTCGGTAACCTGGCGACGCTCGAGGGTATCATGCAAGCGGCGCGCGAGCATGATTTTGCCGTCACTATGATCGAGATGGGCGGCGACAAGCCCTATGCACTTGCCGATGCCTCGCGCCGCATGGTCGAGCGACCCGTCGACGGCATGATTCTCAACATGAACCGCATGGCTCCCGATTTTGAGGAGTTTGTTCCCCAGCCGGGAGTGCGAACGGTCATCCTGTCCATGTATGCGCATCCGCGCTGCACGACGATCGACTCCGACCAGTATGGTTCGTGCGAGCTGTTGACCAATTATCTGCTGGAACATGGTCACTCGAATATGCGGTTTGTGGCGGGTCCGGAAAACTCGATTTCCTCGCATTTTCGTGAGGCCGGTTGGCGCGATACGCTGGGTCGTGCTCATGTCGATGCCGCTCCGATGCTGCGTGGCGATTGGAGTGCGGACAGTGGGTACGCCATGGGCGAGCGGATTGCGGCCGAGGTGCTTGCCGGCGGGTCGCAGGCGCCGACTGCCGTGCTTGCGGCAAATGACCAGATGGCGCTGGGCGTTATCGCCGCGCTCGAGAACGCGGGCCTGTCCGTGCCCGACGACGTGAGCGTGGTTGGTATCGACGACGCACTCGAGGGACTTGTTCCTCACAATCGGCTGACGACGCTGCGATTTGATTTGCGCGGTGTCGGTAAGCTTGCGTTTGAGGCGGCGATTGGAGAGAGCTCGTCTATCGAGGCGATTCATGTGCCGAGTACGCTGGTCGAACGCTCGACTGTTAGGGACATACGGGGTTAGGTCCTACTCCGTTTGTCTCGATTTGTAACAGGTAGACGGTCAAAAGCGGGCTACGTGTTACAGATTTAGATTCTTCGGAAAGAGCAATCCTGTTCGTCTCAATCTGTAACAGCTAGGACCAAAAAACTCGGCTAGATGTTACAGATCGAGACAAACGTGCGACACGGTCCGCCCAAAAAAGGCCGGGGGCGGCGCGCCGTGTGACGTGCCGCCCCCGGCTGAGAAATGGGGACAGGTTGTGTGAGCGGGCAACCCCGCCAGTCGCTAGTCCAGACGACGGGTCTGCGCTACGTGCTTGTACCAGTAGGCGCTTGCCTTGGGCGTGCGCTTCTGGGTTTCAAAGTCAACGTGGAAGAAGCCGTAACGCTTGTTGTAGCCATTGGTCCAGGAGAACTGATCCTGCAGGCTCCACAGGAAGTAGCCGCCTACGTTGACGCCAACCTCCATGGCCTTGAGCAACCAGCGCAGGTGCTGCTCGATGTAGTCGATGCGCGGCTGGTCGTCCACAAAACCGTCCTTGTAGGGGTCCTTGTAGCCCATGCCGTTCTCGGTGATGAAGATCTGCTTGTAGTTGGGGTAGCGCTGCTTAATGTAGACGAGCAGATCGAACAGGCCCTCGGGATAGATGATCCAGTCCCAGTCGGTGGTGGGGATACCAGGCTTGTTCACATGCTCGCCAATACCCTTAACGCGCCAGCGGCCGGTGCCCTTCTCGCCCGTACCGTTGTGGTGCAGGTCGTTCTCGCCATCGTAAGCCTTCAAGAAGCGGCACTGGTAGTTGTTAACGCCCAGGTAGTCGTTGTAGAGCGCGGCCTCGCGCATAATCTCGAGGTCCTCGTCCAGGATCTCGATGGTGCCGCCCGAGACGGCAGCCAGGCGGTTGGCGCACTCGAGGGTGTCGGGGGCATAGTCGCCGCGGAAGGTGGCGTCGAGCAGAAACTGGTTCTGCAGCACGTGCTCGTTGTTGGCGGCTTTGATGTCGGCGGGGTCGTTCTCGTTGAGCGGATACTTAAACTCCAGCGACTGAATGACGCCGATCTTGCCCTTAAAGCCGCCGTTGTGGAAGGCCAGCACGGCCTTGGCGTGGGCGAGCATCATGTTGTGCTCGCACTGGAAGGCCTCGGCCAGATGCGCCTTGACGCCACCGGGGAAGGTGCCCTCAATGTAGGTGTTGGAGGCGTCGGCCCAGATCTCGTTAAAGGTGAACCAGTAGGTTACCTGGTCGGCGTACTCCTTAAAGCAGAAGGTGGCAAAGTCCACAAAGGCGTCGATGGTCTCGCGGTTGAGGAAGTCGCCCTTCTCAAAGAGGGGAAGCGGCGTATCGAAGTGATGCAGCGTGACAAACGGCTCAACGTGGTGCTTGTGGCACTCGGCGAAGAGGTCGTGGTAGAACTGGACACCCTCGGGGTTGATTTCGCCGGTACCGTTGGGGAAGATGCGGCTCCAGGCGATGGAGAGGCGGATGCCGTTGATACCGAACTCCTCGCACAGCTCCAAGTCGACGGGGTACTGGTTGTAGAAGTCCGAAGCGGGATCGGGGGAGAAGCGCCCCTGGGCCTCCAGGAAGTCGTCCCAGGCAACCTTGCCCTTACCGTGGGTGCGGGTCTCGCCCTCTACCTGGTAGGCAGCGGTGGCGCCGCCAAAGACAAAGTCCTCGGGAAACTGCGCAGGCGGGTTGGTGACGCTAACAGGGTTAACGGACATGATGATCCAATCGTCTAAATCGAAGGGCCAGCCGGCTGTGGATGGTCGGCTGGCCCTGAGCGTTACTTACTTCGAAAGCTGCTCGGAGACGAAGGCGAGAGACTTATCGCCGTTCTGGGAGAGCTCGATGTACTGCTTGCCACGGCAGGCGACGCACTTGTTGCCCACGCGCTCGCAGTCCTTCTGCAGGTCGGCCAGGTAGCTTGCGGCCTGCGGGGCCAGGACGACCAGATCGAAGTCGGGGAGCATGTCCACGTGGTTGCCATAGGCCTCGGCAGCGGTCTCAAGATCAATGCCGCGCTCCTTGGCGGCCTTGGCCAGCGCGTTGGCGAGCAGGCCCGAGGTTCCGCCACCCTGGCAGAGCACGAGTACGCGCTTGCCGTTGAGGTCGCTGGCGGTCGTTGCCTCAACGGCGACAGCGGCGGGAGCATCGGCCTTTACAGCCTCGGCAGCGGCGCCGGCGGCAACGCTCTTGGCATCGGCCTTGCCCTGGAAGGCGTCGTTGAGCTTGGCAGCCTTCTCGGCGTTCTTGGCGGCGAGCTCCTCCTGGGAGATCTCGGCCTCCTCGGCGCACTTCTGGGCGTCATAGGCACGGAAGAACGGATAGTACAGGGCAAAGTCGACAACCAGGATAAGGGCGAGCATCACAAAGGCGAGCGGCTGGAAGCCCAGGCCCATGATGGTGCCGATGGGGCCGGGGACGGTCCAGGGCAGGGTGTACATAAAGCCGTTCATGCCCAAGAAGTCGATAAAGATCTTGAGGATCCAGATGTTGGCGATTGGGGCAAAGACAAACGGGACAAAGAAGACGGGATTGAGCACGATGGGTGCGGCGAACAGCAGCGGCTCGTTGACGGCAAAGCACACGGGGACGATAGCGGCCTTACCGACGGCGCGCATCTCCTGAGACTTGGCCAAGAAGCAGAACATAAAGACCAGGACGAGCGTGGCGCCGGTGCCGCCCATGCAGACGACGAAGTACTGGGCACCCTGGGTCAGGACAGCGGAAGCGTGCTGACCGGCCTGGAACACAGCCAGGTTGTCGGTCATATTGGCAACGAGAGCGGCAGCGATGGCGGGCTCGACGATCGAGGGGCCGTGGACGCCGACGAACCAGAACAGGCTCATGGCGCCGTAGATCACAGCGAGGCCGATGTAGCCGTCGGCAGCGGTGAACAGGGGCTGGAACACCTGGATGACGCCCTGGGCAAAGCAGAAGCCAAAAGCAGCGCGGAAGACGATGTCAAAAACCCAAAAGACGGTGATGCAGACGGAGAAGGGGATGATGTCCTTAAAGGTCTGCGAGATGTTGGGCGGAACCTGCTCGGGCATCTTGACGGTGATGTTGCGCTTGATAAAGAACTTGTAGATGATGCCGGTCACAAACGCAGCGATGAAGGCGGTCAGCAGGCCCTTGGAACCAAGGTAGGTGGTGTTGAAGCCGCTGGCGGCGTCCGTGGCGACCGTGTCGCTCGAAAGGAGCAAGAAGCCGATGATGGCCGCGCACATGCATGAGATAAAGTTAATCTGGTTATTCTTGGGCAGGTCGCGGTTCTGAGCGTCGGCGAAGTGCTTGGCCGTGGTGGCGGCGCAGGCGATGGCCAGGATGCCCATGGAGTAGTTGTAGCACTTCCACAGAGCGTTGTTGATGTCATCGGGCCAGTAGAAACCCCAGATGTTGGGGACCGAGGCTACCAGGCAGAAGATGGACGAGAAGATGATGATGGGGATGACGGAGATAAAGCCGTCGCGGATCGCCTTGAGGTACTTGTTGCGGGCGATCGCGTTGAAAAAGGGCTGGCCCTTTTCGATAGTGGCGATGAGTTGCTCCATGCAATGCTCCTAAGAGTCGGTGGGTTAGCAACGATGGTAGCTTTTGACGTTCGGTTGCCAAAATGTTGACGTTGCCATTTTGTGACACAAAAAAAGACGCGAACCGGTGGTTCCTGTGCCTGCGAACCGTCGATTCCTTACGCGTAAACGTTTGAGCCGCCCGGTGGCTCTGTGTTTGCACAATGGCAACGTTAACATTTGGGCGACAAAAGCCGTTCGGGGAAGCAAAAATGTCGGTGAACGGTAGGTTTTGGGTGGTGAGCGTATGGTGGGGGAGGCGTTAGATATACTTGAAGACGTTTCATTTGGCTGCGCAAGGTGCCACCAATGGCATCGTTGACATAGAAAGATCGACCTATGGCCGCTGTTAAAAAATCGGTATCCGTCAAAGACGTGGCGCGCCTCGCGGGCGTCTCGGAGCAGACGGTCTCGCGCACCGTGCACGATTCGCCCAGCGTGCGCCCCGAGACCAAGGAGCGCGTGCGTGCCGCCATGCGCGAGCTGGGGTATCGCCCCAATTTTGCCGGTCGATCGTTGCGCCGTGGCAAGTTTAAGACCGTCGGCGTCGCCATGTTCAACATTACCGGTACCGGCAACCTCGACCGTATGGAGGGCTTTGCCGCCGCCGCCGATAAGCACGGCTATGCCATCACCCTCACTAAGGTAGACGGGCATCCGTATACCCTCGAGAGCGCATCGTCGCGTATGAGCGCGCTGCCGGTAGACGGCATGGTCGTGATCATGAACCGCATGCCGGCAGACTTTGGCACTTTTGAGCCGCTGCCCGGTATGCAGACGGTGCTCGTTACCATGCTGGAGCACCCGCTCTGTTCAACGGTCGATAACGACCAGTTCGATTGCTCGCGTCAAGTTGTCGAGTACTTGCTGGGGCGGGGGCACAAGACTGTGCACTTTATCTCATGCCCCGAGCGCTCGCTTTCGGGCATGCGGCGCGAGGAAGGCTGGCGCGAGACATTGCGCGCGCATGGCATTGAGCCCTCGCAGCTCGTGCGCGGCGACTGGACGGCACAGAGCGGATATGCCGCAGGCCAGGCTCTGGCGGACGATCCAGCCTGTACTGCCATCTATGCCTCCAACGATGCCATGGCATATGGCTGCATTCGCGGGCTCGAGTCGCGCGGAAAGCACGTGCCCGAGGATGTGAGCGTGGTGGGTGTTGACGATAGCCTGGGCGATATCGTGCCCGACCGTCGCCTGACCACGGTGCGCTTTGACAACAAGCGCGTCGGCATGTGGGCGGTCGACAAGATTGCTGGCGCCGAGGGCGTTGAACCCGGTGTGGAGCACATGCTGTTTCCGGGCGTGCTCGTCGAGGGCGATACGGTGCGCGATGTACGCTAGGGCGCAGGTCTGTTTGGGTTGCCGCTAATTGTGTTCGATATTGTTCAGATTGGTTTAAAAACCGTTCACGGGCGAAAAGCGACCGTTCATAGCTCGAAATCACGTTTTGCGCTGTTCTTTTTTGTTTGAATGTTATTGTTTCTGTCATACACAACGCAGCGCGTATGCCCGGACGCGATGCTCTCCATTGGTTCATATGTGAAAGGAACGCAATATGGCAACCAAAGAAGAAATCTCGATGGTTGGATTCGAGATTGTCGCATACGCAGGTGACGCCCAGACCGATCTGCTTGCAGCGCTCGATGCTGCTCGCGAGGGTGACTTTGAGAAGGCCGAGCAGCTGCACAAGGATGCCAGCGATGCGCTCATCGGTGCCCACGACACGCAGACCAAGCTGCTTTCGCAGGAGGCCGGCGGTGGCGAGATGGAGATGACCTTCATCATGGCTCACGCTCAGGACACCCTCATGACCACTATGATCCTGGAGAAGCAGACCCGCTTTACCATCGACGCCTACAAGCGCATCGCTGCGCTCGAGGCCAAGCTCGCCTAACGAGCCCGCACAACCAAGTCCCCTTCCAAAAGCCCTACCCGCGACAGGGCTTTTTCTGTTCTCCTTCAAGTTGCGGTGAAATAGGGACTGAATAGGGGCCGGCGGGCGCAAAACAATCCCTATTCCACCGCAACTCATCCCGAGATAGCCATTGGGGACAGTCTTGGTGCGCTCCGTTCGTCCTCCCGTTCGATTTTTGCTCGGTGGGTATACTTCCTTTCGCATTAAACGCCGGACTGAGGAGGTATCCAAATGCCGGATAACGGGTCAATACAAAAAAGAGACGCGCACGAGATGGCTCATGGGCGTCCTGTCCAGATAACCGAGCACACGACGGTAACTGAGCTGCAGCCCAGTCTGTCCGATGTCGTGTGCGCAAACAAAAAGCTGCAGATTGGCTTTATCGTTGCGCTCGTGGTACTGGCGCTGTTGTCGGGCTTTGTAGCTCGTCCGCATTTTGCCGATACCAAGACCTGGGACTCCACCATCGAGGTCATCGATCAAAAGAAGGGCAATGTTTTGGCGCTCACGACCTCGTGCGTCGCCCTATCTGCGGGTATCACTGCGCTGCCTGGTGATACGGGAACGCCGGTTGCCGAGCAGCTCGCGCAGCTTTCGGGTAACCTGGGCATCGTGCTTGCCGTGCTCTACCTAGAGAAATACCTGCTAACCATTTTGTGGTCGGTTGGCCTGGGCATCTTAATCCCGTTTGCGTTGGTGCTCTTTGCGGTGTCGCTCGGCATTCACGGGCGCTGGAGCACGAGCGCTGTCCTGCGCCGTGTGGCGACGCGCGTGCTGGTGGTTGCCGTGATCGGCATGGCGCTCGTGCCCGCGAGCGTATGGGTGTCGCAGAAGGTCGATGAAACGTATCGCGTAAGTATTGAGCAAGCTGAGCAAAAGGCGAGCGATGCCGCAAAGACGGCTGATGCCACGGACAAGTCAGCCGAGACCAGCTCAAAATCGAACAAGAAAAAATCCGAGGCCAAGGAGTCCAAAAACGTGCTCGAGCAGTTGACTGACGGGGCCTCGAGCCTTGTTACGTCGGTGACCAGCGGTGCCAAGCAGATGACCGATGAGATCGTGCATCAGGTGACCGATCTGATCGAAGGCGTCATCGTGATGATCGTGACCTCGTGTGTGATTCCTCTACTGGTGCTCGTGGCGTTCCTATGGCTAGGACACGTGCTGCTGGGGATCGATATCTCCGGTCCCGCGAACTATCTGACGGGTCGTTTCTTGAGCGCTCCGTCCAGACATGCCAAGAAGAGCGGGCAGTCTGAGTAGGCGGCAAAGCGATCTTTGGAAGATCAACCGTAAGAAGGGCGGCCGAGACACGTTCTCGGTCGCCCTTTTGTTTGTTGAACACGTGGGCGCTACGTCCGCGCCGGGCTCAAACGGTCAGCAATCATCCGTGAATGGTGTTTGTTCAAAAAAGAACAAAGATAAACAACTTATTGTTGCAGTCGGTGTTCGAATGTGTTCAAATAAACATGAACAGTGAAGAACCGCACATTCAGATGCCCGGACCTGAACGCGATTCAACACTTCCAAACAGAAACTACGCACCTGCGTATCTCTCAAGGAGGATGTCATGAGGGTTGTAATCGCTTCCGATGCCGACGGTATGTCGATGAAGGAGTCCATCAAGGAGATGCTCATCGCCGACGGTCACGAGGTCGTCGACTATTCCGAGACCCCTGCCGCGGACTTTGTCGATTCCGCGACCGCCGTTGCCAAGGACCTGCTGGAGCACAAGGATTCCCAGGGCTTCGCATTCGATAAGTACGGCGTCGGCTCCTATATGGCCGCCGTCAAGATCAAGGGTATGGTCGTCGCCAACATTTCCGACGAGCGTTCCGCCTACATGACCCGCGAGCACAACGGCTCGCGCATGGTCACCATGGGCCCGGGCGTTGTGGGCACCGAGGTCGCCAAGAAGATCGCCCGCGAGTTCCTGCGCGCCCAGTATGCCGGCGGCCGTCACCAGATCCGTGTCGACATGCTCAACAAGATGGCCTAACGAGAGCCACCGAGAACTCGAACTTCTACCTCAACTTGTGAATTCAGACGAAAGGACGTTCTGATGAAGAAGACCATCGCAATCGGTTGCGACCATATCGTTACGGACGAGAAGATCTATCTGGCCGACCGCCTGGAGCAGGCTGGCTACAAGGTGCTCGACTGCGGCACCTACAGCCACACCCGTACGCACTATCCCATCTACGGTAAGGCCGTGGGCGAGGCTGTTGCCAGCGGCAAGGCCGACTTTGGCGTGGCCCTGTGCGGCACCGGCATCGGCATCACCAACGCCGTCAACAAGGTTCCCGGCGCCCGCTGCGCCCTGGTCCGCGACATGACCTCTGCCCTGTATGCCCGTCGCGAGCTCAACGCCAACATCGTGGGCTTTGGTGGCAAGATCACCGGCGAGTTCCTGATGGCCGATATCATGCTTGCCTTCCTGGAGGAGCCCTACGAGAAGACTCCCGAGCACGACGCCCTGATCGCCAAGATCGACGCCTGCAATAAGGCCGACGCCGAGGCTCAGGCTGACCCGCACTTCTTTGACGAGTTCCTCGAGAAGTGGGACCGCGGCGAGTACCACGACTAGTGGGGTTACGCGGTTTTTCCAAACCGCGTAACCGGCCGACGCTGCGAAGCCATCTGGCGGGCAATCTGCCGTTCAGCTTCGGCGGCATGACCAGAAGGTCAATGCCGCCTCGCTTCACGGCACCTTGCCTCGCCAGCTGACTTCTCGCTGACGTTGGGGGTACCTGTGGGGTTACCGCTGTTGTTGCGAAGCTTTCTGGTTCAGTAAGCTGCTCCGATAACACGTTTGCTTGCTGAGCTTGTGGGCTTCGTTTTGGCGGGACCCGGTATTCTGCAGCTTTTCAATTGACGGCTCGCGTTTCTGTGAGGGGGCGCGGGCCGGTTTTCTATCAGCCCTATTGACTTGGCGGGCTGTCGTAAGAAAGGGAAGGCTCCTATGGAGTTTGTTCTTGATAACGGTTCTATCCGCGTGGCACTGAGCACGGCGGGCGGGTCGTTCACTTCTATTACGGCCAACGGCCGTGAGTACCTGTGGCAGGGCGACCCGGCGGTGTGGTCGGGCCAGGCACCCATTTGTTTCCCGATCTGCGGCGGCCTTCGTGACGGTCGCGCAATGACCATGGGCGGCCGCGAGGTCAAGCTCGCCCGCCACGGCTTTGCTCGCAAGCAGGAGTGGAAGCTCGAGGAGCGGAGCGACAACATGGTTGTGCTGAGCTTAAGCTCTGCCGACCATGCCGAGTTGCTCGAGCAGTACCCGTATCCGTTTAAGATCGTTGCTCGTTACACGATCGATGCGGAGAAGGTGGCCGTGTCGTACGAGGTGACCAATGAGGGCACCGAGGACATGCCGTTCTTTGTGGGCGGTCACCCTGGCTTTAAGTGCCCGCTTGACGAGGGCGAGTCCTACGACGACTACGAGCTCCGTTTTGAGCAGCGCGAGGCCGCCGAGCTCTGTACTGCCGTTCCCTCGACGGGCCTGATTGATGTTGAGCATCGCAGCAAGAACCCGATGGTTGGCCATGACCTGCCGCTGACCCACGAACTCTTTGACTTCGCAGAGACCATCTTTGACGTGCTCGAGAGCCACGTGGTTACGCTTACCAAGAAAACCGAGGACAAGGGCGTGCGCCTGACGTTCCCCGATATGCCATACCTGATTGTGTGGAGCAAGCCCGAGGGCGACTTTGTGGCCGTGGAACCGTGGGGCGGCCTGTCCACCTGCTCCGACGAGGACGATATTCTGGAGCACAAGCGCGGCTGCCTGGTGGCCAAGCCGGGAGAGACCGTCACCCGCGGCTTTGAGATCGAGATCCTTTAACGAGCTATCGTATGTTTGGGGCGGGTTATGCCGCCCCGGAACAGGAGTTCAACATGATTCTGACCGTTACCATGAACCCGTCGATTGATACGCGCTATCAGCTCGACAAGCTGATCATCGACGATGTTAACCGTGTGACACCCGAAAAGACCGCTGGCGGCAAGGGCCTCAACGTGAGTCGCGTGCTGCTGCAGCTGGGTGACGACGTGCTCGCGACCGGCCTGCTCGGCGGCCACATGGGTGCCTATATGGCCGAGCTTATGGATGCCGACGGCGTCAAGAACGACTTTGTGCCTATTGCCGGTGAGACGCGCATCTGCCTGAATATCCTGCACGAGGGTAATCAGACCGAGCTGCTGGAGAGCGGCCCGCAGATCGCCCCGGCCGAGCTCGAGGCCTTTACGGCCAAGTTTGCCGAGCTTGCAGCGAAGGCGGACGTTGTGACGCTTTCGGGCTCGCTGCCGCGTGGCGTCGATGCCGGCTACTATGCCGAGCTCGTCAAGATCGCCGAGGAGGCGGGCGCCAAGGTGCTGCTCGATACCTCGGGTGCATCGCTGGAGGCCGCGCTGGAGTCCGACGCTAAGCCTGAGCTCGTAAAGCCCAACCTGACCGAGATTAACGGCCTGCTGGGTACGTCCTTTACGACCGATGATGTCGATGCCCTGCGCGAGGCGCTTGCCGCCGATGACCGTTTTGCCGGTATTCCCTGGGTTGTCGTTTCGATGGGCGCTGCCGGTTCGGTGGGCTTCCATGAGGGTCGCGCGTTCCGCGCCAAGACGCCTGCGATTGCGGCTGTGAACGCGACGGGTTCCGGTGACTCGACCATCGCCGGCTTTGCACATGCCATTGCTGCTGGCGCCGACGACGTCACGGTGCTCAAGACCGCCAATACCTGCGGCAAGCTCAACGCTATGGATCCCAAGACCGGTCACCTGGTCATGGACCGCTGGGACGAGATCTACAACAACGTTGAAGTAACGGAGCTGTAGGGTTACGCGGTTTTACCAAACCGCGTAACCGGCCGACGCTGCAAACCCGCCAGAGCGGCAATCTGCCTTTCAACTTCGGCGGCATGACCAGAAGGTCAAT
>CABSMV010000055.1 GCA_902478935.1 uncultured Collinsella sp. | reverse complement strand
CGAGATGCTCAGGAGTCTCGTGGGCTCGGAGATGTGTATAAGAGACAGATTGGATCCCCTACGATGTTGCCATTCTGATCGATGACATACGTTGTCGGGAACGAGAACAAATTTGACGTAAACTTACCGGCCTCGCTATCCGACTTGAACCAGATGTTCTTATACGTCACGCCCTTCTTGCTCAGCACGTCCTTGGCATCTGCAATCTCGCCCTTGTTGCCATCGAGCGTAAAGGAATTGACGCCCACGACCTGGCCGCCCTTCTTGGCAAGCTCCTGATTCAGGTCCTCAAGGTCGCCCAACTCACCCACGCACGGCTTGCAAGTGGTGAACCAGAAGTTCATGACGGTGACCTTGTTCTTAGAGAACAGCTCGTCGCTGCTCACGTCGTTGCCGTCCAGGTCCTTGCCCGTAAAGCTGGGGAACTTCGTCGCCTCGCTCGAAGCATTGACACCAGCCGTCATGCCAGCGGTCGAAGCGTCGACGCTCTCGCCTGCGCTCGGCGTGCTTCCACAGCCGGGGAACTCCTTCTCCAAGCTCTCGAGCTTGTCCTCGATCTCCTTGATCTGCTGTGCACCGGCCTTGAGCGTCTTAAGCTCATCCGCCGTAAACTTATCCTTGGCGCCGTCGATGGTCTTGAGCAGGAAATCGCCGTAATTGCTGCCGTCCTCAATCATTGTCGAGTCTTTATTTGCCGCATTGAATACCTTTTCCCACAGCGCGTTATCACTCGAAAAGATATCGTTCTCCTTCTGCATGAGTTTTGCATACAACTCGGCGGCCTCGTCGGCATTGGCCGGCTTCTGCGCAGTGAGTTCTGCGATCTTAGAATCGGAGCCCGCAGATTCGCTCGCATTGCCGCCAGGTGCCGAGCACGCCACAAGACACAAGGCCAGCACCGGCACCATAAACAGGGCCGCAATCTTAGAAAGCTTCATGGTCATTCCTCCGTTTTGTCGAAGCTTGTTTACTTTTTATCGGTGGTCAAGGGGAGCTTTTCCGCTGACACATCCAGGCCATAGCGATAGCTGATAGCATCGACGGGACAGGCCCCGATGCACTTTCCGCATCGGATGCATTCGGCATGATTGGGCGCGCGGACCACATCAACGTCCATCTGACAAACCCTTGAACACTTGCCGCACGAGACGCATTTGCATGCATCGACCCGGATCCCCAGTAGGGATACCTTATTCATGAGCGCATAGAATGCGCCGAGCGGGCAAATCCATTTGCAGAAGGGGCGATAGAACAAAACGCTCAGCACTACCACGGCAATGAGAACGACAAGTTTCCAAGTAAAGAGCTGCCCCAGCGCAGATCGAATGCCGGCATTGGCAATGGCCAGCGGAATGGCGCCCTCGAGTACACCCTGCGGGCAGATGTACTTGCAAAAGAACGGATCGCCCATCCCCAGATCGTTGACCACCAGCACAGGCAGCAATACCACAGCAAATATCAGCACAACGTATTTGATATACGTAAGCGCCTTGAGCCTTTTTGTCGAAAGCTTTTTGCTGGGAATCTTGTGAAGCAGCTCCTGCAGCCAGCCAAACGGGCACAAAAACCCGCATACAAAGCGTCCCAGCAGCACGCCGAGCAAAATGAGCGTACCGGTAACATAGTAAGAAAAGTTGAACTTGGATGAACCTACCACCGACTGGAACGACCCGATGGGGCACGCACCCGATGCCGCGGGGCACGAATAGCAATTAAGTCCAGGTACGCAGACTGTTTTTCCCGCGCCCTGATAGATGCCGCCTTTGGCAAAGTTTAGCAGGTGAATGTTGGTGATGAGCGTCGCCGCCGCCTGAATGAATCCGCGAAATCGGGCCAAAACATGCGACGCAGTGTTTTCTCTTTTATCCAATTCCGATACACTCCAAGCATAGCCTAATCGCTTTGGCCAGCACGGCATCCGCCTCGCCACGCATAACGCCAAAGCACACCATGGCAATTCCGACGATCAACAAAGCGACCTGTACCACGGGTTTTACCGCTTTGAACAACTCGACCACTCCTTTCGTTACGCGACCATTGGACCATATCGACTATAAAATCCGTGTTAAGCGCGATTTGAAATGTGCAAGGAGACTGTTATGCGTATTTTGATCGTCGAGGACGAGCGGGCGCTGTGTGACGCAATCGCGCGCAGCTTGCGAAACTTGGCGTACAGCGTCGACTGCTGTCACGACGGACAGGAGGCGCTCGACCTACTGAACTTTGAGGCCTTCGACCTCGTGGTACTCGACCTCAACCTTCCCCGCATCGACGGCATGACCGTACTCAGGGAACTTAGGAAAACTGACTGCGAGACTAAGGTACTGATTCTGTCCGCACGCGGCGAAGTATCCGATAAAGTCGCCGGACTCGATGCCGGCGCCAACGATTACCTCACCAAGCCGTTTCATCTGGACGAGCTTGCGGCAAGGATTCGCAGCCTTACCCTCAGACGCTTTACACAAAGCGACATAGTTTTAACCTGCGGAAAGCTCAGCTTTGACACCAAGGCGCGCATCGCTTCCGTGGACAGCGAGGCTTTATCTCTTACGCGCAAGGAAACGGGGATCTTGGAATACCTGATGTTTAATCAGGGGCGTCCGGTAAGCCAAGAGGAGCTTATCGAGCACGTTTGGGATAGCAGCGTGAACAGCTTTAGCAACGCAACCCGCGTTCATATCTCGTCACTCCGCAAAAAGCTACGCAGCGCTTTGGGATACGACCCGATTCGCAATCGGATTGGAGAGGGCTACGTTATGGAGGATAGCGAATGAAAAGGCTTTCGCTGCAATGGCGCATAACGATTATGACGGCACTGCTGACGTGTGCGGCGTGCGTGTTGACGAACTGCCTGGTCGGCTATACGGGCATGCGCTACATGGATGCCATCGGCAGTGACATCTCAGCCTTTAACGCAACCGGCGAAGATTCGCCCCAGGCGTTCGACCCGACGAAAGCGGTCCCCGATGACAAGGTCACGATCGTCGTAAACGACGCGCAAGAGTCTTTTGGCACGACAACCTGGTGCATCACGGCTGGAGTCACACTCCTTGGCGGCGTGCTGGCATACTTTGTGAGCGGCCGTGCACTCAAACCGCTACGGGCTTTTGCAGCCCAGGTTGAGCGCGTGCAGCCTGACAACCTAAGCGAAATCAGACTCAGTGAAGATGTGCCCACCGAGCTACAACGATGCAGCGCCTCTTTCAACGATATGATCGCCCGTCTTGGCGAAGGGTTCTCTGCACAGCGTCAGTTTACCGGCAACGCCGCACACGAGCTGCGCACCCCGCTCGCCCTTATGCAAGCACAGATTGAACTATTCATCTCCGAGCACTCCGGTTTGCAACCCGAAACAGCCGAGCTGCTCGACCTGCTACAAGAACAAACCGAACGGATGTCGCGAATGACCAAGGTATTGCTCGAGATGAGTGAGCTTCGCAGCGTTCCTTGCGAAGACGATGTTGAACTTGGCCCCTTGTCCGAAGAGGTCCTCACCGACCTTGCGCCACTTGCCGAAAATAAGGGCATAGCCCTCAATTGTGCTGGAGACGCTTTAGTAATCGGGAGCGACACGCTCCTCTATCGGTTGGTGTTCAACCTGGCCGAAAACGCCATCCGTTACAGCCGCCCCGGCTCGACTGTCAACGTCTCCATCTGCAACAGCGACAGCCACGTGTTCCTGCGAGTCAAAGATGAGGGCCCGGGAATACCCAAGCAGTACCGAGAGAGCATCTTCCAGCCGTTCTTTCGTCTAGACAAATCCCGCAGCAGAGCATATGGCGGCGCAGGGCTCGGACTAGCGCTCGTTTGGGAGATTGCAGCGCTTCACGGTGGCACGGTAGAGGTCGAAGAAAGTTCCGAGAACGGGACCGTGATGCTCGTGACCCTCTCAAAGGGGGCCACCACGTGATCCGACTGTCCAGGAATCCCACTCGACATTGTGAAACGCGTCCCAAAACTTGGACATGAGAAATGGGAGAGAGTTCGCATCTATGCCGAGGACGAAGTCCTGGCGGGGATTCAGGATGCGCAGAGGAAGCTTGCGGCAGAAAACCCCGACAGAGTCGTGACCGTCGGCGGCAACTGTATGGTGTCGCCTGCCCTCTTCGATTACCTGCACGGGAAATACGAGAACGTTGGAATCGTCTGGATCTATGCGCATCCGGATGTATCCACGCTGAATGATGGCTACCCCAACGCTCACGCCATGGTACTTGGCAGCCTTTTGGAACAGGGTGCACCGCAACTCGTTTCGCGGATGCGGCATCCGGTGTTTAAGCCGAGCGATGTCCTGCATGTCGGGCTACAGCAGCTCCACGACTATCAGGAGGTTTGCTTAAACAAGCATAGGTGTTGCGGTTTTAGCCGATGTCCTCATGGAGGAAAACGACATGCTGGGTCTGTCTGATTAAAGTCCAACAGTTTCCATGAGGCATCTAGCGCGGTAAAAGCTAAAGACACGGGAGGCCCCAAACTGTCAACCATCTTTACGGGTGCAAGGGAAACGGGCAAGACAGCCCCCTCTCGCTCCTATCCGAAACGGCGCTTGAACACGGCTGGATTGCAGCGAATGTCTCCGCCATGCCCGGCATGCTCGAAGATATCATCGAGCACACAAAGGAGGCCGCAGGCCGTTACCTCTCGCAGCCCCATACACGCGTGAGCGGAGTTCAAGTTGGGCAGCGGGGCGGTTTAGCGCGCCAATATAATCAAATCGTGCACTTCCATAGCCTCTCGTCTACGTGGTGTACCGTCGTCTCCCCTTTTATCAGAGTTGGGCGATTTTCAGGCACCCGAGCTGAACTCAAATTGAACTCAACGATGCCTTATCGGTCGAGGGCGTCCTAGCGAGAATATACAGAGGCGCACATTTCGCAGGGAACCTCCCATTCGTTATCATATCGGGATGCTGTCAAGGCAGCGTCAATGCGTTCGACCTACACCTTCTCGCTTTTCGAGGCCTCGTCTGCAGGACCATCGGAATCGATACGGAATCGATCGGCATACCATTCATCCGAAGCAATCACCTTATGGAGCATCTGGAGATGCAGGTCGACATAGTGGCAGAACGCCTTGCCGCATTCCACGAGAGGCGCATTGTTTCTCTCGTTGGGCTCGGCTCCAAAATTAAACTCGACCTCATAGCCCTCCCCAGGCACACCCATGCTCGGCAGAATATCAATGGAGAAGTGGACGAATCCAGACGTCACCTTGTATACATCTTTTACCTTTGGATCGAACTTCTCGAGTAAGTCTTGAAGTCTTCCATCGGACATCTTCTCACCCGAGAAATCTTTCAGCTTGTTCACAGGCACACCTTGAAACACCTGCTTGAGAAAGTCATCCTGGTCTTCGGCGGCGAATAATGCGAATGTCCGCAGGCAGACTCCAACCTGTGCGCGGAGAAGCTGGGCGACGCAAACAAGATTCCTCGACTCGAGCATGGAGATGAATCCGTCTATCAGTCTCATCGCATACTCAGAGGAGGATGCCAGATATAGATCCCATTGGGTAAAGTCGCCGTTCATGAAGGGAATCACTGCATTGCGCTCGGCGACTCTCAAGGCACTCAGGCTTTGTTCTATTTTCTCAGCTTCTTGTTTGAACTGTTCGCTATCCAAAATGCCCCCAAATGCCGGCTTCTCAACAAATCAAAAAAGCAAGAGAGACAGAGATTAGGTTCCTGCTCCACTGAACCCGCGCTTCCAGTCGAGACACTCCTCCTCGAAGATCTCCCCAGAGTCCCGTCTCTCGCGCCCCTCACGGAACTGTCCATATCAGTGTAGCCAATCCAAGCACAGCCCCACCGCACGGCCCAGTCGCTTCCGGTCCTGCGTGGCCCCGTGAAGGCGGAAGGGCGTGGTTGTCGTCATCGCGTTCCTTTCTCCTCGTACCTTTTTGGGCATGCGTCACGGGCCCCCGCGCGGCGCTGAGAGCGAATCGGCGCAGGCTTGGGGCCAGTTGCGTAGAGGTTGAGGTTCGGGTTTCGCCGGCTTACGCAGCTTGGCGGGCAGAGCGCCCGGGCTCGCTGCGCCTAGGGCGCGGCGGGATCCGCGACGCCGGAGGTGTCGATCTCGCCCAGATTGGCGAGCTGCTCGATGAGGGGGAGGCCCATCGGGTCGTCCACCTCGACGCCGCCGAGCACGATGGTGCTGTCGCGCGTGTCGATTTGGGTTGTGAACACGGCCGGGTCGAAGCCCGAAGCGATAAAGCCAATGCCCGCGAGGACAACACCCGCGGCAACGAGCCCGCCCGCCACGGCGAGGTAGATCTTCTTCGCGCTGGTCATGGTACTCACTCCTTTCTACGCCGCGAGATGCGCGGCAGCGCCGCCCTTCTCGCCCTTACCCTTCCAGAAGGGCGAGGCGGCCTTCCTCGCCCAGAGCGCCGAGAGGCGCGCAATTTGTTTTGAGGCGGCCCAAGCGCCAGCACCAACGAAGAGCGCCACGCCGACGAGGCCGAGCCCCACGCCCGCCGAGGCGAGGACGTACGGGAAGTGGCCGATGGTGACGCCGCTTACGGCAAACAGGAGCTCAACTACGCCCACGCCCCCGAGTGCCGCCGCGACGATCCACACGCAGAGTGCCAGCAGCCAGATGCAGATATAGACCGTGACGGCCACGGCGGCGAAGGCGGCGAGCAGCGGCACCCACACCGGGGAGCCCACGATGGTCAGCACCCACAGCAGCGTGGTGCTGCGCCGGCGCGTCCTCGCGATCGCGCGCGGCACGGCGGGCAGGTCGTCGAGCGTGGCCTCCGCCACCTCGCCGGGCGTGCCCATGGCGGCCACGGCCTCCTCCTCGCTCATACCGTCCTCCATGCGGTCAGCGATGGCCTCCGCATAGAACGCCTTGGTCTCCTCCACCTGCTCGGCCGGCAGGCAGGCGAGCAGCTCGCCCAACCGGCCCAGAAACTCATCGCGCGTCATGGTGCGCCCCCTCAACGTATGCGTAAATCTCCCGTACGGACGGCCACTCGGCCAGGAACTCCTCGATGCGCGCTCGCCCGTCGTCCGTGATGCGGTAGTACCGGCGCAGCCGCCCGTTGTGCTCGGCGGAGCGCGCCGTGATGCACCCGGCCTTCTCCAGGCGCTTGAGCAGCGGGTAGAGCGTCGACTCCGTGAGCCCCATGCTCGCCGGTACGTCCTTCACGATCTGGTAGCCGTAGGACTCCTCGCCGGAGACGGCCGCGAGCACGCAGGCCTCCAGGAAGCCGCGCTTCATCTGTGCCTCCATCCGCACACCTCCTCTCGTCATATACTATGCTATACACACTATACGATGCAAGGTATTAGACGTCAACTCTCATCGCGAAGATTCTCCGGCCCCTGCGCGCTGCGAACGTGATGTCGCGGGGCGGTTGGCATTATGCATGAAACGTCAAGTAACGCTCTTTTGATCCACTTCCACTCGGCCCCATTCGCCTTGTACAACGCCCCCTTTCAACCTTGGGTTCAAGAGAGCCGCTAGGCTGGACGTGCCGGACGGTAAAGTCCTGGACGCCATGGTGAACTTCTCCGATGCCATGGGGGTCACGGGTCTACGCCGATGGAGTCCCACGTACGCGGCAGGGCTCGCCCGTCACCGCTGGTCGCCGGACGGTCCCCACGCCCCGCTCGCCAACGCGCAGGCGACAGCAGCAGTCCAGCGCTGGCTGGAGACGCCGGAATGCCCAGAAGATGCGTTTCCCATCGCTGCGGCAGAGCTTTTTGCAGGGGTGGCAGTTTTTCTATATCCCAAGGTCAGATAGGCTTCGGTAGCCACCTTGGAAGCATCGCCAATAGACTCTTCCTTTATACGTTCGGCATAATCGTAGGCGATACCCACAAATTCCAGCACCGAGCAACAGGAGTACAATTGCTGCATTGTTGCCACCTGATGGGAGATGGAAGATGGACTGCGATGGCTACCCGCGCATTCCCATGCCGTTGATGTGCACCGCCTTTGTGCCGGGGCAGATTGACGCTGCGGTTGCAGGCATTTCCGACCCCGATTCGCGCGCCATTGCCACGGCAGAAGCGCTGTACTTTCGCGGACAGGCCACCCTCGCTGCCAAGACGGCGCGCCCTTATCTTGACGCCACCGACCCCGCACTGCGCTATTCCGCATGCCTTATCTGCGGATATGCCAGTCTGTCGCTCAACCGTATCGCCGATGCCCGCCGGTGCCTTGCGGGCATCCTCGATACGCCAACTGACGAGGAATCGCCCGCCGTCCACGCCACGCATATCCTGTTCGCCTCCGCCGCGAGCGTCCTGCTGCACTTGCCTTCCCCGTATTCCGCCGAAGAGTTTTATCCGCTTGCGGCGCATCTGCCCGAAGGCCTGCGCCTGTTCGCCAGCTACGTGATGGCGCATGCCCTGTACCTGCGCGGCGAATATGGCCGCAGTCTGGGCATGGCGGAAAACGCCCTGATCATGAAACAGGGAAGCTATCCCATCTCGGAGCTGTTCCTGCACCTGGCAGCTTCCATGGCATGCATGAGCCTCAAGGATATCGACGCCGCAAAGGCACACTTCGGAACCGCTTGGAACATTGCGCGCCCTGACGGCCTTATCGAGCTCATCGGCGAGCACCACGGCCTTTTGCAGGGGCTTATTGAGGCGTGCTTAAAATCGCAATACCCCGACGATTTCGCTCGCATCATCGAGATTACGTATCGATTCAGCTACGGCTGGCGGCGCATCCACAACCCCGATTCGGGCGAGGACGTGGCCGACGACCTAACGACCACGGAGTTCACCATGGCCATGCTCGCCTGCCGCGGATGGACCAACGCTGAAATCGCACGCCACATGGGAGTATCGCCGGGCACCGTTAAAAACCGCCTATCAGGAGTGTATGCCAAGCTTGGTATCGGAACTCGCGCCGAGCTGATTGCCTACATGTTGCGCTAGCGGCCAGACTGCCCGGCGTATCGAAAGCGCTCCGGGGGCCTGGCGATTTCGCGCACTCAAATTGGACATTTTGGCCATGGAACGGCACTACCGCCACGGGGCACCTTCTCGCAAAATAGGATTATTTCCTCCGATGTTTGCGGGATGGGAGCCAAAGATGCTTGATCGCCGTTCGTTACTTGTTGCCGGAGCATCCTCGCTGGCGAGCATTATGTTGCCGCGCGTGCCGGGCAGCGCAAACGCCTTCATATTGCCGTTCGCGCCCACCGAAGCCTATGCCGACGAAGAAGACCCCTTCAGGGTGCTCGTTCTCTCGCGCACCATGTTTGGTGTGGTTGTGGTCGACGTCGCCAACAAGAATACGCCCATCACGGGTGCCCAGGTCACGCTCGTGTCGCGTTATGCCGCGGGCAAGCAGCTCTCCGCCACGACCGTCGACGAGGGCACGGCCATCTTTGAGATCGCCCCTCTTGCGGAAGGCTACGTGGACGAGACGACGCTTCTCGACGCGTACGACTTTAACGGCGGCATCTCCATTAGCATGGCGGGCTACCGTGATGTCGAGATTCCCCTTGCGCGTATCCAGGGCGGCACCGCCATAACCGCGCCCACGCGTCCGCTTTCCGACGGCGAGCCGTACTTCCGCCAGCTCACATTCGACGAATGGGACATCCAGTACGCTGAAGCCACGTTCATGACATTGCCGAAGGACGACACGGCAAACGAGCAGCCCGATACGCACGCCTTTACCGTGCAGGCACATCTGCCACAGGGTGGACAGGCAACGCTGCGCATCAACAAAGTGACGCCTGCCGCGGGCAGCTCACCCGAAACCTTCACGCAGATTGGCCAAGTCAAGGCCAGCGCATCGGGTGCGGATAATCTGGCAACGTTCACGCTTGAAGACACGTTCCTCGATGCAGCTTCGGGCCTTCTGGAAGAAGGGTGCAAGCTGCGCTTTGTCCTCGACTACCAGGGCAAAACCTACACGCTCTCATCCCCTATGGCCGTTGTTACCGCGCCGGCGGCAAAGGCGGAATCCGGATCGACCACTATCGTCCCCACTACCATGGACCAAGAGATCACTCCGTTTGATTTCCCGGCGGCGTTTCCCGGCATCGGCGGCAATAAGTTCACCTGCTGGATGCCCTCGTTCCCCATTTTGTTCGATTTCTCGTTTGCTGGATACGTGCTGTTTGGCGGAGGATACAAACCGGTCGGCTACATGAACGATTCGGGCAATCCGGATCCGGAATACTGGAAGAAATCGCCGCGTGAGTCGGGCGCCAAGCAGGCAAACCGCTACCTCGACGAAATGGAGGGGAAGTGGAATCAGTACAAGAGTATGAGTGCCGGTTCGGGCACCGATCCAAGAAACACCAAGCTGCTTCGTCACCACTGCACGCTGCTGTTTACGATGGACATCGCCACACAGCTGTACGGCTCGCTCGCCTACGATTGGGTGGGCAAAACCTGGGGTAACAACAACGACCCCGCATACGGCAATATTAAGGCCCTCTTCCAGGTAAGAACCGACCTCAATTGGACCGAGCAGTTTACCCTAGGACCGGTGCCGTTTTTCCTAAACGTCAACCCCTGGGTGCTGGCGAAGCTGGCGCTCGCCGTGGGTGCCCACACGCACGGCAGCGGCGCGGCGTTTTTTAAAAACATTTCGCTCGACTATTCCAACACGTCGGGCTCATTCACCATCCAGATCGGGCTTGCCGTCACCTTTGGCGCCGGCGTTGCAGGCGTCGCTTCGTCTGCCGTGCGCGGCGCCGCATCCCTCACGCTGTTCATTGGGTACGAGAAGGCAGATGGACACCAGCTTCCGCGGCTGCGCGTAGGTGCAGACGTCGATGTCGATGTGATACTCCAGTTTGTGATGTTCAAGTGGACCACCAAGGCTTGGTCGGGGTCGTGGCCCACACTCCTCGATTCGTGGAATATGTCGGTGAACAATGGCAACCAGTATGTGCTCCAGCGCTCTGAGCTCGCATTGGGTGGAGATACGCCTTACACGCTGGATGCCCGCTTCGGCACGGCTGGCAACGCCGAGGCAGGCGGCGTGCCGCAATTTATCGCATCGGCCACCATCGTCACCAACGCTGAGCTGCTCGCACGCGCCGAGGTTAAGGCCACTGCCGTAAACGTCGCGCCCGTCGTGCGCGATTGGGATCAAGCGGTCACGCGCATTGAGCTCGAGGCGGATGCAGAAAGCGACGACACGGGACAGATCGAGCATTTCGTCCATGCACTGATAGAGAACGACGAAAACGCCGCGCCGATGTATGCGTACACCTATGTCGGGCAGGCGACGAACGCCGCTGCGGACCCCAACGCCAATTCTGCTGGTGTATCGGAGGACGAGCGTGGCGGCATAAAACCCTCGAGCGACAACGTGCTGTTTACCGGCGTTCTCAGCGAAGCTCACATGAAGCTGGCGATGATCGCCGGCATAGAATGCCTGTTCCGTATCGCCTCGGTGCGCTACGGCGACAATGGCCGCTCGCGCCTGGTGGTGCACACAAAGGCAAACGGCACGTGGTCTGCCCCCATGCCCGTGGACTTCACCCTTGGCTTTGGCGAGGGCGACGTGGAGCGCGACGGCATATTCGATTACGACTTCGACGTAGTGGAATATACGGACGGAAGAGAAAACCAGGACGCTTACGTGCTGCTGGTCTCGGGCGAGCGCCCCGACGGCGACAACACCCATTTCGATACGGCAAGCACAGCCGGCATACTGTCCGTTGTGCGCCTGCGCATAAGCAACGACGGAGTTCGCGTGATGTCGCACACGTCGTGGCGCAGCATCTCGCGCGGCCGCCTTCAGGAGGATGGCCACCATTGTCTGCAGTGTCCACGCATCACGGTGGGCAAGACGCTGGTCAACGGACGCCTGTCGGGCGCTTACCTCCACCGCCGCGGAACCACCGCAGAAAAGGCGCTGGGCAATGAGGCAGAGGTTGCGCTGGAGTGCTTCATCCTGTGGTCGGATGATTTGGGCGACAGCCTCACGTTCCGTCAGGTCCTCCGCTTTCCGCAAGCGCCATCGAGCATCGAGCTGGGCGTACCCGAGAATATCAACGGCAAAATGGTGGTGTCCGTTGCATACGAAACTGCAAACGGTTGTGGCTGCGCATCGTATGCCGTGATCGGCCAGTCCATCGCGGGTTGGGGCGTTATGCCACCAGATGCCACAGTACCCCACGCGGTGCCGTGGCCACAACATTCGGGCTTTTTGGCAACCGTCAACGAGCAACTGCAGCATGTTACGTGGACGCGAGGCGCATCGGCATTTGCAACGCAGCCCGTGGGTGCCGCAGGCTGTGGCCCGGCATCGTTTAGCGCAAGCAACAACGGCCGGTGCGTGATGTACGTAGAGAACACCGATGGCAAGGTGGGGCAAACCTACGACGAAGAAGGCAACCCGATAGCAGTGATGGGCAAGCACTTCCGCATCTTCGCCAGCGCCTTGGCAGGCGATCTGTTCACGGAGCCGTTCGTGATGTGCGAGCTGGACCATCCCATCGATCAGATAACGACATTTTTGACGTCGGGAGGCATGCTCTCCGCGCTCGCCACGCACATTGTGAGCGCGGAGAAGAGCGAGGCGGAGCTGCACGGCATCGAAGTACCCTTGGTGGCGTGTGCCACTCCGACGGGCGCGGTCGCTACCTCGGGCGCGGTGGTGCCCGGGGCAGCAGGCGAATCCTTCATGGTCACGGTGCGAAACGACGGCAACACCTTGCTGACCGCCGGCACGATCGATCTGTACCGAGAGGGTTCCAGCCAGCCGTTCTCCAGCGCATCCATCGGATTCGGAGTGAACGCACGCATGGCTTCGATCTACGATCCAGAGCTTGCCGAGGACGCTTCGGCCAACGACATGGCACACGTGAAGTACGCGCTCGAGACGCTGGGCGCACGTTTTGCAACGCACCCGCTGGTAGCCGACAACGGCAACGCCGTGCTGGCACCGGGTTGCACGGCACAGTTCCGCATGAGCTTCGCCATTCCCGAGAGTTGGAGCGACGAAGTGGGCAAACGCGTAACGCTGTATGCGAAGGCGCGTAATCTGGTGGCGCTCGATCCTGTAACGCTCGAGGAAATTCGACCGGGCGCAAACTCGGCGCTGGGTGCCGTGCTGCACGAACTTCATGTGCCCGACGCAGCATGCGAGCGCTCGGAAGTTCAGGTC
>CABSMV010000054.1 GCA_902478935.1 uncultured Collinsella sp. | reverse complement strand
AGGTAGCGCTCGATCTCGTGGTTGGCGCCGAGATGGAAATTGAGCAGGTACTCGCCCACGATGAGAACGGTCGGATGCGGGTTCGAGCGGTCGTACGGAACGGCGTCCATGATCGCAAGCGCGCGTTTGAAGCCCGTCGCCTGGCCTCTCAGCCCGGAGCGCTCCATGCCCTCGATAACCTCATCGAGCGCGCGGTCGAACGCAGCGTCCGCCGCGCCCTTCTCGAGCTCGTAGGGACGGATGCGCCTAAGCATGGCCTCGAGGGCATCGATCATGGGAAGACCGTAGGCGATCTGGATGCTCGGGCCAAGGCCGAGCTTGAAGCCCGGATGCGCATTGTGGGCATCGACGTCGTCGTTGGTGAGCACCGGGACATAGTCGTATCCCGCGTCGTCGAGCGCGCGGCGCAGCAGGGGCATGTAGTGCGTCAGGCGGCAGTCGCCGATATACTTGCCAGTCACCACGGCGACGTCGTGCGGGTCGTACTTACCGCTCTCGAGTGCCGCGAGCGCCTCGCCGATCACGATTTGCGCGGGGAAGCAGATGTCGTTTTGCACATAGCGTTTGCCCAGGCGGATGGCATCCTCGCGCCCGATATCAAGGGCCTCGGCGCGCACGCCCTGATTGCGCATCGCCGCGGTCATGAGCCTGCAGAACGCATGGGAGGTGTTGGGGACCAGCGCGATCTTGTCGTGCCGGTCGCGCTTGGTGTACTTGACCTTATACGGGTCGTCGAGCGGATGGACCGCGTGCACCCGGGCGCCCTCGGCACGCTCCTCCGCGCGACGACGGTTGACCGACTCGATAAACGAACGCACGCGAATGCCCATGGGACCGGCGACGTCGCTCTCATCGAGCTTGATCATCATCGGAACCTTGGAGCCCATCTCGCTCATCATGCGCGCGATCTCGTCGGTGAGATACGCATCGTGGCCGCAGCCGAAGCTGCCCATCTGCACGAGCTCGAGCTCGGGCGTCGATGCGACGATGACCGCGCACGACAGCATGCGCGCATGGTAGTTGTTCACGATGTCGATGCGGCTGTTGGAAAGATCGACGTTGCAGACCCCCGGCACCGCATCGGGCGTCAGCACGGGGATGCCGCGCTCAGAGAAGAGCTTGGGCAGCCCGTGGTTGACCAGCGGGTCGTTGTGGTACGGGCGCGAAGCGATCACCACCGCGTAGCCGCCGTCCTCGTGCACGTTCTCGAGCACCTGCCTGCCGCGCAGCTGCAGCTGGTTCTCAAACGTCTCCTGCGCGCGGTCCGCCTGCTCGGTCGCCTTGGCAACCAGGTCGGCATCGATATCGAAGGTCTCCTTGCACCACGCCTTGAGCTGGCGGTTTCGGTCGCCCTCGTCGTACCAGTGGAACAGCGGCGTATCGAACGGAACGCCGAAACGCTCCTCCGGGTTATCGGAATTGCGCATCACGTAGGGGTATCCCTTTACGACGGCGCACATCCACTCGCTGGTAGAGGCGGTGTTTTCGGTGGGCACCGTCGTGATGATGGGCATGAAGATGCGGTCGACGCCGGCGTCGACGAGATTGCGGATGTGCCCGTGGACGAGCTTGGCCGGGAAGCACACGGTGTCGGATGTGACGTGCGCCAGACCGCGCTCGTACATCGCCTTGGTGCTGCGTCCCGAGACGCGCACCTTAAAGCCGAGCGTGCTGAAGAACGTCGACCAGAACGGCATGGTGTCCCAGAACTCGAGCACACGGGGAATGCCGATCGTGACATCGCGCCCCCCGCAGACGGGAACCGTGGGGCACGACTCGAACAGCAGCTTCTCGCGGTCGACAAAGAGATTGGGGGCAGCCGCGGTCCGGTCGCGCCCCGTGCCGGGTGCCTGTGCCTCGCAAGCACCCTGCGGACGCAGCTCCTCCGCCGCGGGAACCTCGCGCACGAGCTCATCCCATGAGATGGCGCCGCCGCGCGGGCAGCGATTGCCCGTGACGTAAAGCGAGCCGTCGCCAAATGCCACGACCGCGCGCTGGCAGCGGTTGTTGCACCGACGGCAGGTAACGCCGCCGAACTCGCGATGCTCGAAGCGCTCCACGGCATCGAGCCCGATAAACGACGTGCCGGCGTCGCCCTTGCGGCATTCCTCGCGCGCGAGCAGGGCGATACCGATAGCGCCCATCAGCCCCGGGTGGGGCGCACGCGTGACGGGTTTGCCCAGATACTGCTCGAATGCGTGCAGCACCGCGTCGTTTCGGAACGTGCCGCCCTGGACGACGACTTTGTCGCCCAGACGGTTGAGATTTGAAACGCGAATGACCTTGGTGAACACGTTCTCGATAATCGAACGGCAGAGACCGGCCATGATGTCGCCCGGACCCTTACCGCGCCGCTGCTCGGAAACGACGCTGCTGTTCATGAACACCGTGCAGCGGCTGCCGAGAACGGCGGGGGCTTTGGACGAAAATGCCTCGGTCGCGATATCCTCAACGGCTATTCCGAGGTTTTTGGCAAAACCCTCGAGGAACGAGCCGCAGCCCGCAGAGCACGCCTCGTTGACGACGATATCGGTCAGCACGCCGTGGTTGAGCCAGATGGCCTTCATATCCTGTCCGCCGATGTCGAGCACGAAGGTCGCATCGGGAACGCATGCGCACGCGGCGCGGGCGTGCGCGACCGTCTCGACCGTATGGTAGTCGGCGTGGAACGCGCGCGCGAAAAGCTCCTCGCCGTATCCCGTGGTGCCCACGGCATCGATTGCAAGCGTGACTCCCGCTGTCTCCCAGCGGTTCTTCAAGCTGACAAGACCCTGTTGGGCGACGTCGAGCGGTCTGCCGTTATTAGACGCGTAGAACGAATCGACAAGCTCACCCGCCTCATCGACCAGGGCGAACTTGGTCGTCGTGCTCCCCGAATCGATACCGAGCGCCACACGCACCGTCTCTCCGGGCGCATACGCATCCGGACCCTTTGCCGGCGTCTCTTTGCCATGGCGTGCCGTAAAATCCGCCTGCTCGGCAGGTGTGGCAAAAAAGGGCTGGGCAAGACGTCCCTCCCCGCTTGCGGGCGCGACCGTCTCGAGCTTATCCAGCCGGACAAAAGCGTCGGGAAGGTCGATCGGTTGGGACGATGCGAACATGTCGGTCAGCGACAGGGCGGCACCGCGCGCGACCATGATCTGCGGATCGCGCGGGACGATAACCTGATCGTCCGATAGATTCAGTTGCTCCCGGAACACGCGGACCAGCGTGGGGTTGTAGGCGAGCGTACCGCCCTCGAAGATTACCGGCGGCTCGATGTCGATACCCTGGGCCAGACCGCCGATCGTTTGGCGGGCGACCGCGTGAAGCGCCGAAAGCGCCAGGTCGGTGGTAGGAATGCCCTCGTTGAGCAGCGGCTGGATATCGGTCTTTGCGTACACGCCGCAGCGGCCCGAGACCTCGTGGACGGTCGTTCCCCGGCTTGCGAGCTGCTCGAACTCGCCCGATTCGGTGCCGACCCCCATGAGCTTTGCCATCTCGTCGATAAATGCACCGGTACCGCCTGCGCACGAGCCGTTCATGCGCATGTCGGCAACCTCGATGCCTCCCTTATCGTTGGTGCGGAAGAAGATCATCTTGGCGTCTTGGCCGCCCAGCTCGATGGCGCAGCGCGTCTGCGGATAGAACCTGCTGATCGCGAGCGCGTTGGCGACCACCTCCTGAACGTACGAGGCGCCCAGCGCGGTCGCGATATCGCGCGCGCCCGAGCCGGTCACCGCAACGCGCAGCGACTCATGGGGAAAGCGCTCGGCGAGCTCGCCGAGCATGGCGCGCACGCTCGCTGTCTGACACGCCCCGTGGCGGCGATATCCCCACCACGCCTCGGTCATATCCTCGTGCATCGCGTAAACTTTGGTCGTCGTCGACCCTACGTCCAGTCCTACTAGCAACGCCATAATGCTCCGTCTCTCGCATTTTTCCTGCTAGAGATATACCACTCTACGTAATACAACAGACTGTTGTATTTAAACTCCGTATAAAAAGCGGCTGCCGAAACGCTTCAGCAGCCGCCGAATGCACCAACAGATTGTTCTGCGCGCTAGCACGTCGGGCAACGGAGCAGCACGGGCCCTCCGGTCATGCGCACCGCTCACGCCCGCGATGTCGCCGAGAGAGCTATCCACGCTTAGGGCTCCAACCAAGCAAGTCGCCCGCGCTCAGCAGATCCCTAAGCGAGCTACTCGCACTCAGGAGCCATAGCCTGCTCCAAGAGCTCGGCATGCTCCTCCTCGAAAACCGTCCCCACAGGGAAGGCGCGACGGAAGACGAAGTAGGAAATCGGACCGGCTACCAAAAGGTTCCACGGCAGCGCCATCACAAAATTATGCGGGATGTTGATCATCCAGATCGCGGGCACGGAATACAGGTTCGCAAGGATGCCGCCGGGCATGTGCGTCAGACCCTCGCAGGCACCGTACAGCGACATGATGATGACCATGGGAACGACCATGCAGGAGCTGACGGCGAGCGTCATGGCGAGCGGCGAGCTCTTGCCCGGAGTGACCAAGTACTTAAAGGCGAAACCCTTGGCAAGCGGGCTGGCGACGAACCGGTCGCAGCACACGGCAAAGATATAGGCAACGGGGAAGCCGAGCCACGCAGCGGCAACGACCTCGCCGTTGATGGCCCCGTGCTGCAGGGCAACGTTGTAGATGCTCATCCAGAGCACCATGCAAAAGCACATGATAAAGGTGAACAGCAGGCTCTCTCGTTTGTTGATAGGCATAAAGGGCAGATTCCTCTCTGTGTTGTGCCGCGGCGCCACGCAACAAAAACGGGCGGGCAAGATGGAGCTGTTGGAACTTCATCTCGCCCGCCCGTGGTACGCGCGTCTGCGACTACTTATGTGGTGGAACCAGCCTAGCACGAAAACCCCGCGCTTCGTAAGCGTTGAGTTTATGAAGATGCAGGGCACCGATAATCCCCCGACCCCATAAGTTGCGGTGGAATACGGACTGTTTTGACCCTTTAAGCAGCAATTCAGTCCCTATTTCACCGCAACTCATTTGGTGCAAAGTAACCTGTCCCCCTTGCACCAATTAGCTGGTGTGGCGCCAGCGAGGGTCGGTGAGCGTACGAGCCACACCCAGCCCAACGGGCAGAAACGCTACGATGAGCACTGCACGCACAAACCAGCCGAGCATATTGACCGTGTCGAAAGTGCACATGTAATACATCGAGCGATACAGATACAAGCCAGGCACCATAATGACAATTGATGGCACCGTGAGGGCGATGCGTGGGTAGGTGAGCTTGATTTCGGCTAAGCTCGCGAGCAGCCCCGATACCAGCGCACCGGTAAACGCAGCCGCCTCGGGAGGCATGCCCGCACTCAGGCCCAAGAAGGGAAGCAGCGTCGGCGCATCGACGAGCGTAAGGCGCAAGGTATTGGACACGGCGCCGATGAGCCCTGCCGCCGCTGCCATCTTTACCGGACTGTTGAACATAACCGAGAAGCCAAATACGCCGATAAAGCTCATCAGCATGCGCAAGAGCGTAAGAGCCAGCGGTGAGAGACCAAGCGGGGCGAAGTCATCCGGCGCCAGTCCCACACACTCGGCAACCATCCAGCCTACGAGCGTCGCCATCACAATAATCGATACGGCATATGAAAGGCGCTCGATACCGCTTCGCATGTCGAGCTTAGCGATGTCGAGGCCTGCCGTAATGAGCGGAAAGCCGGGAATCACAAAGAGCATGGCGCCGATATAGCCTTCTTGGTGCGACATTGCCCCCGGTATGACCTGGCCAAGGCCGAGCAATGCCAGCAGATACGAAACGCAAGCGAGCGCAACGCCGGTCGTCAGCGCGCTGAACTGACCAAGGCCTTGCCTGAGAATATGGGAGCGGGCAAAGTTGCCGACACCCGCGCCCACGAACGCGCATGCCATCTCGATAGGGCCGCCGCCGAGCAAAAAGACGAAGGCGCCACAGGCGCAGGCCGCCGCAAGGCCCTGTTGCCAAGGCGCGTAATCAGGTTTTGAACTCTCAACGGTCTTGAGCATCTCGTGATACTCGTGCACCGTGAAGCGACGACCATAGGTCTCGATTTCCTTGAGGAAACTCTCCATCATCCAAATGCGATGAGTATTAACGCCGGTTGTCGGCAGGCTGACGACCTCGTTAAAGCAGTGACCATCTTCGATGCAGGTACACTCAAACGATAGAAGACTCAAGTCGACGTGGATGGTGACACCGAGTACGGCGGCGACTCGATTCATGGTATCGCGTACACGCCAGGCACCCGTTCCGCTCGCGAGCATAAGCATACCGGTGCGGCAGATGATGGACGACTTATCGGTGAGCGGCGCATCGACGGAAAGTTCATCGCCTGCCGTCACGATCTGGTGCCAGTCAGTTTTCATATGGAGCGCGCCGGCACGAACACCGTGGTGCATGGGGGCTCTCGAAAGCAGCGAGTTAAGGCGCGAAGACTGTGGGGGCTCCGTTGATTCGTCCTCAACCTCATCAGCCTCTTCATCGACCAGATCAAAGGAATCAAGCGGCGCTGGCTCGCGACGGTCGATCAGCTCCTCGTCCTCATCATCAAAGTAGTTGAACTGATCGAGCATGTCCTCTTCGATTGAACGCTCGCTCGCGTCGTCCATATAGACGCTCCCTTCCTACCGACTAACCCCCATCCTAGGCAGCAACGGCTAAAGGAAACATAAAAGAGACGGCTGTCATGCGAGCCATGTGCTCAACAGCCGTTGGGCAGTCGTTTAAGAACGTCCATTGACTACATCGATGTTCTAAGTGTCAACCAAGTCAACGCCGCAGGTAGAGGACGGACAGCGAGCGACGTCCAGGGCGAACAAGTTGGCATGAAAAAGGCAAGGCATAGACCTTCTGGTCATGCCTTGCCTTTTGAATGACAAATTGTCGCCCTGGGCGGCGCGCAGCGTCAACTGGTTACGCGGGTTGGTAAACCCGCGTAACCCCCTAGTACATCTTTGCGCCGGCGGGGATGGAGGCGTCGAGTTGGATCAGGTTGAGGCGTTCCTCGCCCTCCTCCTCGTGGACAGCGCTGATCAGCATGCCGCAGCTGGGAATACCCATCATCTTGCGCGGAGGCAGGTTGGTGATGGCGAGCAAGGTCTTGCCAACCAGGTCCTCGGGCTCGTAATAAGCGTGAATACCGGAGAGGATGGTGCGGTCGGTGCCGGTGCCGTCGTCGAGCGTAAAGTTCAGCAGCTTCTTGGACTTCTTGACGGCCTCGCATGCCTTGACCTTCACAGCGCGGAAATCGCTCTTGGAGAAGGTATCAAAGTCGACGAACTCCTCAAACAGCGGCTCAACGGCGATCTTGGAGTAATCGAGCGTGGGCTTAAGCGACTTAACGAATGGGCTCGCGGCGTTGCCGGCCTCGGCAGCCTTGGCGGCAGCGGCACCGGACTGGAAACCCTTCTCGGGCTTCATGTGCGGGAACAGTAGCACGTCGCGGATGGAAGCCTGGTTGGTAAGCAGCATGACCACGCGATCGATGCCGATGCCGATGCCGCCCGCGGGAGGCATACCGTACTCGAGGGCGCGCACGTAGTCCTCGTCATACTCCATAGCCTCATCGTCGCCGCCGGCCTTCTCGGCCATCTGGGCAGCAAAGCGCTCAGCCTGGTCGACCGGGTCGTTGAGCTCGGAGAATGCGTTGGCGTACTCGTGGCCGGCGATGACCAGCTCAAAGCGGTGCGTCAGGCGCGGGTCGTCCTCAAAACGCTTGGCAAGCGGGCTGACCTCGATGGGGTAATCGCACACGAAGGTCGGGTTGACGATGGTGTCCTCGCCCAGCTCATCGTAGATCTCGGCGATAATCTTGCCGGCGGTCCACTCGGGCTTAATCTCCAGGCCCTTCTCGCGCGCGGCGGAAGCAAGCTCCTCGACCGGCGTGTCGATGGTGACCTGCTTGCCGAGCACATCGGAGACGATGTCGGTCATGGGACGGCTGGCCCACTCACCAGAAAGGTCGATGGTCTGGCCCTGGTACTCGATGACCTCGGGGTTGCCGATGGCCTTGTTAGCCGCCTTAATGACGCCCTGGGCGAGCGCCTTCATGCCCTCGAGGTCGGAGAAGGCACGGTAGGCCTCCATCGTGGTGAACTCGGGGTTGTGGGTGAGGTCCATGCCCTCGTTACGGAAGATGCGGCCGATCTCGAACACGCGCTCAAAACCACCGACGATGCAGCGCTTGAGGTGCAGCTCGGTGGCAATACGCAGGTAGCACTCCTGATCGAGCGCGTTGAAGTGGGTAATGAACGGCTTGGCAGTAGCGCCGCCCTGGATGGTCTGAAGGATGGGGGTCTCGACCTCCATGTAGCCGTCGGACTCCATAAAGCGACGGAAGGTGGAGAGAATCTGCGAACGCTTACGGAAGGTCTCGCGAACGTCGTCGTTGGCGATCAGGTCAACATAGCGCTGGCGATAGCGGGTCTCCTTGTCGGAAAGACCGTGGAACTTCTCGGGCAGCGGACGAACGGCCTTGGAAAGCAGGGTCGCGCTCTTAGGGGCAACGGAAAGCTGGCCGCGCTGGGTGCGCACGACCACGCCGGTCACGCCCAGGATGTCGCCCAGGTCGAGGGCCTTGAGCGTATTCCAGGCAGCCTCGTCCATGTCGTTGATGCGGCAGAACAGTTGAATCTCGGCAGTCGCATCGCGCACGACGATGAACATGATCTTGCCCTGACCGCGCTTGGCGACCACACGGCCGGCGATCTTCACGACATCCTCGGTGTCCTCACCATCGGCAAGATCGGCGTACTTAGTCTCGATATCGGCGACGTAGTCCTCAAGCTCAGAGTGCTCGGGATAGGGGTTCTGGCCCGCCTCGAACAGGGCGGCGCGCTTGGCCAGGCGGGTGGCGCGCTCGTCGTTGAGCGTCGATGCCTGATCGGCGGCGTTCTGGTTCTCTGCCATAAGTTAGCTCCTCAAACTAAAACGCTCCCCAGGATTCGGTCCCAGGGAGCGAAAACATACCTTTACGCGGGACCGTGGTCTAGCGTGCGATCTTGGCGATGGTGTAGACGCGAGTCTTGCCGGAAGGCGTAACGACCTCGACGGAGTCGCCCTCGCCGTGACCGATGATGGCGTGACCGACCGGAGACTCGTTGGAAATCTTGTGCTCGAGCGAGTTGGTCTCGGTGGTACCAACGAGCGTGACTTCCATGACCTCGCCGTTGGGATCAATCAGCGAAACGGTGGAACCGATGGAGACGGTCAGATCGCCCGTAGTGGCAGCAACCTGAGCGTTGGCAAGAATGGCCTGGATCTCGGCGATACGAGCAGCATTCTGGGCCTGCTTGTCCTTGGCGGCATCGTACTCGGAGTTCTCCGAAAGGTCGCCGAACGCGCGGGCTTCCTTGATGTCCTCGACGATCTCCTTGGCGTAATCGCCCTCACGCCAGGCGAGCTCCTCGACGAGCTTCTGGCGGCCCTCAGCGGTCAGTACGATCTGGCTTGCGTCCATACGGATATCTCCCCAACTCTGATCAAACAATCAACTGTCAACAAAACGAAAAAGACCGGCTAGCCTGCGGGCAAGCCGGTCAGGTGCTCACCCCAAAGGGATGGGACTACTCTGCGTCCGCGTCGCTGTCCTCTGCCTGCTTCTTCTTGGCAGCAGCGAGCTTGGCCTCGAGCTCAGCGATCTCCTTGTCCTCCTCGGACTGCTCGACCACGACCTCCTCGGCCTGCTTGGTCTCGGCCTTATCGTCGCCCTCCATACCCTCACGGATATTCTTGACGGTAGAGCCGAGGGACTTGCCGAGCTTCGGCAGGTTCTTGGGCCCGAAGATAATCAGGACAACGACGAGAATAATGATGAGCTCAGGAGCCCTCAGTCCAAACATGTAGACCTCCACAATACAGCGAGACAAGCTCGAATGAGTATACCGCGGGTATCGCGGTATCACAACACTAGCTAAAAAAAGGGACCGCAAGAAGCGGTCCCTCCTCATGCTCTGGTCGGGTTGACTGGATTTGAACCAGCGACCCCTGCGTCCCGAACGCAGTGCTCTACCAAACTGAGCCACAACCCGTTAGCTCGACTATAGTAACAAAGATTTTCGCCGCGTGCTAGAGAAATTTTTATTTCTTTGGCGCGTCGATTTGAACCGTGTTGGGAATAAGCTCAGTCGCGCAGGCCCACCAGCCATTTTGCTGGGCAGCATCGGCAAGCCTTTCGACCGTGGCAGCGGTGTCGCAAATGGCAAACGAGCAGGCACCCGATCCGCACACATCTACAGCAACGGTTCCGTCCTGTTTACGCAGCCAGTCGAGGACCGTTTGAATCTGCGACTCCATCTGTGCGGAAATGACACCCAGGTTGTTATGGATGAGTGCATATGCCGTCTCGGCATCACCAGCACGCAAGGCAGAAGCTATCGCGCCGGGCTTGTCCGCAGGCACCGGGGCCTCGTCAAAACGTCGATAGGCTTCAATTGTCGAAACGCTTGCCTCGCGCGGCTTGACCAGCACGACGGGCGTCGCGGGCAGCGCGGGGTACTCAGTTGCCAGCACGTCTCCCCCACCTACGTAGAACGCAGGACTCGCGTGCAAAAAGAACGGGACGTCAGCACCAATGCCCCGCGCAATATCGTCGAGCGCTGGGTCGGTGCGATCAATGCCCCAGAGCTCCGCCAAGGCGACAATGACCGCGGCCGCATCCGTCGAGGGGCCGCCCAAGCCGGCGCACAATGGAATGCGCTTCTCAATCGTCACGCAGATGTTTGCCTCGCGACCATAATGCTCGGCCATAGCAACCGCAGCCCGATACGCCGTATTCTTTTGCATGGGAAAATCTGATGCTGGAACCGTCTGGACGGTCAGCGCCTGCGCCGGCGTGACCGTCACGGTATCGGAAAGACCGACGGCTGCCATCAGGGAATCGACCCTGTGGTAGCCGCGGTCATCGCGCTCGGTATGAACCCCCAGGTAGAGGTTGATCTTTGCCGGCGCGGAAAGAGTCAGGGACCAATCGGTCACCGTTAATGCTCCTCGAGCTGATTGCCGAGCGGGGTAAAGATATGCTCGCCGCTCTCGGGGTCGAACAGCTCGACCTGGCCGGTGAGGACATCGATGTACTGGTAGGACTGACGCGACTTGCGGCCGCGACGCTCGTCAACCTCGACAATGAAGACGGCCGGGTGGACGCTCTTGATGGTGCCCATGCGCTCGACGACGCGGGTACGGCCCATGTTGGCCTTAACCTTGACGCGATCGCCCACCATATCGTTCAGCTTCTCGTGGATGTCGTCGACGTGATTGACTTCCATCTCTTCCATGAACAGGGCCTCCAGAAGGTGCAATTCAAAAAGGGGATAATACCCCTAAGATAGACAAAACTCTAATACTATAGCACCCTGTTGTGGCCATACGCAAGTAGCTAAATAAGCCCCGTCCCAAATACGTACCAGACGACAATCTCGCATGGCCAGTTGTTACGCGGTTTGGTAAAACCGCGTAACCTAAAGGTTATCGGTGTCGAGGACGATGGTGAAGGGGCCGTCGTTGACGAGGTCGACCTTCATGTCGGCGCCGAAGATGCCGTGCGCCACATGCTCGACATCTTCGCGCACCAGCGTCAGGAAGTACTCATAGAGCTCGTTAGCAACATCGGGCGCACCGGCATCCGTAAAGGACGGACGGCGACCATGACGGCAATCGGCAAACAGCGTGAACTGCGACACCACGAGCACCTCACCGTCGACATCGGCAAGCGCCAGATTCGTCTTGCCGTTCTCGTCCTCGTTAATGCGCAAGCCCCGGAGCTTGCCCCACAGCTTATCGGCCTCAGCGCGCGTATCGCCATGGCCCACACCCAGCAGCACCAGGTAGCCGCGTCCAATGCGACCCACGCACTCGCCGTCGACCGTCACGCCGGCGTTGAGCACGCGCTGCACCACCGCGCGCACGTCCTACTCCTCGCCCGTCAGTTTGGCGGATAGGTACTCGAGCGCATGGAATCGATGGCTGATGGCGTTCTTCTCGTCCGCCGTCAGCTCGGCCATGCTCTTGCCCGGCGTGTCGACAGGCAGGAACAGCGGGTCATAGCCAAAACCATGGTCGCCGCGGCCCTCGTGCGCGATAACGCCCTCGCAGGCGCCCTCGCCATAGGTGACCAAGCCGTCCGTGTCGATGAGCGCGACGACGCTCATAAAGCGCGCGGTACGATCCTCATCTGCCACGCCCTCCAGATTCACGAGAAGCTTGGCGTTGTTGGCGGCATCGTCTCCGTGCACGCCCGCATAGCGCGCGCTATACACGCCAGGCTCGCCGTCCAGCGCGTCGACGACCAAGCCGGAATCGTCGGCAATGGCCATAAGGCCCGTCTCCTCGACCGCAGCCTGTGCCTTGATGATGGCGTTCTCCAAAAACGTCGTGCCGTTTTCCTCGGGGTCCTCAAAATCGCCCAGTTGGCCGAGCGCCACAAAGCGAACCTCGGGCATGACCTTGCCCAAAATGGCCTCGATCTCGGTGAGCTTATGAGCGTTTCCGGTTGCCACGACGATGGTCGCCGCCGGGTCGAGGGTGTCGATGTCAATCTTCTCAAGTGCCATAACTGGCCTCCTTGTCTCTATAGCAAGCCGCGTGAGGGGCGTTTGGGCACTTGACCTCTTCCCTCTCAGGCGATCGGACCTTTCAACGCAGCATTTCAGCAGATAAAACCTACCAAAATAAACCTGTCCCTTTTTGGCAGGTTAGGCGAGGGCTTGGCGCTGAAGCTCGATGAGCTCGGCGATACCCTTGTCGCCCAGGTCGAGCAGGGCGTTGAGGCGCTTGCGGTCGAAGGGCGCCTGCTCGCCGGTACCCTGGAGCTCGATCATCTCACCGGTGTCGGTGGCGACGAGGTTCATGTCGACCTCGGCATGGCTGTCCTCGGAATAATCGAGGTCAAGCAGCGTATTGCCGTCGACAACGCCCATGGAGATGGCAGCCACCTGGCCGATAAGCGGGATGCGCTCGATCTTGCCCGCCTCGACCCACATGGCGAGGGCGTCGTGCAGCGCCACCCAGGCGCCGGTGATGCTCGCTGTACGCGTGCCGCCATCGGCCTGAATCACATCGCAGTCAACGGTGACGGTGTACTCGCCGAGCGCCTTCATGTTGACGACGGTACGCAGGCTGCGGCCAATGACTGTCTCTTATACACATCTCCGAGCCCA
>CABSMV010000053.1 GCA_902478935.1 uncultured Collinsella sp. | reverse complement strand
GCCCTTGCGGCCTAGTCGCTATTATGGGCGTCCAAGATTTGGGGCGCAGTTCACACGGGTGACGGGCTTTTCCACTACCAGCCGCGTGCCTCCTCCGCACGCACGAGCTGACGAGCCTCGATCTGGCGAATCATATCGATGCGGCGCTGGTGACGGCCGCCCTCGAACTCGCCGGTGAGCCAGGCGTCGACGATCATCTTGGCCAGCTCGATGCCTACCACGCGAGCACCAAATGCGAGCATGTTGGTGTTGTTGTGCTCGCGTGACAAGCGAGCGGAATACGGCTCAGAGCAGGTGCAGCAACGGATACCGCGCACCTTGTTCGCGGCAAGCGAAATGCCCACTCCCGTGCCGCAGATCACGATACCGCGATCGACTTCCCCGGCCACGACCGCGTTCGCCACGGCCTCACCCGCGATGGGATAGTCAAAGCGCTCGGTGCTGTCCGTGCCGAAGTTCACGACCTCATAGCCGTACTTCTCCTGGATATAAGCCGCAATGGCTTCCTTGTACTCAACCGCAACGTGGTCGTTTCCAATACCGATCTTCATAAGAGACCCCTTTCCAAATCCGCTCGCGCGTGTCGCGCGCTTATTACGTCCTAATTTGCCTTTTCGCGTCTAATACACCTCGCCGGCGCGCAGACGGCGCAGGCACTCCTCGTAACCGGCGTCCTTGCCAAACAGCGCACTGGTACCCAAGATGAAGCCGTCCGCGCCGATAGCGGACAGGTCGCGCACGCGCTCGGGCGAGCAGGCGCCGTCGATCATGAGCTCAAAGCCGAAACGTTCCTTAAGAGCGGCAAGGCGACGTACCTTGTCGTTCGTGAACTCGATAAAGCTCTGGCCGGCAAAACCCGGATTCACCGTCATGACCATCACGTAGTCGCAGAGGTTCAGCATCTCCTCAACCTCGGAAATCGAGGTGTCGGGGTTCACGGCAATACCGGCGCTCTTGCCAAGAGACTTGATCGCGGCGAGGGTCTTGACCACGTAGCGCTCGGACTCCGGGTGGATGTAGATGATGTCCGCGCCCGCGGCGGCAAAAAGCTCCACCTTGCTGGCGGGGTTCTCGACCATAAGGTGCACGTCGACGAGCTTGTTAGTAGCAGCACGCACGGCCTTAATGTCCTCGAGGCCCATGGCGAAGTTGGGAACGAAACTGCCGTCCATCACGTCGCAATGGAAGATATCAATGCCGGCGGCGTCGAGCTCCTCGACGGTCGCACGCAGGTTGCCGTAGTCGGCGCACATGAGGCTGGGGCAGAGCAACATGGTGAACTCCTTATCTGCTCATTGGTTATCTACTCGTTGATAATTAATCGTTTAACCTGTATCTAAAGTCTGGCTGATTAATCGTTTAACCACGTTGTTAACCTACAGGTTTCTCTAGATTCACAACGTTGTCATATTTGTCTATCTAGCTGGCGTCATACGGATTCCGTACGGCGAAAAGCCGTTGTGTTCCCTAGAAAGAGGCCCCGCCATTCAGCTGGCCACCATGGGCCGTGCTCGCACGGGCGTGGGCCTTGAACCCTACGCCTCCGGCGTGATCAGGCGCGCATGTTGGGCGATCTTCTCGTCATAGGATTCCGCGATGATCGCCACGCCATCAAACCCAAAAGCCCGAACATTTGAGAACTTATGAAACTTCGAGCTGTCGCACAGCACGTACACCTTATTCGAGTTCTCGCGCACGATGCGCTTCTTCGTTGCCTCCACATACGAGGGCGTCATGATGCCCCGGTCTTCGTCAATCGCGTTGGTCCCGATGAACGCCTTGTCAAAGTACAGATCGCGCAGGATCGACTCGGTCATGGAGCCGCAAAACGAGGAGTTCACGTGGTTGAACTCGCCACCCACTACGATGAGCTGGGCGCGCGTCTCGCTCTTAATCAGGCACGCCGAGGCGTCCGTCGTGTAGATCGTCACGTCGCGGTCGAGCAGCAGGCGCAGCAGGGCCGTGCAGGTTGAACCGGAGTCCAGATAGAGCGTGTCCCCGTCCTCAACCAGACGCAGGGCGACCTGGGCAATCTGATCCTTCTCGTTCCCATGCAAACCCGAGCGCGTCGAGATACTCACCTCGTGAACGGCCGAGACCAACTTCACCGCGCCGCCCGAAAGGTGCTCAACCTTGCCGAGCGCCTCCAGCTCCTTGAGGTCGCGGCGCAGCGTCGAAATAGAAACGCCCGGCAGCTCCTCCTGCAGCTCAGAAATCCTCACAAGGCCCGACTTCTGCAGGCACTCTACAATTCGCTCCTGGCGCTCATACGGGATCATATCGGGAACCTCTCCAAACCACTTTGCTTCACGCTCGTTCATTTCTTTTCGAGAAGTGTAACGCACGAGCAGAAAAACGGCCGCCATCCGCAACGATAACGGCCGTTTTAATCGATTGACCAACCCGCTCGTTCACAATTTGAACGAGGTTGACGTCCTCACGTAAGGGCGACGCTCCTTGAGCAAGGATAACGAGCCCCGGGCGAGGCACCGCGCCTCAAGTGAGACAGCACCCAAGGGAAGCGCACCTCAAGCTCTTAGGCAAGCTGGTCCTCCTTGCCGGTGAAGATGAAGGCGAGGACGCCGGCCACGACGGCAGAGATGAGCATGCCGGCCATGGCCCAAGCGAAGTTCATGGGGTCGGAGCTCACGAAAGCCGGGAACGTGGTAACGGAACCGAAGGTGAAGGCAGTCGTGACGACCTTCATGATGCCGAGGAACGCACCGCCGACGGCACCACCGATGATCTGCGCAAGCCAGACCTTCTTGTTCTTCACGAGCATGCCGAACAGCGTGGGCTCGATGATGGCGGACAGGGCGATCGACACGACGCCGGTCATGGCAAAGCTCTTGAGCTTCTGGTCGCGGGCCTTGAGGAACACGCCGAAGGCGCAGCCGATAACGGCGAAGTTGCAGGCGAAGGTGAAGGGGCAGATGTAGTCGAAGCCGTTCTGGGCGATGTTGTTGATCATAATGGGGTTCACGGCCCAGTGGATACCCATGGACACGAGCACGGACCAGCCGCCGCCAACCAGCACGCCGGCAAGCAAGGAGCTGCGCTCGATCAGCCAGTTGACCACGAAGGCGATACCCTCGCCGGCGTAGACGCCCAGGGGACCGATGACGAGCATCGTGAGCGGAACCATAACGATCAGGGAGATGGCGGGCAGCACGACGAGCTTGAGCATCTCGGAGACGTGCTCATCGAGCCACTTGTACAGGAACGAGTAGACCCAGACGGACAGGATGGCGGGGATAACCGTGGAGTTGTAGCTCATGAGAACAACGGGGATGCCGAAGAAATCCGTCATGGCGCCGTTGCCCGCGTCGCCCATGAGGGCGATGAAGTCCGGGTAGAGCAGGCACGCGCCGAGCAGCGCCGACAGGTACGGGCTCGCGCCGAAGCGCTTACCGGCCGAGAAGCCGAGCAGCACGGGCAGGAAGTAGAACACGCTCATGGCCAGGGTGTACAGGATGGTGTAGGTACCCGTACCCTCGGCGATGATGCCGAGCTGGGCAGCCAGGATGACGAAGCCGCGCAGGATACCGGAGCCGGCCATGGCGGGCAGCAGCGGGGCAAAGATGCCGGAGATCGCAGAGAAGATCTGGCTGACGATGCTCTCGCCCTCGTCCTTGGTAGCAGCGGAGATCTCCACGCCCGAGCCCTTGACCAGCGGCTCAAACTTCTCGTACAGCTTCGGGACCTCAGTGCCGATGAGAACCTGATACTGACCAGCCTTGTTCAGCGTGTTCACAACGCCTTCGACTTCCTTGACCGCAGCGTCGTCACAAGCCGCGTCGTCCTTGAGATTGAGGCGCAGGCGCGTCGCGCAGTGCGTCATGCCCGAGATGTTCTCGGGACCACCGACGGCGTCCAGAATCCCCTGAGCCATCGCGTTCCAGTCGCGTTTCATTGGTTACCTCCCCATTGCGCAGAAGAGCTCGCGGACAAGCTCGGCTGCCTTAATCGCGTCGTTTGCATCGATAACGGATTGGATCTTCTCCATGCCTACGGTCTCGATTGCATCGTTGAGCAGATGAATCATCTGGTCGTTCTGCGTAGCCTCGCCGGCAGCGGGTTCGATGACCGGGAACGTGTCGAAGTAGATCGCGCTGTCGTACCCGTGCTTCTTCACGTAGTAGAGGAACTCGAGGGTCTTCACCGGCGTGGACGTACCAATCATAAGGCCATCATCGAAGCGACCGTTGCCGTCGTTTAGGTGAATGCCGTAGAGCTTGCCCTCGCGGCCGAACAGGTCGACGGCCATGGCGGGGTTCTCGTGCTTCATGAGCATGTGGCAGTAGTCCAGCGTGACGCCCAGGTTCGGGCGGTCTGCAGCGTTGAGGATCATGCCGGTCATGCCCATGGAGTCGATGAACGCGTACGCGCGCTCCTCGTAGGGTTTGTACTCGATCGAGATCTTGAGGTCGGGCGCATAATCGCAGACCTTCTGGAATGCGGCTACGAGCTGGTCGAAGACGCGAGCATAGGCGATCTGGAAGCTGTAGTCGAAACCGTCGTGGCCGAGCCAGATGGTCACCGTGTTGCCACCGGCAGTGCGGCAGTAGTCGCACGCCTCGTAGCAGAGCTCAAGGGCTTCCGCGGCAAGGGCATCATCGGCATTGCCCAGGTCACCGTTGAGGAACGCGTTGCGGAAGCGCAGCGCGCAGCCGTTCAGCTGCAGTTCGTGAGCTGCGAGCTTGGCGGCCATGTCCTCCGCCGTGACACCTGTGCAGTGCTCGGGGTAGTTGAGGTCGACGTGCGTGAGGCCCACGCTCTGGAACTCCGCGAACACGCGATCAAGATTCTTGTCGCCATCGCGAAAATAGGAGTTGATACGAGTTGCAAGCTTCATGCTTCTACGTCCTTTACCTTCGTCCTTAATCGTTTCTGCTCGTTCGAGCACCTGATCTATATCCGTAATTCGATAAGGGCCGCCGCCTGCGCGCCGGGGCTTACCCTGTGACATGTAGATTACTGCCACGTAAGTTCATTTTCAATCAATATTTTTCATTCTTTTTCTCATTGTGTCAGAGTTTTTCACTGCAAATGGCCATCTACCTTGTGGTTTTGCTGTTAATCAAGTTTGACCATTCTTGATACTATTTGATTTAATCTGAACTTAACTACCGTTTACAGGCGAAAATCAACCGTTCGCCGGCGACGGTGACGCAAAATGAAGAAAGCTTGCATGGGGTTGACACGGTAAACCCCCTCGTCAAAAATACGGGCGGATTGAAACGGGTACAAGGTGCCTGGAGCGCGCCCTGCGCCCGGCCTTAAGGAGGTGTGCCATGGAAGGCAGTCATAGTCGAAAAACCTGCATGTCGCCCTCGGCACGCCACGAGGATTCCCCGCTCGCATAAACGCCAGCAGCCGATCGCTGTCACTCATTCACGAGCACAAGCACCATAAAACTCACCACAAAGCTGCCTGTCCTCTTTACGGGGATTCGCGAGCATGACGTGAGCGACATCTAGGTTTTTTGAAGCAAATACGACACGTACGCTAACTCCCCTCAACAAGGAGGACCCTATGCTGATGCTCAAAACCGTCACGGTACTCGAAGCCATCTCCAAGCGCCGCCGCACGGCGCGCCCTGCCGCTCATACCGGCCTGTCCAAGAACACCATATTCGCCGCCACCCATAGTGCCGAAGACGCCCTCGTGCTGCTTGACGCCACGGCAAACGGTCTCACCGCTGAGCACGCCGCCGAGCGCCTGGATGCCACCGGCTCCAACACCATCGAGGCACCGACCAAGACGCTCGCCCGCCGCATCGCCGACGCCTTTGTCGACCCCTTCGCCGGCATCCTCGCCTCGCTCGCGCTGGTCTCGCTCTACATCGACGTGCTCGCCGTGCCCGAGCCGCAGCGCGACCCCTCCACGGTCATCGTCATCGGCATCATGCTGCTGGTATCGGGCGGTATGAAGTTTATCCAGGAAGCCCGCAGCGGCAATGCGGCAGAGGCCCTCAAGGACCTGGTCTCCAACACTTGCACCGTCCTGCGCGACGGCGAGCGCATCGAAATCCTCTTCGACGAGCTCGTCCCCGGCGATGTGATCCGCCTCTCTGCCGGCGATATGGTGCCGGCAGATGCCCGCGTCATCACCGCGCGCGACCTGTTTGTCATCGAATCCGCACTCACCGGCGAGAGCGAGGCCGTCGAGAAGACCGCTGCCATCACCGTCGTCGATGGTGCCGACGGCTCCGCGCTGCCGCTCTCTGCCTGCAAGAACATCGTCTTTACCGGCACCTCCGTGCAAAACGGCGCCGCCATGGCGCTTGTCGTTGCCACCGGCTCGGACACCTACCTGGGCGGCATCGCCAAGATGCTCAACGGGCGCGGCGAAAAGAGCGCGTTTGACCGCGGCGTCTCGAGCGTCTCCATGTTGCTCGTGCGCCTGATGCTCGTTATGGCGCCGGCCGTCTTTGCCATCAACGCCGCCACCAAGGGCAACGTCATCGACGCGCTGCTGTTCGCCACGAGCGTGGCCGTGGGCATCACGCCGCAGATGCTTCCCGTCATCGTGACCACGAGCCTGTCGCAGGGCGCCAAGGACCTCGCCCGTCGCCAGGTTATCGTCAAGGAGCTGCCGGCGATTCAAAACCTCGGAGCGATGGACGTCCTGTGCTGCGACAAGACCGGCACCCTCACCGAAGACCGCATCGTGCTCGAGCGCTACCTCAACACCGATGGCAACGAGGACGCGCGCGTGCTGCGCCATGCGTTTTTGAACAGCTTCTTCCAGACCGGCCTCAAAAATCTTATCGACCTGGCCGTAATCGACCGTGCCGATGTGACGCCCTCGACCGTCGCACCCGATTCCATGCTGGGCCAGAGCCTGCGCGACCGCTACACCAAGGTCGACGAGGTTCCCTTCGATTTCTCGCGCCGTCGCCTGAGCGTAGTTGTCGCCGACGCCCAAGGCAAAACCCAGATGGTTACCAAGGGCGCTGCCGAGGAAATGCTCGAGATCTGCTCCTTTGTCGAGATCGATGGCATCGCTCAGCCGCTCACCAAAGACAAGCTCGCCCAGATTCGCAAGCAGATCGCCGGACTTAACGCCGAGGGCCTACGCGTAATTGCCGTGGCGCAGAAGACCAATCCGCGCTGCGTGGGCGAGTTTGGCATCGCCGACGAGTGCGACATGGTGCTGATGGGCTTTTTGGCCTTCCTCGATCCGCCCAAAGCAAGTGCCGCGGGCGCCGTCGCCACCCTCGAGGCCAAGGGCGTTGCGGTCAAGGTCCTAACCGGCGACAACGACCGCGTCGCCGCCACCGTCTGCGAGCAGATTGGTATCGATGCGAGCAACGTCTTGCTCGGCTCCGAGATCGATGCGCTCGATGACGCCGAACTTGCCAAGCGCGCCGAGAAAACCCACCTCTTCGCCAAGCTCTCGCCGCTGCAGAAGGCGCGTCTGGTACGTGTCATGCGCGAGATGCTCGGCCACACCGTGGGCTTTATGGGCGACGGCATCAACGACGCCGCCGCCATGCGTGCGAGCGATTGCGGCATCTCGGTCGATTCGGCCGTCGATATTGCCAAGGAATCCGCCGATATCATCTTGCTTCAGAAGGACCTGGGCGTGCTCGAGCGCGGCATCATCGAAGGCCGCCGCACTTACGGCAACCTGCTCAAGTACCTCAAGACCACGGTGAGCTCCAACTTTGGCAATGTGCTGTCCGTGACCGTCGCGAGCCTGTTCTTGCCGTTTTTACCCATGAGCGCCCTGCAGCTGGTACTGCTGTCGCTGGTCTACGAGATCGTGTGCATCGCACTGCCGTGGGACACCGTCGATGACGCCTGGACTGCCCGCCCGCGTGCCTGGGACGCCGCGTCCATCAAGGGCTTTATGCTCGAGCTGGGCCCCGTGAGCTCGCTGTTTGACATCGTGACCTTCGCCGCGCTCTTCTTTGTCGTGTGCCCCGTCGCCGTGGACGCAAGCTGGTCCGAGCTTGCCGCCGCGGGCGACGTCGCGGGTATGGCGACCTTTGCGGCGCTCTTCCAGAGCGGCTGGTTTGTCGAGTCCATGTGGTCGCAGACACTCGTGGTCCACATGTTGCGCTCCCCGCATCTGCCGAGCCCGCGCGACCACGCCGCGCCCGCATTGTGCGTTCTTACCGTGCTGGGCCTGGCGCTCGTCACCTGGCTGCCGGCAAGCCCCATCGCCGATGCGCTCGGCCTCATGGCGCTGCCCGCGAGCTTTTTCGCGCTGCTCGTCGGCATCGTCACCGTCTACATCGCGCTCACTCAGCTGGCAAAGCGCCGCTACATTACACGCCACGGCGAGCTGCTGTAGCAAGTAGACGGAAAACACCCTGCCAGCTGCCGTTACCGCCACCACAGCTGCCGACGCCGCTGCCGTTGCCTCTGCCGCCGCCGCAGCCTATCCCCCCAGCAGTTGCGGTGGAATAGTTCCTGTTTAAAGCCCCGTGACTTTAATTTAGGGACTATTCCACCGCAACTTATTGGGAGATTAGCTAGTCCTTGGGTGTCCAGGACCAGAAGAAGTTGACGAGGGCCACGCGCGAGGCGGTACCGGCCTTTTTGTTGATCGAGGAAATGTGGCGATAGAGCGTGGAGCGCGAAAGAAAGAGCGTTGTGGCGATGTCCTGAACGCTCTGGTCCGAAACGACCAAGACCTCAAGAATATCGCGCTCGCGCTCTGTAAGCCCAAAGGTGGCGACGAAGGCATCAAGGCGCTCATCGGGCGTGAGCTCCGCTGCCTCCACGGGCTCGGGGTCGGAGCATGCAGACGCAAGATCTGCACCAAGATCGTCGGTGGCAAGCGGCAGGCCGTCCTGCATCACGACATCATCGGCTCGTCGCCCCAACTGCCCTAGTAGCGTAATCGCAATACCCACAAACATCACGAACGCCGCGCCGACTGCAGCCAGCACGTTTTGACTCAAAATAATCGCCACCGCCGGCGCCGTCACGAGCATCGAGCACACGTTGTTGACGACGCAACCCATGCACGGCCAAAAATATGACCAGCGCGCATAGAGCGAGACGGCGGCATATTTTGTGGTAAAGAACACCACGAAAAAGCCCGAGCCCAGATAAAAGATGATCGTGGCAGCAAGCTCGTTGCCGCCATTGCCATCGACGATGAGCACAAAGAACGAAAGCGTGGACAGTATGACGGCACATGTCATGCCGATATTCATATACGAGCGGCCGTGCAGGTCAAATAGTGCGCCAGCGACCAACGAGCTCACGACAAGCAGCAGGCGCGGCCAATCGCCCAAATCGACGGCTCCGACAGCATGCAGGGTCGTGAAGCCCGCGTTGAGAGCGGCGAATACGCCGGAAAGATACGCCGTCGCCACGGTCAGGCGAACTACGGCGCGACGGAATGCCGCCTTTGCCTCGGGATCGTCATGCCACTTGGCGCCATATTCCAGAGCATCTACCGAAAGCCCGGCAGCACTGGGTTCAAAGTTGGGATTGGACTCGTCGCGCAGCTTGGCGCGTCGGGCACCGTGGAGCAACGCCACCTGCGCGATCGCGCAGACGACCAGAACAGCCTGCTGAGGAATGCCGGCAGGCATCACCATGTGGTTGAGCACCTGCACCAGAACGCCCATGGCGTAGGAAAGTGCAGCCGCACGCGCCAAGCAGGGCGTCCGTGCAAAGCGCCGCGCAAAGTTTGCATGGGCAGTCGATCCGCAGTAGCCCAGCGCGCAGCACGCCACCAAACCGCCGGCAATTATCACCTCAACCTGAACCGCCATAATCGACAGCAGCAATGCCGCCACCAGCAAAACGCCCGTAACGTCACTCGTTGCTTCAATGGCATGGGGACGGCGATAGTACAGAATAGGACGCACAAAAAAGCCAATCACGCTCGCGCCGATAACAAGGCTCTCATAAATAACAACCTCGTCCGGAGACACGAACTCGGCCATGCGCACGTCAAAGAGATACTCGCACGCCAAAAACGTGAAGAAGAACAGCGCCAGGCATATAATCTCCCGAATGCCCCGACGCAAATATGCGGTTGTGTCTCCCATGTCCCCCATGGTTAACCCCCAGCCGTTCAATTGTCTGGAAATCTATTTTAATAAAGAACCAGTCTCAATATCGAAGCCAGGCTTGAAATGCTGCAAATTTGACCCCAGCCGTTCACGTCACACCGCGGTTTTGAGCCTCATGGACCAGAAGGGACACGCGCGGCCTCTAGCTCGGCAAGGAGTGTCTCCAACTGCCACTCATTTAAGTACGTCCCCAATGAGTGCCCAATGACTACCCGCAGCAAGGAGTGTCCCTATGTGTCGGATGAAAAATGGGCCATGTGTCCCAGTTGTGGAGACTCCTTGAGCCGACTGGGTATCGCGAAGGATCGCGCACTCCCCCATCATCAAAAGTGACACACGCTACCAGTTGATGGGAGGCAGCCATGGGCTTCTTTGACAAGATGTTCGAGAAGAAAGAGTGCGCGATTTGCGGTACCGAGCTGGGACTTCTAGGTAAGACAAAAATCAATGAAGGCTACCTGTGCAAAGAGTGCGCCGGCAAGCTCTCCCCCTACTTTCACGGCTATCGCTCCAGCACCGCGGACGACATCCGTGAGCAACTCGCCTACCGCGAGGCCAACGCCGAACGCCTGTCTTCGTTCAACCCCACGCGCACGCTTTCTGCCGGGCGCACCAACATCATGCTCGACGAGGACGCGGGCCTGCTGATCATTACCTCGCAGAGCCGCTGGCGCGACGCCAATCCCGACATCATCGAGTTCTCGCAGGTACTCGGCTGCGATATGGATATCGACGAGCATCGCACCGAAATCTATCGCGAGACCAAGGACGGCGAGCGCGAGAGCTACAACCCGCCGCGCTACGACCTGGATTACGACTTTAATCTGACCATTCACGTCAACACGCCGTACTTTACCGAGATCAACCTGCGCGTAAACGACTCCACCATCGATCAGCGCGGCTCCATCGAATACCGCGAGGCCAAGCGCCAGGCAACCGAGGTCCGCGACGCGCTGGTGCAGCTGCGCCAGGAGACGCGCGACAGCGTCGTGGCCGCCAAGGCCCCCAAGACCGCGGTGACCTGCCCCTTCTGCGGAGCCACCACCATTCCCGATGCCAGTGGGCGCTGCGAATACTGCGGCGGCGCCATCGGCGCATAGCCTCCGGCACGGAAAGGACCGATCATGGCCTTCGAGAGCGTTAACTATCAGTGCCCCGCCTGCGGTGGTCCCCTGCATTTTGCCAGCGCCGAGCAAAAGCTTGTCTGCGACTACTGTGACTCACGCTTTGAAGTCGAAGAAGTCGAGGCCCTCTATCGCGAGCGCCAGGACAAGGCAGATGCCAAAGCCGATGCCGCAGCCGCAGCTCCCAAACCTGCTGCCGACGACGCGGTGCAGGAGCTGGCTCAAAACGCCGGTTACATCTGCTCGTCGTGCGGCGCCGAGCTCGTGTCCGACGGCACCGTCGCTGTCACCACCTGCCCGTACTGCGGCAACTCCGCCGTAGCGCCCGGTCAGCTTTCGGGCGACTTCTCGCCCGACCTGGTGATTCCATTTAAGCTCGGGCGCGATGACGTCACGGCCGCACTCAAGGAACACTACAAGGGCAAGATCTTGCTGCCCAAGAGCTTTGTCACCGGCAACCACATCGACGAGGTCCAAGGTGTCTACGTGCCGTTTTGGCTCTACGGTGCCCGCGTTGACGGCGAAGTGTACTTTGACGCGACCAACGAGACCGTGACCGAGGAATCCGACCGCACCGTCACGACCACCGACCACTACGATGCCTATCGCAAGGGCAATATCTCGTTTAAGCGCGTGCCCGTCGACGGATCGTCCAAGATGCCCGACGGCCACATGGATGCCATCGAGCCGTTTGACTACGACGCGCTGCGTCCGTTCTCGGTCGCCTATATGCCCGGCTACATCGCCAACCGTTACGACGAGGACTGCGAGACCTGCAAGGCGCGCGCCGAGCGCCGTATGGAAGAAAGCACGATCTCGGCCCTGCGCGAGACCGTCGTCGACGAATACGACGATGCCACGGTCGAAAGCAAGCAGCTCGACTACACCTGGGAAGACAGCGACTACGCCCTGTTCCCCGTCTGGATGCTCTCCACCTCGTGGAACGGCAAGAGCTACCTGTTTGCCATGAACGGCCAGACCGGCCGCTTGGTCGGCGAGCTCCCCTGCTCCAAGCCCAAGCTCGCCATCGCCTCGGTGCTGTTCTTCGTGATCGGATTTATCCTCTCCCAGATTCTCTTTATGGGGGAATACGCCTTCGATCCGGATTACCTCACCTTTGATATCGAGGGTATCCTCATCAACATCATCGCGCCGCTGATCATCGTGATTATCGGAGACGTGCTACTGGTAGGCCAGCTCAAGACGGCCAACGAAGCAACCCATGCCGATGAGTATTGTGGCGAGCTCGACCTGACCGAGAAGCACGACACCTTCAGCCACACCGAGACCACCGTTGTCATGAAAGACGACAAGGACGATTAGTCATTCTGACCAATAACCACCCGGCCTTTGACGAGAAAGGAAGATCACCATGGGACTCTTGAAAGCTGGATTGGGAGCTGCTGGCGGCGTCATGGCCGACCAGTGGAAGGAATTTATCTACTGCGAATCGATGCCTGCTGACGTCTTGGCCTGCAAGGGCAGCAAACGTACCGGTGGCCGCAGCTCCAACACGCGCGGCGAGGACAACGTCATCTCCAACGGCTCGGTCATCGCCGTCAACGACGGCCAGGGCATGCTCGTGGTGCAAAACGGCAAGATCATCGAAGTCGCGCTGGAGCCCGGTGAGTTCGTCTTCGATACCGGCAGCGAGCCGAGCGTCTTTAGCGGCAACCTGGGCGATTCCATCAAGGAGACCTTCGCCAATATCGGCAGCCGCTTTACCTTTGGCGGCGACGCGGGCAAGGACCAGCGCGTCTACTTCATCAACACCAAGGAGATCATCGGCAACAAGTACGGCACCGCCTCGCCCGTGCCCTTCCGCGCGGTCGATAACAACATTGGCCTGGACGTCGACATCTCCGTGCGCTGCAACGGCGAGTATTCGTACCGCATCACCAACCCGCTGCTGTTCTACACCAACGTATGCGGCAACGTGACCGATAGCTATACGCGCGACAAGATCGACAGCCAGCTTAAGTCCGAGCTGCTCACCGCCCTGCAGCCCGCCTTTGCCAAGATCTCGGAGATGGGCATCCGCTACAGTGCCATCCCCGGCCACACCACCGAGCTCGCCCGCGCGCTCAACGAGGTCCTCTCGGCCGACTGGCGCGACCTGCGTGGTGTCGAGATCGTGAGCTTTGGCGTCAACTCCATCGCCGCCTCGCAAGAAGACGAGCTGTCTCTTATACACATCTGACGCTGCCGACGAACTCTAGGGTGTAGA
>CABSMV010000052.1 GCA_902478935.1 uncultured Collinsella sp. | reverse complement strand
CTCGTGGGCTCGGAGATGTGTATAAGAGACAGCTTACGAGGAGGCCACCGAGCTGATGGCCGCTCTCGATAAGGTTATCGCTCCGCTCGTCGCCATGGGCCTGGACGAGGATCGCGGTCCTCGCGGCGGCCGTGACGACCGTGGTGGCCGTGGCGGCGACCGTGGCGGTCGCGGCGGCTTTGGCGATCGCGGTGGCCGTGGTGGCGACCGTGGCGGCCGCGGTGGCGATCGCGGTGGCCGTGGCGGCTTTGGTGACCGCGGCGGCGACCGTGGCGGTCGCGGCGGCTTTGGCGGCAACCGTGGTGGCTATGGCGACCGCGGCGGCAACCGTGGCGGCTTTGGCGGCAACCGCGGTAACGACCGTGGCGGTCGTGGTGGCGATCGTGGCGGCCGCAACGGTGGCGGCTTCCGCGGCAACCGTTTCTAGGGGTTACGCGGTTCTACGAACGGCGTAACTAGTTGACGCTGCGCGCCCACCAGAGCGACAACCTGTCATTCAAAGAGGACGGCATGACCAGAAGGTCTATGCCGCCCTCTTTTCTTGCCAATTTGTTCGCTCTGGTGGGCGCTCGCTGTCGGTACCAAAACATCGGCGTTGCCTTGATTCAAACTTGCCAAAAGGTAGTCATTGGGGACGTTCTTAAATGACTAGTCGTTGGGGACGTTCTTGTTTGACTAGTCGTTTAAGAACGTCCCCAACGACTACATAGCATTAGAGTGGACAATCTCCCGGTTTGAGCCTGCATTCAAGCTCAAAGTGGGAGATTGTCCACTCTCGTTTCGTTTGCTGATTTCGATGTCTACATTTGGAGGAAGAGCTCATGGAGGCGGGTGTCGTCGTCGAGTTCGGGGTGGAAGGTTACGCCGAGCTGGTTGCCCTGGCGGGCGGCGACAATGCGCCCGTCGACTTTCGCTAAGGCCTTGGCATCGTCGTGGACCTCGACGATGCGGGGCGCGCGGATAAACGTCAGCGGCACTTCACCGTCGATGCCGGCTACCTGTCCCTTGGTTCGAAAGCTGCCGAGCTGCCTGCCGTAGGCATTGCGCTCGACAAGCACATCCATGGTTGCCAAACGGGGCGTGCCCTTATCGTCATGGGCGGCAAGGTCGTGAGCCAGCAGAATCAGGCCGGCGCAGGTGCCCAGGACGGGCATGCCTTCAGCGATACGGGCACGAAGCTCCTCGAGCATGCCCAACTCATCAAGCAGCTTCCCTTGAACGGTAGACTCGCCGCCGGGAAGTACTAGACGGTCAAAGTCCTGCTGCAAATCGGCCGCCTGCCTCAGCTCAATACAGTGTGCGCCCAGCTCGGACAGCCTCGCCTCGTGCTCGGCAAAAGCACCTTGGACCGCCAGCACGGCGACCGTCTGGTCTGCGTAATCGCTCATGCGCGATCCTTTCTGCTGGACTAACGTCCGCGCTCCTCCATGATGATTTCAATCTCGTCGGCGTTGATGCCGACCATGGCCTCGCCCAGGTCCTCCGAAAGCTCGGCGATGAGCTTGGCATCGGTGAAGTTTGCCACGGCCTTGACGATGGCGGCGGCGCGCTTGGCCGGGTCGCCGCTCTTAAAGATGCCCGAGCCCACAAAGACACCTTCGGCACCCAGCTGCATCATCAGCGCGGCGTCGGCGGGGGTTGCTACGCCGCCGGCGGCAAAGTTCACGACGGGAAGCTTGCCCGTGGCGTGGACATCGCGCACCAGCTCGACCGGAACCTGCAGCTGCTTGGCAGCCTCAAAGAGCTCGTCGTCACGCAGGGCAACAACGTCGCGGATCTGCTTTTGGATCTTGCGCATGTGGCGCACAGCCTGGACGACGTCGCCCGTGCCCGGCTCGCCCTTGGTACGAATCATCGTGGCGCCCTCGGCAACACGGCGCAGCGCCTCGCCCAGGTCGCGGGCACCGCAGACAAACGGGACGTCAAACTGGGTTTTGTCGATGTGGTAGACATCGTCGGCGGGGGAGAGAACCTCGGACTCATCGATGTAGTCGATATCGATGGCCTGAAGGACCTGCGCCTCGACGATGTGACCGATGCGGCACTTGGCCATGACGGGGATGGAGACGGCCTCTTGGATGCCCTTGATCATCTTGGGGTCGCTCATGCGCGAGACGCCGCCTGCGGCACGGATGTCGGCCGGGATGCGCTCGAGTGCCATGACGGCGCAGGCGCCCGCCTCCTCGGCGATGCGTGCCTGCTCGGGCGTGGTGACGTCCATGATGACGCCGCCCTTGAGCATCTGCGCGAGCTCGCGATTGAGTTTGACGCGATCGGCCTTGCTGGTCTGTTCTGCCATGGTTGCTCCCTTGGTTGGCATGTGCATTGCTTGACGGAACATCCTATCGGGGAGCTGGGTATGGCGAAATACTCAGATTTCGAGATAATGACAAGGTCAGACTAATACCAGATTGAATGACTTAATAAGGTCAGGTGATAGGCTCATGCTTGACTACAATTTGGAAAAACGCGGCGGAGCATCGCTCTATGAGTATGTTTACCAGCAAATTCGAGATGATATCGTTGCTGGACGCATTGCGGCGGGGGAGCATTTGCCGTCTAAGCGCGCCTTTGCCAGTCATCTGGGAATCAGTGTCATTACCATCGAGAATGCATATAGCCAGTTACTTGCCGAGGGCTATATTTGCTCAAAGCCGCGTCGTGGCTACTACGCTTGTGAGCTTCCGGATGCACCGGTTTTGCCTTTGGCTACGGGGAACATCGACCGAGATGCCGTCTCTGTGGGCCCCAGCGCGCATGATGTCAACGGACAGGTCGAGCGATTCGATGCACTTTCTCCTTCCGCTTTGGAGGCGGCGCGGCTTTGGCAAAGCGCACTGCGGGCGACGCTGGCATCCGAAGATGAGCGCGAAATCTTCTCACCCGCACCGGCACAGGGCACCGCTCGGCTACGACGCGCAATCGCTCACCACCTGCGCGGGACAAGGGGTATGAATGTCGACCCCAACAACATTGTTATCGGTGCGGGCGCCCAGCTGCTCGATACCATGTTGGTTCAGCTGCTTGGAGCCGACAGGGTGTATGCCGTTGAGGACCCGGGCTATTTGCGCCTGACGCGCATCTATCAGGCTATGGGCTGCAAAGTTCGACATATCCCGTTGGATGATGAGGGCGTGGACTTGAGCACTCTGCAGAAAAGCGGGACCGATGTCCTTCACCTGATGCCGTCCCATCAGTATCCGACCGGCCTTGTGACGAGCATTGCGCGTCGCTACGCGCTGCTCAGCTGGGCAGCCGAGCAGCCGGGCCGGTATCTCATCGAAGACGACTTCGATTGTGAGTTTCGCCTTGCCGGCAAGCCGATTCCCGCGCTCGCGTCAATCGACGCCGCCCAGTCGGTTATCTATACCAACACATTTTCGAAGAGCCTTTCATCGGCGTTGCGTCTAGCGTACATGGTGTTGCCCGATGAGCTGATGGAGCGGTTTAGGCACAACCTTGGTTTTTACGCCTCATCGGTGAGCTCTGTTGACCAGGTCGCTTTGGCTCGTTTGCTGGAATCGGGTGATTACGAGCGACATGTGAACCGCGTGCGCGTGCGCGCTCGCGAGGCGCGCGATGGCCTGGCGGCGCTTGTACGGAAAGCGTTCCCGGCAGGGGAGGTCTCGATTGAGCATGCAGACGCGGGCCTTTACTGCACCGTGGCTGCAGAGCGCGGAGCGGGTGGAAGCTCTTTTGTGCGGGCCCTCACGCGCTCGGGTATCCCGTTCGTCGATGTCAGTGACTGCTATTGGTGTGCCGATGGCGCATCTGTCCCTGAAAACTCAAGTCAAATTCTTGTTCAGTATGACGATTTGAGTCCAAAAGTGCTTAATACCTTGGAATTGCAGCTAATGGGAGCACTCTGCAACCTAAGTGAGTAGACCTTTGGAACTTTGGAGACCAGGCAGTTTTGTAACAAGCTATCTACCTGCGGTTTTGAAAAGCAGGATGACCGGCCTGCTCGGGATGTTAAAAAAGCCTACTCACTTGCCGCGCAAAGTTTCTGCATAAGAAAAAATGGGGTTTTCAACAGGGCTTCGTCCAGCTTTTGGCAAGCTTTTGGCCAGTTGGGGAGGGCTGTTGAAAACTTAACAGTCCGTTCGGTGCCATTTTTGGTGCGTTTGCCCCAATGTGAGACAGGCTGGGTTGAAATTCGTGTTTTCCTGTGCCTATGAAGGATTTACTTTGTGACATATCGGCTTTTAGATACTGGCGTTTGCCTCCTCAGGTCCGCGCTTTGTGTCCGCCGCTTCCACGGCCGGAAGAAGACCGGCAGCGATATGACCTCGCCCGTAACCCGACGGCTGCGGTTGCGCTCGGCTTTCCGTTGTATACATTGGTTCGGACGAGAAACAAACGGACTTGTCCTGCCAGCATTAGACAGCGGCTGTTTCTTGGTGAGCCCCCCAGGGAATCTGTGCTGGAAACGGAGCATGGATTTTTGATTACGTCTCCTCTACTGACGGCATTCATCATGTCGCGGCATCTGACGGATCTTCAGCTTCTTTTTGTGTTGGCGGAGATGTGCGGCCTGTTTGCGGTGTGTGCTCTGCCGGCGGCACTCGAGGCGGAGCTTTCACGTGCAATTGATTCGGGCGCGATTTCGACAACGTTCGGTTGGGTGCGCTGCCCGTCCGAGGACGGCGCCACTTCAAATTTATGGCGTCGAGACGCTTTGGTTTTGGGCAGAGACCTTGACCGTTTTTGTTCAGATGTTTGCGGGATGCGTTACGGCAATAGATTTATGGCGGTATCGCAACTCGTCCCATTGGGTGCCGCGTCGCCTTTTGAGGTCGAGGCGCATTTGTTGCTCGGGCTGCCGCGAGCCCTGGGAGGCGAAGGGTTTTGCGGTATAGAGCTCAATGTCGAAGTGGCGCTAAGCACAAGTGCTCGAGCGATTGTGGGAAAGTCCCGTGTATATATCGACCTACTACTTTCTACGCCGGACGGCAGGCGACAGGTGGCCATTGAATGTCAGGGAAAGGCCTCGCACGGACGAGTAGGGGATGGCTTGCGTGACGCAGACCGCATGACGGCGCTTCAGGCCATGGGCTACGATGTACTTCTCCTGACACACAGACAGATATCCGATGAGGATAGATTCCGCGCGATCGTTAAGGCCGTATGCAGGATGCTCGATGCTGAATATCGTGATAAAAGCTCAGATGAGCAAAGGGCTGAGACATTACTCCGGTCTGAACTATTCGTTGACTGGACAAAATTGGGAGTAATCGACGGAAAGATGCCCGTTAGGCACAAAAAGACTCGATCGTGGACGGCTGCGGTTTTAAGTGAGTAGACTTTTGGCACTTTGGCGACCAGGCCGTTTTGCAACAAGTCATTTACCTGCGGCTTTATAAAGCAATATGGATGGTGTGCTCGGCAAGTTCCAAAAAGTCTACTCACTTAGTTTTTGACGAGAAACCGATGCCGAAGGCGGTCCTATTTCAGGGAGTTAACAAGTTCGTGAGGCACGAAAAAGGCCCGAACCGTGCGGTTCGGGCCTTATCGAGCTAGAGATTGTCTCTCAGGCGGCTGGCTTAGCCAAAGTAGCGCTTGAGCAGGCCGGCGAAAGCCTTGCCGTGGCGGGCCTCGTCGCGAGCCATCTCGTGCACGGTGTCGTGGATGGCATCGAGACCAGCGGCCTTGGCGCGCTTGGCAAGATCAGTCTTGCCGGCGGTGGCGCCGTTCTCGGCCTCAACGCGCATCTCGAGGTTCTTCTTGGTGGAGTCGGTCACGACCTCGCCCAGGAGCTCGGCGAACTTAGCGGCGTGCTCGGCCTCCTCGTGGGCAGCCTTCTCCCAGTACAGGCCGATCTCGGGGTAACCCTCGCGATGAGCGACGCGAGCCATGGCCAGGTACATACCGACCTCGGAGCACTCGCCCTCAAAGTTGGCGCGCAGGTCGGCAACGATGTCCTCGGAGACGCCCTCCATCTTGGCGACGCCCACGACGTGCTCGGCAGCCCACTCGAGCTGGCCCTCCTCCTGCTTCAGGAAACGAGAACCGGGAACGCCGCACTGGGGGCACTTAAAATCCTCGGGCAGCTGGTCGCCGTCGAACTCTTCCACATAACCGCAAACGGGGCAAACAAACTTCATGATTCGATCCTTTCGATCGATGGCGATTGCGCGCTCGTCCGGTCCCGTAAGGGCCCTCTCCGGACGTGCGTCTTGACGAGTTCTATTATCCATAAATGCAACCAAATGTGAAGCCTATTAGGAATGATTTTTAATAAAACAATTTTGAGATATGAAGATGTTGATTGATTAACGATTGGTAGGCCGTCTGCGATCTCTGCTGAGTACAATCGGGCGAGCAAATGTTGACCTATCAACAAATGAAGGAGCTTCCTTTATGCATCTAGCCCGCCGCGCCTGGTGCCGAACGTATCAAACGGTTTTTCGCATCGCATTGCCGGTGCTGCCCTATACCGAGCCACGCATTCTAGAACACGCTGAGGATGTGCCCACAGTGCTTCAAAAGCGTTCGATACAGCGGGTTCTTATCGTGACGGATCCCGGCATTGCCCGTCTGGGGCTCACGGCACCGCTCGAGACAGCGCTCGCGTCCAAGGGAATTGGCGTTGCGGTCTATGCCGAAACGCGTGCGAACCCCACGGTCTCAAACGTGGAAGAAGCGGCGTCCCTGTATCGAGAGCGCGCCTGCCAGGCCATTATCGGCTTTGGCGGTGGCTCGGCCATGGACTGTGCCAAGGGCGTGGGAGCACGTATCGCGCAGCCAAACAAGCCCATCAACAAGATGCGCGGCCTGTTGCGCGTTCATCGTCTCCTGCCGCTGCTTATTGCGGTTCCCACTACTGCCGGTACGGGAAGTGAAGTCACGCTCGCGGCGGTTATCACCGATGATGAGACGCACTATAAATACCCCATTAACGACTTTGTGCTCATCCCGCGTTTTGCAGTCCACGACCCCGAGTTTACGCGCGGGTTGCCTGCCTCCATTACGGGGCAGACGGGTATGGATGCCCTGACGCATGCTGTCGAGGCCTTTATCGGCCGTAGCACCACGCCCTACACGCGCAAGATGGCGCGTCAGGCGGTCCAGCTCATCCGCGACAATTTGCTCGAGGCCTATGAGCATGGCGACGACATGCGTGCGCGCCGCAATATGCTTTCGGCGGCGTATAAGGCGGGCGTTGCGTTTACTCGCTCCTATGTTGGATATGTGCATGCCATCGCGCACAGTCTGGGCGGCCGATACGGAATTCCGCACGGTTTGGCCAACGCGATCATCCTGCCGCACATGCTTCGCGCTTATGGTGACGCCGCCGCCCCCAAGCTTGCCGATCTTGCTCGCATGGCGGGCATTGCGCCGGCTACCGCACAGGACAGTCTTGCGGCCGAGGCCTTTATCGATTGGGTCGACCGCATGAACGAGGCCCTGGGAATCCCCAAATATGTCTCGGGTATTCGCCGCTCCGACATTCCCGAGATGGCGGCGCATGCCGATGCCGAGGCCAATCCCCTGTACCCCGTTCCTCTTTTAATGGACCGCCTGGAGCTCGAGCATATGTACGAAGTTGTTGCAGGTGGTATGTTTGAGGACGAGAACTAGGAGGTTGCCATGAACACCGAGGAAATTGCGCGCATCGTCGGCGATCAGCGCACCTACTTTAAGACGCACGCTACGTTTGATGTCGATGCTCGCCGCCGTGCACTGGTGCGCCTGCGCGATACGGTACGGGCGCACGGGGCCGATATTGCCCATGCGCTCAAGACCGATTTGGGAAAGTCGCATGACGAGGCATATATGTGCGAGATCGGCACGTCGCTTTCCGAGATTCGTCATCAGATTGCGCATGTGGCCCGATGGAGTCGTCCGCGCCTGCGTCCGTGTGACCTCGCTAACGCCGTGAGCGTGTGCAAAACACAAGCCGTGCCCTATGGCGTCACGCTCATCATGGCGCCCTGGAACTATCCGTTTTTGCTGACGCTCGAGCCGCTCGCTGGCGCCCTTGCCGCAGGCAATACCGTGGTTATCAAGCCGAGTGCCTATGCTCCGGCATCGAGCGCGGTGCTCAGGCAGATTTGCGAGGAAGCATTTGATCCGCGCCTGGTGACGGTCGTCGAAGGCGGGCGTGCCGAGAATGAGGCGCTGCTCGACGAGTGCTGGGACAAGATCTTCTTTACCGGTAGCGTTCCGGTCGGCAAGCTCGTCATGGAGCGCGCGAGCAAAAACCTCACGCCCGTGACGCTTGAGCTGGGCGGAAAGAGTCCCTGCATCGTGGATGCGACGGCAAACTTGAAGGTCGCGGCACGCCGTATCGCATTTGGTAAATGGCTCAACGTGGGGCAGACCTGCGTGGCGCCCGACTATCTGCTGGTCGACGTGCGCGTGCACGATGAGCTGTTGGGCCTCATCAAGGAGGAGGTCCGTCGCATGTTTGGCGAGCACCCGCTCGACAACGAGAACTACGGTCATATTGTCAACGCCAAGCATTTTGCGCGCGTGCGTGGGCTGATCGATCCCGATAAGGTTGTGCTGGGAGGCACGGCGCGCGAGTCGTCGCTCAAGATTGAGCCGACGATCCTAGACGGCGTGACCCCCGATGACGCCGTGATGCAGGAGGAGATTTTCGGCCCCATCTTGCCGGTGCTGACGTTTGAGAGCCTAGACGAGGCCGAGGCGTTCATCACGGATCGTCCGACGCCGCTGGCCCTGTATATCTTTAGCCAGGACCGTGCGACTCAGCAGCGCTTTGTGCGCTACGTGCCCTTTGGCGGCGGCTGCGTCAACGACACGATCATGCATTTGGCTACGAGCCATATGGGCTTTGGCGGCATGGGTGCGAGCGGTATGGGTCAGTACCATGGCCGCGAGAGCTTCGATACGTTTAGCCACAAGAAGAGCATCGTGAACAAGTCAACCTGGCTGGACGTGCCGTTTCGGTATGCGCCCTACGCAAGCTGGAAGCACAAATTCGTGCGCATGTTTGTGCATTAGGAAATGACAGGTAATACGAACAAGTGTTCCTATTACCTGTCATTTACGTTAGACTACTGCTATGGGGTGCGGATGGGCCAACTCCCTTTAGAAGGGAATTGGTATGAACGTAAGCGATGTTATTTCGTTACTGGCGTTGTTAATCGCGGCTATCGAACTCGGCCTGTTTATCGGCCGAATGAAATAGCCGCCCCCGCGTAAGCGAAGACGGCCACTTCTCACGATGAAAACGTGTATCGGAGTTGGCAAGACCCGCTGCAACGGGTGCCATCCGTACTCCTATCTTATCTGCAAGCGTTCTGTCTCGCAAGCGTTGCGGCAACTGGGTGAAAGGCGCGAGCGGGTGAATTCGTGTCCGCACGGGCCCGTAAACTTCTCAGTGAGGTTAAGCGTTGGTTTATCCGGCCGTTAGAGGAGTTGCCATATACGAGCCTTCACGTGTTCTTCTGTCATTTCATATCGCAGGATTTCAATATGCCGACGGCGCTTTGGTCCTAGGCGATCTTAAAGTGGGCGATAAGCTGACACTGCGTGCCGAGCGCGATAATCCCCATGATTCCGAGGCGGTTGCAATCTACTACGGCAACACCAAGCTCGGCTATGTTCCGGGAAACGAGGTCGGCCCGCTATCCGTGATGATGTATTACGGAAACGAGGGTGTATTTGAGGCGCGCGTGCAGCAGGTTGCCCCCGAGCGCAGCCCGTGGCATCAGGTGCGTGTTGGACTCTACGTGGTGGATGCTCGCTAATCGGTTAGGGAGACAGCCATGTTTGATGACGACGACCAGTTCGATCTGACAGACGAACCGTTTGGGTGGGATATGCTACTCGATGACGATGAGTTGGAGCGGGATCGTAAGAAGCGGCAGGATAAGAATACCCAGGGTGACTCTTCGAAAAAGCAAGACAAGCGCCGCCGCGGACTGTTCGGCGGGTTCTTTGGATAACCGCCGCATCGCTGCGTCTGTATACTTAGCACGAGTTGGACACGTTGTGAAATGAGGGCATAGACGATGATGTGGTTTACCGCCGACCTGCACCTGGGCGATACGAATATCTTGCACGACATGGACCGGCCGTTTGGCTCGGTCGAGGAGATGAACCGCAAGGTCATTGATGCCATCAATGAGTGCGTGGCTGCGGATGACCGTCTCTACATCCTGGGAGACTTTACCTATCGTTTGCCCCTAGCGGATGCCGTGCGTCTTCGCGAGCGCATCGAATGCCAAAACGTAACGCTCATCCGTGGCAACCATGACGGCGACTGGGAAGATCCCGACGCACCGCGGATTTGGGAAGACGTGCGCGATTACCTGGAGATTGCTCCTGGCTATGCCAAGGGCCATCGTCTGGTTATGAGCCATTACCCCATGCTCAGCTGGAACGGCAAGGCACGTGGCGCTATTATGCTGCATGGGCATATCCACAGCAGGGGTAACCGCACCAACGCACGCAACCGCGATCGCGAGCGCCCCATTTACCGCTACGATGTGGGCCTCGACGCCAATGACTACAAGCCTGTAAGTCGTGATCAAATCCTCGGCTATTTTGGACTGTAATTCTCGAACCACCACAAAGGGGACAGGCACCTTTGTGGTGGTTCTGGCGCCGTTGCCATTATGGCAGCGGCGCCTTTTTTGTCCGTGCGGCGCGGTAGAGTGTAGTCGGTTGAAATTTGCGTCCATCGAGGAGCTGCTATGAACGAGATTAAGTGCCCGCATTGCGGCGAAGTTTTTAAGGTCGATGCGTCCGGCTATGCGGATATCGTCAAACAAGTGCGCGATGCTGAGTTTTCGCGCGACCTGGATGAGCGTGTGAAGGCAGTCCAGCGCGAGGGCGAGCAGGCGCTGGAACTTGAGCGCTCGCGTTCGACGGCCGCCTTGCAAGAGGCAGAGTCTCAGCGCAACGCTCAGCTTGTCGAGCAGAAGAACGCTGCGGCCCAGCAGCTGGCGCAAGAAGTCGCCAAGCGCGATGCTGAACTCGCCGAGCTGCGCGCCAAGCTTGAGGGCGCTGCCACGGAGCGCGAGAGTGCAAGCCAGCGCGCGGCGGTTGAGGCCCGTGCGGATGCGCAGAAGGAAAACGCAGAGCTCCAGCGTGAGATTGACAACCTGCGCGCGCAGCTGGGACGCAAGGATGACGAAGCCAAACTTGCCGAGGCAGCGGCGCGCAATGCTGCTCAAAACGATCTGTCCGCCCGCGACGCTCAGATTGCTGAGCTACAGGCAAAGCTCTCCGCTGCGGACAAGGCCCAGGAGATGGCGCTTGCCGCTGCCGCGGCAGAGTCGCAGCGTGAGCTCGATGCCGCTCGCAGCGAGGCCGAGCGCGCGCTTGCTGACTATCGCGCGAAGGTACAAGAGAAGTTTTCCGCCGCAAAGGCTCAGTCCGAGCAAGAGGCCGAGGGCCTGCGTGCCCAGCTGCGCGAACAGGAGCTGACGGCCAAAATGAACCTATCGGAGGCGGTCGCCGCGGCGGAGCGTGAGCGTGATGAGGCGCGTGCCAAGCTGACGAGTGAGCTGGCGGTGCGCGATTCGCGTGAGGAACAGGCCAAGGCAGCCCACGAGCTTGAGCTCGCGCAGGCCAAGCGCGTGAGCGACGAGTTGATCCGCTACAAGGACGAAGAGATTGAGCGCCTTAAGGAAATGAAGATCCGCCTGTCCACCAAGATGGTGGGCGAGTCGCTCGAGCAGCACTGCGAGACCGAGTTTAACCGCCTACGCATGACGGCGTTTCCTAACGCGTACTTTGAGAAAGATAACGATGCGTCCGAGGGCACCAAGGGGGACTTTATCTTCCGCGAGTGCGACGCGAGCGGCAACGAGGTCATTTCGATTATGTTCGAGATGAAAAACGAGAACGACGAGACTGCGACCAAGCACAAGAACGAGGACTTCTTTAAGAAGCTCGACCACGATCGTCGCCAGAAGGGCTGTGAGTATGCAGTGCTCTGCACGCTGCTCGAGCCCGAGAGCGAGCTTTACAATGCCGGCATCGTGGACGTGAGCTATCGCTACGAGAAGATGTACGTGATCCGCCCGCAGTTCTTTATTCCCATGATTACGCTTCTTCGCAACGCTGCCATGGGTTCGCTGCGCTATAAGCAGGAGCTGGCGGAGTACAAACAGCAGAATATCGACGTCACGAACTTCGAAGCCAAGATGGAAAAGTTCAAGAACGACTTCGGCCGCAACTACGAGATCGCGAGCCGCAAGTTCCAAACGGCGATCGATGAGATCGACAAGACGATTAGCCATCTGCAGAAAACCAAGGAGGCGTTGCTGTCCTCCGAGAACAATCTGCGCCTGGCCAACAAGAAGGCCGACGATCTTACCATTCGCAAGCTCACCTGGGGCAACAAGACCATGAAGGCGGCGTTTGACGAGGCGCGCGGGGCTGCGACGGAGACAAACGATGAGCCAGCCGAGGCGGATTCGTATGAGGTCGAGGATGCCGAGTAAGGCATAGCATATGGTGCAAAAGCGGGGCCGCTGGCGATGTTGCCAGCGGCCCCGCTTCGTTTCGTTCCATTGCGCCCGGCTAGTCCTCGAGCAGGTCCTCGATAAAGCCGACGCGGTAGTTTTTGAAGATGACCTCGCCGCCGTCTTGCGTGGCGTCCAGATCGACATCGCCCATGATGCCAAAGTCGTGGTCGCCATCCTCGTCGGCAAAAATCTGGTGCACGTGCCACACGTGATCGGTCTTCTCGTCGCTTTCGTCGATGGAAAACATCGCGGCGCTGCGGGCGTCTCCGTCGGTGAGGATTTCCTCGTGCTGCTCATGGTAGGCATCGAGCGCCTTTTGCCAGCGGACCTCGCTCATGCCCCAGTCCTCGTCGAGCTCGCCCAGGTCGCGCACGTGTCCGCGGGCGGCAAGGGTTACGCGGCGGAAGAGCGCGTTGCGCACCAACAGTGTGCAGCCGCGACGGTCCGCAACGACCTCGTCGATGCCCTGCGGCGGTGCGGCGTCGAGTGCAGCGGGGTTGCCGGCGTTCTCCCACTCGTCCACCAGGCTCGAGTCGACCGAGCGCACCACAAAGCCGAGCCACGAAATGATGTCACGCAAGCGCTCATCGCGCTTCTCGATGGGTACGGTGCGGTCGAGCGAACGGTAGGCCTCGGCTAGGTAGCGCAGCAGAATGCCCTCGGAGCGGGCGATGCCGAGCTTTTGGATATAGCCCTTAAAGTCGCTCGCGCTCTCCAACATGTCGCGCAGGACGCTCTTGGGCGAGAGCTGATAGTCGTTGGCCCAGGGTACTTCCTGGCAGTACTTGTCAAAAGCGGCATCGAGCAAATCCTCGAGCGGCTTTTCGTAGGTGACATCCTGGATGCGCTCCAGGCGTTCCTCATATTCGACGCCGTCAGCCTTCATTTCGGCCATCGCGCGGTCGCGCGCGGCGCGCTCCTGTGCACGCAGCACCTGCTTGGGGTCCTCGAGCGTCTGGCTCTTATACACATCTGACGCTG
>CABSMV010000051.1 GCA_902478935.1 uncultured Collinsella sp. | reverse complement strand
CTCGGAGATGTGTATAAGAGACAGTCACAACCCAGGGCATCAACCTGCTCTCGCTCCCCCTGGGAACGCAGCTCAAGATTGGCAACGATGTCCTGGTCGAAATCAGTCAGATCGGCAAGGTCTGCCACACCCGCTGTGCCATCTACTATCTCGCCGGCGACTGTATCTTTCCCCACGAGGGCATTTTCGGCGTGGTGCTACAAGGCGGAGAAGCCCATACCGGCGACGACATACAGGTGGTCAAGCTCGGCGATGGCACCTGTTCCTTCACTCCCGCCGACGCACTCAAAGAGGTGGAGCAGGCTCGTCGCGAAGGAACCCTGTAGTTGCAAAATCCCACGTTGAAGTAGCTTTTACAGCCAAGAATCCCGTTGCAATAGGGTGCCGTAACGTTAAAGTTGAACTCTATGGTTTCTCAACAATTCATCATAACTGCAGGTCAAAGCCAAAGCCTCAAGTTCAACTTGACCCTTTGGGACCTTTAAGGTTCAAGTTGAGGTCGAAAGCAGTAGTAGAATACACCTCGAACCATAACCTACGATTGATTGCAGAGGGACTGGATGCAGCATTCGAATCATCGCACCGCAGCGCTCATTGCGTCGAAGCCGGCTCGTATCATCACGAGCGCCGCGCTCGCCGTTGCGCTGACGGCCACGCCGATGCTCTCCCCCGTTGCGGCGTATGCCGCCTCGCAGGCAACGCAGGACCAGCTTTCCGCAGCCCAGCAGAAGATCGAAGCCGCCACGAGCGCCTACAACGACGCCCGCACCAAACTCGATGACCTGCAAAAGCAGATTGACTCCAATGAGGCAAGCATCGAGGAAATCGAGGCTAAGCTTCCCGAGCAGCAGGCCAAGGCAAGCTCCGCCATGCGCGATCTGTACAAGTATCAGAAGGGCACCAATCCCATCGTGAGCTTCCTGGTCAACGCGCAGAGCCTGGGTGAGTTCATCACAACCTGCAAATACACCAACCAGATCACGAGCTCGAGCGTCGACGAGATCGAGCAGCTCAATAACATGCAAACCGAACTCGAGCAGAACAAAGCCGAGCTCCAGCAAGCCAAGTCTCAGCTTGAGGCAGAGCAGAAAAACGCCGAGGATGCGCTGGCGCAGGCCCAGCAGCTCCGCAGCGAGGCACAGGCAAAAGCCGAGCAGGAAAATGCCGCCGAGCTTGCCAAGCTTGAGGCCGATAAGGCCGCTGCCGCCGAGAAGCTCTCGGGCGAGGGCGTAAGCGGTAGCAATTCCAGCAGCCAGGCCACCAACACCAACACCACCATCGACACCACGGTGAACAACGCCAATACCGGTAGCTCCGATTACGATTCGTTCATTAATGAGTGGACAGGCCGCATCGACAATTATCTCGCCGGCTCCCCCATGGCAGGCCAGGGCTATAACTTTGCCGTCGCCGCTTGGAATACCGGTGTCGACCCCCGTTGGTCCCCCGCCATCGCCTGCATCGAGAGCACCAAGGGTGCTTATTGCGCCAATTCTTACAACGCCTGGGGCTGGAGTGCCCGCGGCGGCGGTTGGCGCAGCTTTGGCAGCTGGAGCGAGGGCATCTCCGCTCACGTTGCCTATCTGGGCGCCAACTACGGCTCCACCCTTACCCCAGCAGCGGCCAAAAAGTACTGCCCGCCCACGTGGCAGGACTGGTACAACAAAGTCGCCGCTCAGATGAACCGCATCTAAGTTCAACTGCAAAGGGCCCCAATGGGGCCCTTTTTCTTTTAGGTAGCGGAGGTATCGACGACGCCGGTCGCATTGGCAACCGCGACTATGACGATCATGCATAGGAGCAGCACACCCAATGCCTTGAGCAAGAGCTTCGCGAGCTTCTTGCCGCGATAGCTGTCGAGCAATGCGAATCGCCGACGAAGACGGCGCTTATCGAGCAGCGCAAAATGCATAAGCACCATAAGGCCATCGACAAAGAAAAAATACTCGATTATGAGAAGCCACGTCGGGTAGCTTTGGTTTGCTCCCGTGGGGTGAAAGACGGCAAAGTGGCTACCGGCAAAGAACACAAGCAGCGAGAAGCAGACGAGCGTATTCCAAATGCGCCCCAGAGACTCCGGAACGCGAGAGAGCAGACCGCATGCAGCGGAGGCGGCAGGGCTAGGAAGCCCTGCGGGTTTCTGGAGCCCTTGGGACGCCAACACTGTCTCCGAGGCCGGAGTACGGACAGGCGCAGGCGCAGAAGGCCGCACGGGGCGACTCAGATCGTATGCCGCGCGCGTCGCCCGTCCCAACGCTTCCGCACTCGCAAAACGCTTGGCCGGGTCGAGCGCCATCGACATGCAAACGGCATCGGCAAGTGGAGTGGAAATGCTGCGCGCCTCGCATTGCTCACGCATGTCGAGCCCTGGTTTAGGGTCGACTCCCGTCAAGCAGAAGAACAACAGGGCCCCAAGTGCGTAGACGTCGCTGCGCACACTCGTCTGCCCAAACCCATACTGCTCGGGCGGCGCATAGGGTCGCGTGCCAAACTTGACGGTGTCGGCATCGGCGCCATCGCGCCATACGCGCGCGATCCCCAAGTCGATAATCACCAGCGATGAAAATGTCAGGCCGTCATTAGGCGTATAGTTGGCACCTGTCACGATGATATTCGACGGCTTGAGGTCGCGATGGATCTCCGGCGCCGACGTCTCCCCCGCCATTGCAAAACCGGCATGGAGCTCACCCACGGCGTCGCAAAGGGCAGGATACAATTCACGCGCATAATCGGGGGTGGCTCCCAGACGGTCCACCAGCGCCCCGAGCGTCTCCCCTTCGATGTATTCCATAACCACGTTGAGCTCGTCGCCCACACGACGACAATCGACGATTCTGGGCAGGTGCTCAAAACGCCTGCCTGCCCGCTGAGCGGCAAACAGACGCTCGTATGCCCCGCCGATTTGAGCCGAAGCATCGATGCGTTTACGGACAAAGGGGCCGAGCGAACCACCGCCGGTTCCTTCAAAGTACACGAGCTCGGTTGCTTCAACGGACGAGCGCTTAAGTACACGCTCCACGCGATAGCTGTCGTCGCGATCGAGCGACGCCAGGTGCTCGGCAAGCGCTGCGGTCAGCTCGTCATCGGAATATGTTGGGCTCTGAGTATCCATAGCCTCCATCATAGCGCAGGGCGCAGACACCCCATGGCATCCGCGCCCCGTTCGTTTGCATCGTTGTTCGACAGCTCTACCGGCTCAGATATCAGCCGCTAACTCACCGTCTCCTCGCCAAAGCGATACAGTTCCTCGTTGACCTTTTGGAGACTGCACCCGCGATCGATGCAAAAGATGATAATCGCATCGCGGCGGTCCTTGCAGTTAAGGACGCTTACCCCGGCAGCCGTCAGCGCACGGTTGGTCTCTTTGAGCGTCAGCGCCATCGCAAAGGCAATCTGCAGCACCTTATTGCGACTCGGATGACGCGCACCGGTAAAGATCTGATAGCCAAAGGTCTCATTGAGATCAGCCATACGGACCACGCGCGAGCGCTCCAAGCCCTTTTCCTGCAGTAGCCGCTTCAGGTAGTCCGAAAGCGACGGGGCGGCAAAGTCGTGCTCCCTGATATAGGCATCGATGTTCGGCGCATCGAGAAGCTCATTGAGCAACTCCTCGGTCAGCTTTTTATCGGACATACGACTTCACCTCCCCCAGTGCATGCAACATGCTAGAAACCGCTTACGTCCGAACGCTCCCAGCTAGCAACCTGGTCGGGAGACACCGTACCCAGCGCCTCGAACTTCCAGGAGCCGCCCGCCTTCAGATGATTGGTGTTTGCAAGAGCCGTTCCAACCTGGTTGCCATCGGCATCATACAGAACATATTCAATCTGAATGTAGCTCTTTTCCTTGTCCGTGTTATTGGTCAGGGTGCCCGTGATCTTATAGGTAAACTGATTGGAAGTGTCTTCAGCCTCGTCAGCAATGGTATACGGTTCTTGCGGTTCTTTTTGCTCCTCAGCCTGCCGTGTCGTCTCGGCAGGTTTTGCCGAATCGCTCGCAGACGAATCGGTTGAGTTGCCGCCCATAGAGCCCACGGCACCGACAATAACCAGCACCACGATGATGCCTAGGACAATCTTGCCGATTGGCTTCTTTCCCTCTTTTGCCATTATTCATCCTTCCTACGATCCGGCTACCGTGCCGGTACACAGCACATCGTAGGAAGGATTGAACTTGAATTCATTAGCTGAGAGCTAAGGCTGCGGTAAACGACCAATGCAGTTATCCAAACGCCGAGCAAACGCACTGCGCGCGACCGTCTGCTGGCAGTGCATCAACCCACCGTGACGGATTCCCCGGTAAAGGCACTGATCATCAACAGGACAAAGAAAACAAGGTAGCTGGCACTCAGCAGGTACGCAATGATCAGAAAGACGACCCAGCCGACATTGGTTTTACCGTCGGCACGGCGTTGCTCGCGATTGCGGCAGAGCCAAATCGTCACGCCGATGGCAGTGATAAACAGCACGAGCGCCGCCGCGGCAAGTCCGGCAAGCGCAAACATCACGCCAATGCTCACAGCAATAACCGGAAGCAGCAGCAAACCGCACCCGCATCCACCCGGACTATATACGGCAGACTGTCGGCGTCGCCTCATCGCCGCGCCACCCCCATCATCTTTGAGCACTACAGTGCGATAGCCTGCTGAACAGGAACGATCTTGTCGAGTTCCGGTTCGATCCGCCTTTTCTCGGCCTCAAGGTCAAACGCCACCTGAGCGCGCAGCCAATAACCATCCGTCAGGCCAAAATAACGGCAAAGACGGAGGTCGGTGTCGGCCGTCACGCGACGTTTTCCCAAGACAATCTGCCCGATACGCTGAGCCGGAATCCCAGTCTCTTTCGCAAGGCGATATTGAGAAATGCCCATGGGAACAAGAAACTCCTCTTTGAGAAGCTCACCAGGAGTCACCGGCGACAGCAAATCGGCCGAAGTCTCATCACTTGTGATAATCGACGATTTCGACATTCCAAGCCATCTCCTGTCTCCACTCAAAACAGACCCGATAGCGCTCGTTAACACGGATGCTATATTGACCGGCACGATCGCCCTTCAAAGCTTCCAGGCGGTTGCCCGGTGGAACGCGAAGATCATCAAGCGAAGCACAAACCTGCAGTTGGCGAATCTTCCTCAACGCAACACGCTCAAAGGGCACGAACCTCCTGACCCGCACACCCATGGCAAAGCGTTCGGTATCCTCATCTTTATACGATGCAATCATAGTATCGCCTTACGTTAGTAACGTCAAACGTTTCTATAGACTTACATCTCTATTATATCGTACGTTTGTTCGTGTTTTCTAGAACAAATAGTCCTTTGCGCCTTAGTCAAGCAAAAGCAATCGTTTGTAGACATCGAGGCCTTTGAGAAGAATCTCCTCGTCAAAGAGCATGGTATCGGTATGCAGAGCGCTCATCGCATAGGCTGGGCAGTCATCAGCGTCGATCGGGTTTTCTTGTCCTTCTGGCACGCCCGTGCCCAGCAAGAAGAACACGCCCGGCAGATGGCGCTGATAGAACGCGAAATCCTCGGCGATTAGCAGCGGCTCGTCCGCGAGCTGCAATTCGGGCAGAGCGGGCGCGATTCGGGCAAACAACTCAGGATCGTTATCGACCGGTGGATAGCCCTCGGCAAAATCGAGATCGTACGTGCAGCCCGTTGCGGCACAGGCATCGTCCAGCACGCGGCGCACGCCTTCGCGCGCCCGGTCGAACATGTCGTCCGTAAACACACGCAAACTACCGGCAACATGGGCCTCCCCCGCCACCGCGTTGCAAACCGTACCGGCCTGCAGCAGACCAAACTTACCGATACAGGGTTCGTCGGTGCCCAGCTCGTCCATCAGCTCGCGCTCGGCAACCAAAAACTTCGCTGCCGCCAACGCCGCATCGTGCGACTCCTCGACCGGAACGCCATAGGTCTTAGCGATATGGATGCTCGTCCCGTGAATATGAATGTGTGTCTCACTCGAACGCGCCAGCAACGGACCGGAGCAGCTCGCCAACGTGCCGGCGGGCAGATCGGGCCACACGTGGAAGCCAAAAATGCGGTCGGCCCCATAGCGCTCGAACACGCCGCTCTCGCATACCGTCTTGGCACCACCGGTCGTTTCCTCGGCCGGCTGAAACACAAAGAGCACATTGCGCTTAATGGCGCCCGGCTGCTCGCGAATCGTACGGTCGACAAAGGTTGCCGCCGCGAGCGCCATGGCCATGTGTCCATCGTGGCCGCAAGCATGCATCTTGCCGGGATGCGTCGAGGCGAAATCCGCACCCGTCGCTTCCGCGATGGGCAGCGCATCCATATCGGCGCGAATCGCCGTGGCATGCACGGCACCAACACCAGCGTCGAAGAAAGCGCAGACGCAGCTGGGGCACGGATGGGTCACCTCGCAGGTGAGCGGTGCCAGCACGCCCTCGATATAGGCAATGGTTTGCGGAAGATCGAAATCGAGCTCCGGAATGCGATGGAGATCGCGGCGATAGCGACGGAGTTCTTGGAGCTCGGTCATAGAGGATCCCTTCGTGAGGCACATCTGTTGCAACTTATTGTGATACAGGATTGTGGCGCACATGTTTCCAGCATATCCCTGCATTTTTTAAACGTTATATACGGATACTCTTGTTTGGTAAAGTGCAACGTGATAGGGTCTTTAACACTTGATAGAGGCGCGGGCACGAAGAACCGCGGGCGAGCCGGCAGGCTTTGACCCCGTGGGGAGGCGAAACCCGCCGAACTGGGTTTTTCGGGCACGAACAACCTGGTGGGCCTGTGGGAAACACCCACAGGACTGTCTGCAGCAATGCGGGAGCGCTATCCGGACATTGGGTCCACGCTATGCGGATTCGATGCGCAGATGGCGCCGTCTGGATAGCGAGGTTTACGGGACATGGCATTGACCCCCAACGAGGCATATGCGGCCAAGCAGCCGTTTGTGGACAAGGAGACACTCGAGCATATCGTCGAGCAGTTCCCCACGCCGTTTCATCTATACGACGAGGCGGGCATCCGCCGCAACATGCAAGAAGTGCGCGACGCCTTTGCATGGAACCCGGGCTTTAAGGAATACTTTGCCGTCAAGGCCAACCCCAACCCGGCGCTCATCTCCATTCTCAACGAATACGGCTGCGGCTGCGATTGCTCGAGCTATACCGAGCTCATGATCGCCCGCTCGCTGGGTATCACGGGACACGACATCATGTTCTCGTCCAACGACACGCCGGCTGCCGACTTTGAGCTCGCCGACAAGCTGGGCGCCATCGTCAACTTTGACGACATCAGCCACATCGAGTTCTTTGAGTGCGTTGCGGGGCCCATCCCCAAGACGGTCAGCTGCCGCTTTAATCCAGGCGGTCTGTTCCAGCTCTCCAACGGCATCATGGACAACCCGGGCGACTCCAAATATGGCATGACCACCGAGCAGCTCTTTGAGGCCTTCCGCATGCTCAAGGCCAAGGGCGCCGAGAATTTTGGCATCCATGCCTTCCTTGCCAGTAACACCGTCACTAACGACTACTATCCCAAGCTCGCACGCATCCTCTTTAAACTTGCCGTGCGCCTGGAGCGCGAGACCGGCGCACATGTCGCCTTTATCAATCTGTCCGGCGGTGTGGGTATCCCCTACCTGCCCGAGCAGCAGGCTAACGACATTCACGCCATCGGTGAGGGCGTACACGCAGCCTACGACGAGATTCTGGTCCCCGCCGGCATGGGCGATGTGGCGATCTGCACCGAGATGGGTCGCTTTATGATGGGCCCCTACGGATGCCTGGTCACCAAGGCCATCCACGAGAAGCAGATCTACAAGGACTATATCGGCGTGGACGCCAGTGCCGTCGATCTGATTCGTCCTGCCATGTATGGCGCTTACCACCACATTACGGTGATGGGCCAGCCGGGTGGCGACGACAAGACCACAGCGCCCGTCACGGACACCTACGACATCACGGGCAATCTGTGCGAGAACAACGACAAGTTCGCCATCGATCGCGAGCTGCCGCATATCGACATGGGCGACCTGCTTGTGATCCACGATACCGGCGCGCATGGCTACTCCATGGGCTACAACTACAATGGACGCCTGCGCTCCGCCGAGGTCCTGTTGCGCCCCGATGGCTCGGCCGACCTCATCCGCCGCGCCGAGCGCCCGGGCGATTACTTTGCCACGCTCGACGTGCTGCCGAGCGGCCGAGAGCTGTTGGCCAAGTCGCGCGCCGAAAGTGCCCGCCGTCGCGCCCAAGACGAGCGCCTGGCAGTCGCCGCCCAATGGAACAAACGCATCCAAATCGCGGACGCGAAGGAGAAGAACATGGACATCCGCAATCTCGAGGGCTCAATCGTCGCCCTCGTCACGCCGTTTAAAAAGGATGGCAGTGTCGACTTTGACGCACTCGAGCGCCTTATCGATTTCCACCTGCAAAACGGCACCGACGCCATCCTCACCCTGGGCACCACCGGCGAGAGCGCCACGATGACCGACGACGAGGACAACTCCGTCGTCGCCGCCGTGGTCAAGCATGTTGCAGGACGCGTCCCCGTCATTGCCGGCTCGGGCTCCAACTCAACGCAGACCATGCTCACCAAGTCGCTTACTTACCAGGGCTTGGGAGCCGACGGCCTGCTGCTCATTACCCCCTACTACAACAAGTCCAACGAAGAGGGTATCTATCAGCACTTTAAGACCGTCGCCGATGCCGTGGACATCCCCTGCATCCTGTACAACATCCCCGGCCGCTGCGGCTGCGGTATCAGCGAGCGCAACGTAGAGCGCCTGGCCGCGCACCCCAACATCATGGGTATTAAGGAGGCCTCGGGCAACGTCGCCTACGCGGCCAAGATCGCCCACCTGCTGTCAGACGACTTCCGCATGTACTCGGGCGAGGACGCGCTTACCGTGCCGCTCATGAGCCTGGGCGCCTCGGGCACCATCAGCGTGTGGGCAGACGTGCAGCCGCAGCTCGTGCATGACATGTGCCGCGCCTATTTGGACGGTGACGTGGCGCGTGCCCGCGATATCCAAATTGCCGGCCAGCCGCTCATCAATGCCCTCTTTAGTGAGGTCAACCCCATCCCCGTCAAAGAGGCGCTCGCCCAGATGGGTATGATCGAGGCAAACTACCGCATGCCGCTGTGCCCCATGGCAGACGACACGCGCTCTGCACTTACCGATGCTCTGAAGGGGGCTGGTCTGCTTGATTAAGACCGTCATTATGGGAACGGGCCGCATGGGCTCGCTCATCCGCACCACCGCCGAGGGCGTTGTCGACGCCGCCGGTCAACCCGTTTTTGATATCGTCGCCCAGATCGGTTTTGATCTGTCCGAGCTCGAGAGCGCCCCGGCGGCCGACGTTATCATCGACTTCTCGAACGTCGTGACCTTCGATGCCGTCGTCGCCTATGTCGAGCGCACGGGCGCGGCGTTGGTCTCGGGCACCACAGGCTACACCCCCGAGCAGATGGACCGTCTGCGTGAGCTGGGCCAGAACGCCCGCGTTATGCACTCGGGCAATTACTCCATCGGTATCGCAGCCCTGCGCCATCTGGTAGCGCAGGCTACACGCGAGCTGCCCGGCTTTGACTGCGAAATCGTCGAGACGCACCACAGCCAAAAGGTCGATGCCCCCAGCGGCACTGCCAAGCTACTGCTCGATGCCGTCGTCGAAGCTGAGCCCGAGGCAGGCTACCACCCCGTCTATGGCCGCGAGGGCATGTGCGGCGCGCGTGACCCCAAGGAGATCGGTATGCACTCGCTGCGCGGGGGCACCGTCGCCGGCGTCCACGAAGTGAGTTTCTTTGGCCAGGACGAGGAGGTCACGCTCACCCACCGCGCCACGAGCCGTCAGATCTTCGTCAACGGCGCCCTGGCCGCCGCCCAGAAGCTCGTCACCCGCGAACCCGGCTTCTATACGTTCGACCAGGTCATGTTTGCCTAACCAGGTATCAACCGAATCCACCCAAAGGAGAGATAGCAAATGAGCAACGCAGCCGAGATGGATGCCCAGGAGATTATCAACTACATCGCTACCGTGCCCAAAAAGACACCTGTCAAGCTGTACGTGCGCGAGAAGCCCGGCATGAAGGTTGCCTGGGGCGACGCACATGTCTACGGCGGCCGTCGCGGCAAGACCGTCTTTGGCGACTGGGATGAGCTCAAGGCCATCCTCGATGCCAATGCCGACTCCATCGACTACTACGATGTCGAGAATGACTGCCGCAACTCTGCCGTGCCCATGCTCGACCTTAAGGGCATCAACGCCCGCATCGAGCCGGGCGCGATCATCCGTGACCGCGTCGAGATCGGCGATCGCGCCGTCATCATGATGGGCGCCATCATCAACATCGGCTCCGTCATTGGCGAAGGCTCCATGATTGATATGGGCGCCGTGCTGGGCGGCCGCGCCACCGTGGGCAAGAACTGCCACATCGGCGCCGGCACCGTGCTGGCAGGCGTTGTGGAGCCCGCCAGCGCCACGCCCGTCATCATCGAGGACGATGTCATGATCGGCGCCAACGCCGTGGTCCTGGAGGGCGTGCACGTAGGCAAGGGCGCTGTCGTTGCCGCCGGCGCCGTGTGCGTCGAGGATGTCCCCGCCGGCGCCGTCGTGGCCGGTGTCCCCGCCCGCGTCATCAAGATGCGCGACGAGAAGACCAACAGCAAGACCGGACTGGAAGAGGGCTTACGTCAACTTTAATAGTTACGCGGTTTTGACAAACCGCGTTTTCGCTGACGTATGCCCAACCTGCGGGATAATTCATCCCTAAACAAAATGGCCGAAGTCCCGAAGGGCTTCGGCCTTTGCCTTCTCGCTGTAGGCGCAACGCAACTTATCGATTCTCGATGCTACCGATATTTTTGAGCTCGATGGAGATGAGGCCGTTAGGCTCATTGACGAACTCGATGTACTCGGAGTTGGAACCCATCTCGGCCGGGAAGCTGATCTCGATACCCGTGTCGGTACGGATCTTATGATTGCGCACCGCCGCGCGTTCGACCTGCTTGCGCTCCACGGGCACACGCTCAGGCACCTTCTCCTCGGTCAGTGCCGCGCGCACGCTCTCCTTGATGACCGGCTCGTCCTCAAAGACCTCGTCGACGATATCCCAAGGCGGCAGCTCCTCGTCATCCTCGACCTTCTCGGCAACAGCAGCCTTAACCTTGGCGAGCGCTACGGCCGTATTGGCACCGTGCTCCTCGGCGACTTCCTCGACCACACGCGTCACGGTGTCGATGACCTCCTTGCCCGATACGCCCGTGTCGCACTGCAGCAGGCCATCGGGGATAAGCATACGGTCCTCGCCGGCGATCTTGCGTTTCTTGTCCACATAGCCGATCTCCATGGTGCTTGCACGCACGATTGCATAGCTCGGCACCTTTTGCGAGGGATTCGGCAGAATGGCGTAGTGGCGCGCAATGTCGTTGCGCACCTCGCCCTCTTCGCGACCTACCTCGTGCATAAAAGCCTGCTTGGAGCCCAGCAGCATCACGGCAAACCAGCGGGCATCCTCATCGTCATCAAAGTCCGCCACAAGCACGTCAGTGGACTCGGCTTTCTCGGCCTTGGCAAGTTCGGAAGAGATGAACTCCGCAATCTGCTGAGACAGGTCCACGAACTCACGCTCACCAAAGAAATAGCCCTTGAGCTCGCCGCCGAATGCGGAGTTCTCGGCAAACGTGGCGCGTTTATTGTCGGCCGAGGTGCGTGCGCGGCGCAGATGCGTGGTCACGAAGTTGCGCACGGTACGGCTCTCGATATCGAGCTCTCGCTGGCTCATGACGTTGACGGCAGAGTCAAAGTCCAGGATATGCAGAATCGCGTGATTGATTTTCATATACGGCATTCCGTTCTAGATCGATTTCGGCACGAACCAGTATAGCGGTCGAGCCCGCCCCAGGCGCATCGAAGATTGGCGCATCGGGGACAGGTTGCTTTGTATCAATGGCTAGCGCAGGAGCTCGGACTGCCAAGCCTCGAGCTGTTCTGCCAAACTCTTGCCGGCAGCGGGCACGTCGATCTGGGGTCGTTTGGGCAACAGTGCGCATTTAAGGATTGCCACGATGGTCTGCGAGATAAAGCGTCGCGTATCTTTGTCAAAGCCTTGCGCAGCCTGGAGCATCACGGGCAGACTCTCACGCAGATTTCCTGCGATATCCGCAAACCGTTCGGCGTCCGTAGCCTCAAACACGGAGAACAACGCATCTACAAAACGCTCGCGCTCGCTAGGTGACACTGCAAGCAGCATCTCGCGAATGGAGCCATCAACGTATCGAGCACCGGCGGACAGGCGCTCACAGTATACGAAGTCGCAACCATCAACCACCCAGCTAAAGGGATTGTGCTGCAGCAGGCTGAACTCGGTGCTCTCAACGATGGCATAGTCCTCTTGTGTCTCGAACATCATGCCGAAGATCGACGACCGAGGTAGCGTCTTGTCGATTCGACCGGAAAGATCGGCAAAGGCGTTGCCGTTCAGAAACTCCTCGACGAACCCTGGACCATCATGGGAATACGCCCGTTCGATTCGCTCACGGGCGACATCGGAGCACATCGCCGCACCGTACACCGCAAGGTTTCCACCCTTGGAATGACCTCCGCACAAAAGCGGCCCGTCGATCGCATCCGCCGCCTCGTCCACATAACGCGCCGCGGATTCCTGGGCCGGCACAGGACACCGGAACGCCATGTTAAAGTCCTCTTTCCAGCCCACAATCGTGCTGTCGGTCCCCCGGAAGGAAAGATAGCTAAACCCCGCCGGAAACCGGAACGCCATGGCTGCAAACTGCTCCGTCGCCACCACATCGCTCACGGCACGATAGCCGCAAACGTGCACGCCGCGGTATCTGGGATTTGCTGCCACGGCCTCCAACAAGGCCCTGCTCCCCTCTGGATCCCACAAGTCGTCAATCATGTCCCGATAGCACTCGGCACGCAGCAGCTCGCGTACGTCTAGGCCCTGCCAGTTCGTCAGCTCCGCCATATCACCCAGCAAACGCAAATAGGACAACCACGCAAAGACCAGGCTGTCCACCGCGCAGAACGGCCACTCCTCAAACGGATCAAACGCCGTCTGAGCATAGGTCAAAAAATTAGGCGAATCCGACATGGCCCTCCCATCAACTATGGTGTATTGGGATGGTGCATTGGGGTCAGGTTACTTTGCACCAAAAGGCGCCCGGGCCGTGTGGACCCGGACGCCTTCATTGTAGCTTTTCGCTCTAGCGAGCTTGATTTAGCAGGAGAAATCGACGCTGTCGATGATGTCCTTGAGGGCCTTGGCGGAGACGGTGAGCTCATGCTGCTCGTCGTCGTTCAGCGGCACGGGGACGCGGCAGACAACGCCGTCGCGGCCAACGACGGTCGGCATGGAGATGGCAAGATCGGACAGGCCATACTCGCCCACCATGAGCGAAGAGACAGGCAGAACGGTCTGCTCATCGCGCATGACGGCGGTGCAGATGCGCTTGACGGCCATGGCGACGCCATAGTAGGTGGCGTGCTTCTTCTCGATGATGGTGTAGGCGGAGTTCTTGACGTCCTCGGCGATGCGCTTCTCGGCAGCCTCATGCTCCAAGTGGCCGTGAAGC
>CABSMV010000050.1 GCA_902478935.1 uncultured Collinsella sp. | reverse complement strand
GCAGATACCGCCGCCTCGCCCGAGATAACGAAACCCACCGAGACAACGCCTCCCTCCGGCTCGGCGCAACCGGCCGAGACGGCACAGCCCGCCGGCTCGCCCGCGGCCGGCAAAGACGCCGCACCGAGCTCCGCCAAGCAGGCGAACACAAGCAACGGCAAGCAAGCAAATGCGACCGCCGACAAGCTCGCAAACACAGGCGACACAACGCCAAGCGCAATCGCACTAGCAGGAATCGCCGCCGCAGGCCTCGGAATAACCGCCGCAGCCACCCGCCGTATCAAGAACTCAAAATAGCTGCCAGCGGTTATTGTCTTCGCCAATCCACAAGCCAAGAGACAAAAAGAGGTCCGTTTCCCCAACCCAGGGAAACGGACCTCTTTACTTGAAAAAACAAATGGTAATGCCGCCGTCTCTTGAACCACGCAGCCATCAATGCCCAGACAACACCAGCAAGCCGCATTCCGCAAGGGATAGATTAAATTAGATAAACGCGCCTTTACGGGTGATTTTTGGACGACGGGGCCCGGCCGGTGACGAGGTATTTGGTAGTCGAGCGATCCCGCAGGCGCAGCCGAGGACCAGCGAGACACCAAACACCTCGCCGCCGGCCGGGCCATGTCGCGGCACCAAAAAGCGCCCGTGCGCTCGATGGATTCGGATGCCCGACAGAGGCTCCTTATGGCTGCTTCCTTCCGGACCTGACCAGATTCGGAACATGTCGTCATCCGAACCCATCGAACGCGCTAGGCGCTCGGTATATCTTACCTGCTCCCGCCCGCCAGAGCAAGGTAGCTAATTTGGGACGGAGCTTTTTTGACTACTTTTGCAGCCCGATTGCCAGAGCAGCCAATGAGTAGTCAAAATAGTCCCATCCCAAAATGACCGGCTTGGTGCCGCACCACAGAAAGGACCCATCTACTACATTTTGGTCACAGGGGTCGACCATAGCCGGCTTTTTCGAAAATCGGCAAGCTTTCTACCTGCGGTTTTGTTTTTGCAAATTCCGGGATGGTCGAGGGTGGCCGGTTTAACGTAGTAGATGGCCACGTTTCGTGGCAAACGGTCCGATCCAAGGCCCAAGGCAGCCAACCTCGAATGGCCATTCTCGAAGCTGCGGTGGAATAGTTCCTGTTTTTGCTGTCTGAGCCGCCAAACAGGAACTATTCCACCGCAACTTATAAAGAGATAGGTTTTAGATACGGCCAAGGTCGTAGGATCGAGCGGCTGCTTCGCCAGCGCAGATAAGGTTGGTGGTGGCTTCCTGCGGATTAAGCGCTTGCTCCAGGTCCATGGGCTTGCGGCAGATCGGAAGCACCAAGTCGATGCCCTGCACACACACCGCATCCAGGTTATCAGCGCGACCGCCCACGACAGCAATCACCGGCTTGCCATATCGCTTCGCACGACGGGCCACACCCACCGGCGCCTTACCGGCGGCGGACTGCTCATCCATATTGCCCTCGCCCGTTATGACCAGATCGACATCGCGCACGCGCTCGTCAAAGCCAATCAGATCGAGCACCGTCTCCACGCCCGAGCGCAGCTCCGCACCGAGCGCCAGTAACGCCGCGCCCAAGCCACCGGCAGCGCCCGCGCCGGGCACGCCGAGCACCGAGCAAAATGTCCGCGCACCCTCGGGCAGGCGCAACAATCCCTGAGCCCGCACCCCGGTAATTGCCGCATCGAGCAGGCGGCCGTAGCCGACCATCCAGCTGTCGTACTTGCCCAGCGCCTCGGCATCATCCGCCGGCAGACCCTTCTGTCCACCGAACACTGCCAGCGCACCGCGACGCCCTACGAGCGGATTCTCGACATCCGAAAGCACAACAATACGAGTGCCATCCAAAGCCCGAAGCGCTGGCGCCAAATCAACGCTCGCCACCCGCTCAAGTCCGGCAAGACCGGGGGCGACATCGCAGCCCTGATCATCGACCACACGCGCGCCCAGCGCCTGCAGCATGCCGGCGCCACCGTCGTTGGTGGCACTGCCGCCCAAACCAATATAGATAGTCTTTGCGCCTGCGCGAACCTCATGGATCATAAGCTCGCCCACGCCATAGGTCGAAGCCGCAAGCGCCGCCGCTTCCGTGCAGGGTGAATACCCAATACCCGCCGCCTCGGCCATCTCAATAACAGCCGACTCGTGCTCGCCGTCCACCAGCATCCGGGCAGGCACGCGATCGCCCAAGGGGCCTGCCACCTCGCAGGTCACAATCTCACCGCCGCACGCGGCAACGGCATCGAGCGTTCCCTCGCCACCATCTGCCAACGGCAATGCGCGCACCTCGGCATCGGGCCAAACGCGGCGCACGCCTTCGGCAACCGCCGCCTCCGCCTGCGCGCTCGAAACGCTGCCCTTAAAGGAGTCGATCGCCAACAGCACACGGCGGGGTCGGCGGCACGCAGGACCAAAGTCAACCGCCATGCCAGCATCCTCACCGGCACCTGCAAGCGCCGCGGCGTGGGCGGCATGCGCCTCAAGGTTCGGACCGCAGCCACAGCCGCTGCCACCCGCTCCGCGCAGACCGCCAAAATAGCTACTCAGCAGCTCGCGGCATTCATCCGCCAGGACCCCAGCCGTCACGTTAAACCGATGATTCAGGCGCGAATCGGCATTCAGGTCATACAGCGAACCCAGCGCGCCCGCCTTGGCATCAGCCGCGCCATACACGCAGCGCCCCACGCGCGCGTTAACCATTAGCCCCGCACACATGCAGCATGGCTCGAGCGTCACGTAGACCGTGCAATCGGAAAGGCGCCAACGATCGAGCGACCGAGCGGCAGCGCACAGGGCCGCGAACTCTGCATGAGCCGAAGGATCCTGATCGAGCTCGCGCCGATTGTGTGCCCGCGCGACAATCTCGCCCGCGCGCACCACTACGGCTCCGATGGGCACCTCGCCCACCGCCGCGGCGGCTCGTGCCTCCGCCAGCGCCTCGCGCATGAACTTCTCGTCGATTTCGGTGATCGTCATCGTTCGCCTTCCCTGTTGCAAATTCAAAACGATGCTATCATTACGACTCACGGAGAGATGGCAGAGCGGTTGAATGCGGCGGTCTTGAAAACCGTTGAGCGCGAGAGCGTTCCGGGGGTTCGAATCCCCCTCTCTCCGCCACTTTTAGTGATGCACCGGTGTCATGGTCCGCTCAAACAGTGCATCGACCACGTCGGCTATCTCAGGTCGACGCTCAAGATCGTGGCCCGATTCCCACCATATCGTGAAAAGTCGAATAATACCGCCGGCGACAAACTCAGACGTCGTCTCGAGTGACACGGGGGCCAGGGCATCCTCGGCAAGCACGTTCATCACACGCTCGCGGATGGAGCGGGCAATGCGGTCGCAAATAACGTTGGTCAACATGCCCGACATGCTGCTTGCCAAAATGTTATCCATGAGCCGCTCGTGCGTCAGAATCAAATCCATGGCATCGTCCAAAATCGCGTGCCGAAGCGCGCGCACGTCCTCGGCAGACACTGCGCCGGCCTCATCGGGCTGTTTTTGCGGCAAGCCCGACATGAGCTCATCGATATAAAAGGCAAAGTAATCGTTCTTGTCGCGAAAGTGCTTATAGAACGTCGTGCGGCGAATCATGGCGCGGTCGCACAGCATGGCAACCGTCAGGTCCTCAAAACGATGCTCCTCGAGAAGCTCGGTGAAAGCATCGAACAGGGCGCGGTAGGTTTTCTTAATGCGAAGGTCCACTGGTATCGCCATCCTCAGGGCAAAGACAACACTCGCCAATCTGTCGCATATCTTACACCTGTACCTCGCGCGCTTTGCCCCGGTGCCAACCCCGCCGAAAACACAACGCTTACCGGAAAGTTCGGCACGGCAAAACGTTGCGGGTATACTAGTAGCGTTATACCAACGGCAGCTGGCGCATGCCGCCGCGGCCATTCGAAACGGAGACATCATGATTACCGTCATCATCGGCATCGTTGTTGTCATTGTGATTGTCTGCGCCATCGCCGGCATCTACAACAACATGGTCACCAAGCGTAACCGCATCGATAACGCCTGGCAGAACATCGATACGCAGCTGCAGCGCCGCAACGACCTGATCCCCAATCTGGTCGAGACCGTCAAGGGCTACGCCAAGCACGAGCAGGAGACGCTCTCCGCCGTGATCAGCGCGCGTAACACCGCCGTCAAGGCCACCACGCCCGAGGCCAAGATGGAAGCCGACAACGTGCTGACCGGTGCGCTGCGTCAGCTCTTCGCCGTAGCCGAGGCCTATCCCGATCTTAAGGCAAACACCAACTTTACGCAGCTGCAGGCATCGCTCGAGGATACCGAGAACAAGATTAGCTATGCACGCCAGAGCTACAACGACTGCGTGCTCAGCTACAACAACGCCATTCAGACGTTCCCGGCTGTCATCTTTGCCGGCATCTTTCAGTTTAAGGAGCGCCAGGGCTTCGAGGCCGCCGAAGCAGCCCGCCAGGCCCCGACCGTCAAGTTCTAGTAGTTTGGCAGTGCATCCTTAATCGGCCAAATGCATAAACCGCCCCGTCGAATGCATACTTCGACGGGGCGGTTTCCTTTTTCGCGAAGGTCCCCCTCTAAGCGCCGTGCATTTTTAGGAGTATTCAACATAACCAGGAGCTTCGGGTACCGCAATAAATGCTAAAGAGCGCAAATATCCCTGCAAATCAAACGCTGTCAGCCCATAACCCCGCCCATCATTCGTAGAAAACATCGAGAACTCCCGATTTTTTGCCCGAGGTCGGTATGCAGGGGTCTTCGATTGCAGAATACTCGCAAAAATGCACGTCGCCACCACCCCCACATGGCGCGAACCAAAACAAAAGCGCGGCCTAAAAGGCCGCGCACCATCTTTAATTCAGATTAATTATTGTTCGTTGTGACATCGCCGAGCCCGCAGGGCGGAGAGCAAGCTCCCTCCCGGCGCACTCCGCAGGACGAAAGAACCTCCGCCGCACAAAGTGCGCAGCGGAGGTTCTTTCATGTCCGAGGACGCGCCGGAAAGGAGAGTCGCCCTCGGGCCGGACAGCTAAGACAGCTTATGCGACGGTGTAAACCCAGTCGTGCTTATCCTCGACAGCACCGGACTGGATACCAGTCAGGGTCTCGCGGAGCTTCTTCATCACAGGGCCGATCTCGGTGTAGCCAGCCGGGAAGGTCACGGTCTCGTCGGCGCCGTAAACCTTGTTGTCGATCTCGCCAACCGGGGAGATGACGGCAGCGGTGCCGCACAGGCCGCACTCGACAAAGGTACCGGCCTTGACCTCGGCCCACTCGACGGGACGCTGATCGACGGTCATGCCCAGGTCCTGAGCGACCTGAACGAGCGAACGACGGGTGATAGAGGGCAGGATGGAGTCGGTGTGCGACTGAGGAACAACGAGGGTGCCGTCCTCCTTCACGAACAGAACGTTGGCGCCACCGGTCTCCTCGACATAGGTGCGGGACTCGGAGTCGAGATACAGGTTCTCGGCATAGCCCTCGCGATGGGCCTCCATCGTGGGCTTGAGGGACATGGCGTAGTTCAGGCCGGCCTTGATGTTGCCGGTGCCGTGCGGTGCGGCGCGGTCGTACTCGGAAACGCGCAGCTTGACGGGCTTAAGGCCACCCTTAAAGTACGGACCGACCGGGGTCACGAGAATGCGGAACGTGTACTCAGGAGCGGGAGCCACGCCGATCACGTCACCGGAGCCGATCATAAACGGACGCACGTACAGGGTCGCGCCGGAGCCGAAGGGCGGAACCCAGGCGGCGTTGGCAGAAACGACCTGCTTGACGGCCTCAACGAACTTGTCCTTGGGGAACGGGGGCATCTCGAGGCGCTGCGCAGAGTTGTACATGCGCTCGGCGTTCATGTCGGGACGGAAGCAGACGATGCTGCCGTCCTCGGCGGTGTAGGCCTTCAGGCCCTCAAAGACCTCCTGACAGTAATGGAAGATGCCACCGCACTCGGAGACATGCAGGGTGTGGTCGGTGGTCAGGCCGCCCTCGTCCCACTCGCCATCCTTCCAATGAGCCTCGTAGCTGTAATCGGTCTTCATGTAGCCAAAGCCGAGGCTACCCCAATCGATATCCTTCTTCTCGACAGTCATATGTCGCTCCTTACATACACAGTTGCATACTCGCGAACCCGCACGCAAGGACCGAGGCCGACCGCGTCGCAACGTCGCACGCCCGGAGCGTAGAGCCGGACGGGACACGCGAGCAGCATCAAAGCCGATGGCACGTCGATTCGCATGCACGAGATTGTACTCCGCACGCGCGTCGGATAAAACGTTTTTCTTTAACTAACTAAAGTAATTTCATTTGACCTAAGCTAAAGAGGCCCGCCACCGTAAACGGTGACGGGCCTCAACTGCACGGTTTGCGCGCTGGCTCGAGCTACGCGTTCTTTTTGCCCAGCTTAGCCTTAACCAGACCGACCACGGACGGGATGATCGACACGGCAACGATGCCAACGATTAGCAGCTCAAAGTGCTCCTGCACAAAGGGAATGCCGCCAAAGAAGTAGCCCAACAGTGTAAAGAGCGTTGACCAGGTAATGCCACCCAGCACGTTAAAGATAACGAAATTACGCCAGTGCATGCCGCCCATGCCGGCGATAAAGGGCACAAAGGTGCGGATAAACGGGAAGAAGCGGCCGAGGAAGATGGCCAGGTGGCCCCACTTGTCCAAGAAGTCCTCGGACTTTTTGATGCGCTCGGGCGTCATGGCCTTGACCTTGCCCGAAGCGATGATCTTTTTGCCAAAGAAGTGGCCGATCATAAAGTTGCACTGATCGCCCAGGATGGCTGCGGCCCATGCGGTGGCCAGAAGCGCCACGATGTTAAAGCCGCCATTATGGGCAAAGAAGCCCGAGGCAAACAGCAGCGAGTCTCCGGGAAGGAACGGGAAGAACACCACACCCGTCTCGATAAAGATGATCAGGAACACACAGCCGTAGGCCATGAGCGGGCCGGCGGCGATCCAGCTGGCGATCGCGGTGCGCGGGTCTTTGAGCAGCTCAGCGATAAAATTAATGAAACCCATGAAGTAAAACCTCTCAGTTGTGGGCGCGGATACGTCCAAGTTGACCAGTATACGGTTGCGGCGTCCCCTCGTGCGCAACCCCACAAAAGCATGACTCCATTACCAGCAAGTTTGCATAACTGACACCTGTCGCGCAAAGCCGCCAAGATTGTCCTTTCTAATCCCTAGCGAATCGCTATACTTTATTGAATCGCATTGCCATGGCGCTAAGGGAGGGCGGCCGGTGAGCTTTATCAATACCATTCGCGAGGACATCAAGACCGTCCAAGCGCAGGACCCCGCCGCGCAAAACGGTCTGGTCATCTTCCTTTCCTATCCTGGCCTGCACGCCAAGTGGAACCACGTGCCCGAGCACTGGCTCTGGGAGCATGGCCATCGCTCGCTCGCCCGTGTGCTCTCGCAAATCACCCGCCACATCACCGGCGTCGAGATTCACCCTGCCGCGCAGATCGGCAAGCACTTCTTTATCGACCACGCCATGGGCGTCGTCATCGGCGAGACCACCATTGTGGGCGACAACTGCGTACTCTACCAGGGCGTCACGCTTGGCGGCACCGGCAACGAGACCGGCAAACGCCACCCCACCCTGGGCAACAATGTCACCGTGGGCACGGGTGCCAAGGTGCTCGGCAACATTCGCATCGGCAACAACGTCAAAATCGGCGGCAACTCGGTCGTCGTTAAGGACGTCCCCGACAACTGCACCGTCGTGGGCGTGCCGGGACGCATCATCAAGCGCAACGGCTGCCGTGTGTTCGAGGAGAGTTTCGACGCCAAGCAGCATCGCGAGTACATGCCCGATGACGCCGCCGAGCAGTCCGCCCTCAACCGCCAGGGCATCACCGAGAATGCCCGCCGCGTCAAGGAACTCGAGCGAGAGGTGGCCGAGCTCAAGGCCCTCGTCGCCAAGCTCGTGGACGAACGCTAGGAACGCAAGCGGCACAAAACGACATCGGCATCAACGCAAAGGCGCGCCAGGGAATTCACCCCCGGCGCGCCTTATTTGTGATGTGGCAAAGAGACTGTCCCTTTGTCACATTATGCGAACTGGCTCAGATAGAGGTCGGCGTAGGCACCCTCGGCAGCCAGCAGCTCCTTATGCGTGCCCTGCTCGATAATGTTGCCGTGATCCATGACCAAGATCAGGTCGGCATCCACAATCGTCGACAGGCGGTGTGCGATCACAAAGCTCGTGCGCCCGCGCATAAGCGCATCCATGGCACGGCCGATGGCAAGCTCGGTACGCGTGTCCACGCTTGAGGTCGCCTCGTCCAGGATGAGAATCGCCGGGTTGTTGAGCAGCACGCGTGCGATGGTCAGCAGCTGACGCTGGCCCTGGCTGATGCTTTCGGCATCGTTGGCCACGCGCGTGTCGTAGCCCTGCGGCATGGTGCGCACAAAGAAGTCGACCTGCGCGGCGCGCGCAGCCGCCACGATCTCCTCACGCGTCGCCTCGGGACAGCCGTAGGCGATGTTTTCGGCAATCGTGCCATCGAACAGCCAGGCGTCCTGCAGCACCATGCCAAACTGCTGCCGTAGCTCGCCGCGGTCCATGCGGCTCGTATCCACGCCGTCGAGCGTAATACGCCCGCCGTCAATCTCGTAGAAGCGCATGAGCAGGTTGATGAGCGTCGTCTTGCCCGCGCCCGTGGTTCCCACCACGGCAATCTTCTGGCCCGGCTCGGCGGTAAACGACACGTCGTGCATAAGCGGCTTGTCGGGCGAATAACCAAAGCGCACGTGCTCAAAGGAGACGCGACCCTCAACGCGACCCGGCAGCTTGGCGGCCTCGTCCGGCAGCGGATCGGCCTCCATCTCGGGCTCATCGAGCAGGTCGAACACGCGCTCCGCACTCGCCAACGCGCTCTGCAGCGAGTTGAAGGTAAACGACAGCTGCGTCATGGGTTCGGACGCCTCGTAGATAAACTGGAAGAACGCCTGGAACACGCCGACGGTCATGTGACCGGCAACCAGCATGCTGCAGCCCACCAGCGCGATCACGATCTGCGCCAAACGGCCGATAAAGCGCACCGCAGGGCCGACGGCATTGATCATAAAGTCGGCCTTGGCACTCACGCGTGCCAGCTCGCCCGAGGCCTGGTGCACCTCGGCAGAACTTTGGCGTTCGCGGTTAAACGCGCGGATCACCAGACGGCCCGAATAGCCTTCCTCGACCGCACTCGTAATCTTGGACACCCACTCCTGGCGCTCGCCCGTCACATCGTGTGTGCGGCGCGAGACGACCTTCGTCACCAGCAGCGACAGTGCCGTAAAGAACAGAAAGACGAGCGTAAGCTGCACGCTGAACACGAACATCACGCTCACAGCACCAACAACCGTGCCGATCGACACGAGCAGCTGCAGCAATCCGCGCTGCATGCTCTCGGACATCTTGTCCAGGTCGTTGGTCGCGCGGCTGACGACCTCGCCGGGACGATGCGCGTCAAAATAGGCGAGCGGCAGACGGTTGAGCTTTTGCGCGATGCGGTTGCGCAGGCGCAGATTGAGACGCTCAGCGACGCTCGACATCAAAAAGCTCTGGAGCGCATAGAACGAGGCAGCGGCAGTCCAGATCATAAAGTAGACGAAAATGGTCTTGCCGCAGTTCTCCCAGGTGATGCTGAAAGTGGTGTCGTTGGCAAACGCCACCTGAATGTGGCCCCACAGCTCATCGATCACGCGGGCGCTATATGCCGGCGCGGCGGTGTTAAAGATGACATAGAACACAATGCTCGCGAACACGATATAGAAGCGCCAATGGTCGCCGGCAGCCTCACTCCACAGGCGGCGCACCGTCGCCCAGGTATCCCGAGGCGTCTCGTCCTCGTCTTCGTCGTCCACGTCGCGCATACGCTCTGCCTCGGCGCGGGCGCGCTCGTCCTCGGCACGTTCGTTTTCCTCGTAGAGCGCTTGGCGGCGAGCCTCGCGCTTGGCGGCGTCATCCAGCTCGGTCGACGCGGCAGCCGTTTCCTCGACCAGTCCCGCGGCAGCGGCGTCATCAACGCCGCCCTGCTTCTTGAGCTCCCCGGTCATGCTACTCACCTCCCTTCATTTGCGATTCCGCGATGGCGCGGTACACCTCGCAGGTTTCCATAAGCTCGCCATGCGTGCCCAAGCCCACGACCTCGCCGTCCTTGAGCACAACGATCTGGTCGGCATGCAAAATAGTCGAGATGCGCTGCGCGATGATGAGCACCGCGGCGTCGCGCGTCTCGTCCTGCAGCGCATGGCGCAGGGCCGCATCGGTCTTAAAGTCCAGGGCCGAAAAACTATCGTCGAAGATATACAGGTCGGCGCGCTTCATGAGCGCGCGAGCAATGGCCAGGCGCTGGCGCTGGCCGCCCGAAAAGTTCGTACCGCCCTGGGCAACCGGGGTATCGAGCCCCTGCGGTTGGTCGAGTACAAAGGTGCTCTGGGCAACCTCAAGCGCGTGAAGCATGTCGCCCTCGGTCGCGCCTTCGTTACCAAAGCGAAGGTTGCTCGCCACCGTGCCCGAGAACAGCCACGCCTTCTGCGGCACATAGGCAATGCGCCCGCGGATTTCATCTTGCGTAAGCTCGCGCAGGTCCACACCATTCAGGCGAATGGAGCCCTTGGTGGCATCGTGGAAGCGCAGCAGAAGCTTTGCCACCGTCGATTTGCCCGAGCCTGTCGAGCCAACGATCGCAGTCGTCTGACCGCGACGGCAGGCAAAGCTCAGGTCGCACAGGGTGTCCTCGTCGGCATCGTCAAAGCGAAACGACATGTGGTCGAACACGGCCACCGCATCGGCTTCGTCTTGGGGCTCGCGCGCCCCGTCATCCAGCGTGCGCTCGCCATCGACGATGCTCGGCTCAATCTCCAACACCTGCTGCGCACGGTTCAGGCACGCGGCAGCACGCGGAAGCGTCAGCACCACCATCTGGGCCATCATCACAAAGAACAGGATCAGAATTGCATACTCCAGCACCGCCGAGATACTCGCAATCTGCATGGCGTGGGCGCCTACGCGGTTGCCGCCCACCCACAGCACCGCCACCTCGGCGATGTTCATCAAAAAGAAGCTTGAGCTGTCGAGGCCCACAAACAGGTGGTTGACTTTGATGGCGTTGGCGGCGTATTCGCTAAACACCTCGTCCAGACGCCGTTCCTCGTGGCGCTCCTTGTTAAACGCACGGATGACGCGCACGCCCACAATATTCTCGCGCAGCACCACGTTCATGCGGTCGATAAAGCCCTGTAGGCGCATAAAAATCGGCGCCGCGTTGGCAACCGTAAAGACCGCCGCCACCAGCACAATCGCAACGACTACGCCCAGAAGCGTGCCCATGGCGGGATCGATAAACCAGGCGAAGATGATGCCCGCCACAGCCAAAAACGGCACGGGCAGCACCAGCTGAATCGTCTGCAGAATCGCCTGCTGAATCACGTTGATGTCGTTGAGCGAGCGCGTGATCATCGATCCGGTGCCAAAGCGCTCAAAATCGCTGGCCGCGAGCTCGAGCGATTTGTCGTACACGGCATTGCGGATATCGCAAGCCACGTTGGCGGCCAGGCGCGCCGAAAGATAGCAGCCCAGCACCGTGCCGCCGCTAGCCATGCTGGTCGCGATAAACATGTATAGGCCGTTGCGTAAAATGTAGTCGATATCGCCCGTGGTAATACCGGTGTTGACCATGTTCGCCAGCATCGTGGGAACCAGCAGCGTACCGACGTTATCCACCAGCAGCACCAGCAGTGTCACTGCGACAAGCCCTCGATAGGGCTTCAAAAACCTCATTAACAGTCGCACGACTCCCCCTCACCTTGATTCTCGGCTTGGCTCTCGGCAGCGATATGCTGCTTAAAGGCATCGCACTCATCGCCGAGCACCTGAGAGAATTTGCCGATCAAGCGCATAATCTCGCGCTGCTCACATGGCTCAAGCGCGCCAAAGGCTCGCTGCTCGGCCTTGAGTGCCGGCAGCGCATAACGCTCGGCAAATCGCCTGCCCTCTTCGGTCAGGCTCACAACCTTGTTCTTACGACTGCCTTCGGCAAACCCCAACGTTGCGAAGCCCCGCGCCGTCAAGGTTTTAATTGCCGAGTTGATGGTCTGCTTGCTGTAGAACCATTCGCTTGTCAGACGGCTTACGGCAATACTGCCGCCCGCCGTGCTAGTGTCGACGAGCATCCAATAGGCGCAGTCCGAAAGGCCGCAGGCGCGCGAGAACTCCGAATAGATATGGTCGAGTCCATTGAGCAACCGATCGAAGTCGACCAGCGTAACCGCACTATTCATCTATCCCACCATTCAATTGTCCGATTTTTGACCAATTATGTGTCTCTAGATTAGTCCGAGTTTTGACTATCGTCAACAGGCTCTCCGCAAATGCGTGCATTTTTATGGCCTATCGGCAGAAAAAGACCGCCGGCGCGGGGGCGGCGCCAGCGGTCACGTGAAAATCGGGTTTTATTGCCTGTTAAGCGGCGACGGCCTCATAGACCGTAGCGCCCGAGAAGCTGTCATGCAGGCTCTTGCCGGCAATCCACGGCAGCTCGACGACCTCGCAGACCGTGTTGACCAACTCAGAACAGTCAGTAAAGTGGCCCTTGTCGTTGAGGGCCTCGCAATCCTGAACACGCCAATAGCCATCGGTGTGCGTGATGTAGTACTCGTGATCGTTGATCGACACGAAAGCGCGCGTCTTGGAACGCAGCAGCTTCAGAAATCCTTCGAAATCGGTCTCGACGACATCTCCAGCCTGGAACATGATGTTACCTCCTGGCCCGGCGCCACCACGGCGCATTGATAAACGTTGGTACTCCTTTAGTAAAACCTTTATCAGAGGTTATGCGTTCGTCATTTAGGCAAGTGGTAAAAAACCGCAGGGTAGACGGGATAAAACGTTTAACCATCCCATTTGTTTGTCACATTCTGAAGGTACTTTTATGCAAACCTACTTTCCCAATTGGAATCTATCCTTTTGGCCGGGCAATTGACCGTCTATCGTTTGAGCCCGACGGGTATGAACGGGGCATCTGCAACGCCACCGCAAGGAGACACCATGGAGACTATCGAAGCACTCATTCACCGCCGCAGCTGCCGCAACTACAGCGATCGTCCCGTCGAGGCCGAAAAGCTTGCACGGATTATCGAAGCCGGCCAATATGCACCGAGCGGCATGGGCCGCCAGCCGGTGACGTTTGTCGCCGTCACCGACCCCGCGACCGTCGAGCGTCTCTCACAGCTCAACGCCCAGGTCATGGGCAGCAACGGCGACCCCTTCTATGGCGCCAAGACCGTTGTTGTGGTGTTGGTTGACCGCAGCGTGCCCACACATCTGGAAGACGGCTCGCTCGCCATGGGCAACTTGCTCAACGCCGCTTATGCGCTGGGCGTCGATTCGTGCTGGATTCACCGCGCGCATGAGGTCTTTGACTCGCCCGAGGGCCTGGAGCTGCTGGCCAGCTGGGGCCTGCCCGCCGACGGCAGCCTGCGCGGCGTCGGTCACTGCATTCTGGGCTATGCCGAGGACACGCTACCCGAGGCAAAGCCGCGCCGCGACAACATCATCTACGTAAGGTAATCAGAACCACCCTTAAAAAGGGTGGTTTGCTCTTAGGGTATAACCCACGGGCC
>CABSMV010000049.1 GCA_902478935.1 uncultured Collinsella sp. | reverse complement strand
CGCTCTTCTTGCCGTTGTAGCTATAACTTGCCACGGTCGAATCGAGCTGATCCTCGGTCAGGGTCGACGAGCCGACACCCTTGCCGCCAAAACCACCGTTGCCGATAAAGAAGCCGACCACGGCAGCGATCACGATAGCGACCACAAAGGCGACAATCATCGTCTTCTTGTGCTTACAAGCGTGGTCGTCCACGTCGGAGTCGTCGTCCTCGTCCTGCTCCTGGGGCATGAGGTTCTCGTCGGCGGCGTCCGCGGCGATCTTTGCCTCCAGGCGAGCGTCTTCCTCCTCGGCGGACGTGCCGGCGGCAATATGTTCGGCAGACGTGCCGGCGACCAGGTCGATCTTTTCGTCCTCATCACCGTCGGGGCCTTCGCCGCGCTCGATGATCTGGATGCCGTCGATCTCGTCCTTCTCGTCCTTCTTTTGAATCAGACCCATATCAGTTACTCCTTGTTAGGAAACATAGTCCCCAATAGAATACGCCCGGCAGAGCGCCGGGCGTATTAATTCTAAGGTTATACGCAAACACTTAAGTACTATTTAGGCATTTGCAGCGTGCATACCTTAGGCCAGGTGCGCAATAACGGCATCGGCAAAGGCCTGCGTACCGACAGCGCCCTCAACGGAGCCGGTCTGGGCACGACGCACGTCACCGGTAACCTGCTCGCCCTCGTCGAGCGTGGCAGATACGGCGGCACGAATGCGATTGGCAGCATCGTTCTCGCCCAGATGATCGAGCATCATAGCCGCAGACAGAATCTCGGCCGTGGGGTTGGCGATATCCTTGCCCGCGATATCGGGCGCGGAGCCGTGCGTCGCCTCGAAGATGGCACAATCGGCACCGATGTTGGAGCCGGGGGCCATACCTAAGCCGCCCACCAGGCCAGCGCACAGGTCGCTGACGATATCGCCGTACAGGTTGGGCAGCACCAGGACATCGAAGTCATTGGGGTTCTGGACCAGACCCATGCAGGTAGCGTCGACGATCTTGTCGTTGAACTCGATATCGGGATAGCTGGCGGCCACCTCGCGCGCCACGCGCAGGAACAGGCCGTCGGTCGCCTTCATGATATTGGCCTTGTGCACGGCCGTCACCTTTTTGCGGTCGCAGCGGCGGGCATACTCAAAGGCATACTCCACAATGCGGCGGCTCTTGGCGATAGAGATCGGCTTAATCGAGATCGCGGAATCGGCGGCGAAGGTCTTTTGGCCCGAACGCTCGACGAGCTGCGAGAGCTCCTCGACCTCGGCAGCGCCCTCATCGAACTCGATGCCGGCGTAGAGGTCCTCGGTGTTCTCGCGCACGATAACCAGGTCGACGTCGCGGAAGCGCGAGCCGTCGCCCGGCTGCGACAGGCAGGGGCGCACGCAGGCATACAGGTCAAAATGCTTGCGCAGGGCGACGTTAACGCTGCGGAAACCCGTGCCGACCGGCGTGGTGATGGGGCCCTTGATGGCAACCTTGGTCTCGGCGACCGCGTCGAGCACGTGCTGGGGCAGCGGCGTGCCAAACTCGTCCATGACGCCGGCGCCGGCCTCCTGGACATTCCAGTTGATCTGGACACCGGTGGCCTCGACCACGCGGCGCATGGCCTGCGTAATCTCGGGACCAATACCGTCACCGGGAATCAGGACTACATCGTGCGCCATAATCTGTTACTCCTCGTCTTCGGCGTCGTCAGATTTTTTAACGCTAGCACGCTTCTTCTTTTTGGAGAGATCCAGGCCAAAACGTTTAACAAGCATTTCGCAAATCTCGCTCGAACGGGCCTTGAGATAGCTGCCCTTACCGTTCTCGGCATCGAACTTAAGGCGCAGCGCGAGCTTCTCGGCAACCTCGGCGTCGATCTCGCCCTGGCAAAACTCGTACAGGCAACCGAGCATGTCGCGATACTCAAGGTCGCCGTGGTAGCACTGGATGGCCTCGTCCAGGATGGGCCAAGCCTCGCGCGAACGCTCGACGCTCGTGGCACCCCACACGCACAGCAGGCGGAAGGCGGCATAGCGCAGCGTGGAGGAGATCTCGTCGAACAGCGCGGTCTCGGCGCCCTCAAAGGCATCGCCCAGCTGCTCGGGGCAGGTGGTGGCGAGCGCCGTCAGGGCATCGAGGGCCTCCCAGCGGGTCTGCGCCTCGGGGCGGTCGAGCGCCTCGATCAGCGCGGGCACGCAGGGCACGACGCGCTGCGGATCGCGCTCGGCAAGCAGGTGCAGCACGCGGGCGGCAAACTGGCGGATGCGGCGCGTGGGGCAGCCGAGCTCCTTGACCAGACGGTCGACGGCGTTCTCGTTCTCCTCTGCCAGCTGAAGCTGTGCCAGCTCCTCGTCGGTGAGCTGTTCGTCTTTGTTTTCTGCCATAGTTACCTCTTCTTACTATTTCTTAGCGTGCTTGCCAGCACCCTTGCTGTCATCGGTGACCGAGATGAGCTGTCGGTCGGCCGCGCCATTGCGACGCGCACGGCGGCGCTCCTCGGCGTCGCCCGCGTCGGCAGCGGCGCGATGAGCCTTGTTGACGTTAAAGACCTCGTCGTGCTTGCGCCACGGACCGACGGACTCGCCAAAGCTCATTTTAAGACCGGCGATAAAGCCGCCGAGCCAGCCGATCGGCGCAAACTGCACCAGCGGGAACAGCGAAAACACCCAGGTTAGCAGGACGACTGCCGCCGCTCCTGCAAAATTGGCAATCCAGTAGTCGCGCTTGGTGATCACGCGCTTTTCGCACGCCCACTGGCCGCACAAAAAGCCAATGTAGATCGCAAAGAGAAAGAGCACCAGCGCTAGTACCACGAACGTCCAGCTCATGGGCGCTACTCCCCGTGATGGTGGCCGCAGCAGCACTCATGGCCGTCGTCATGGCCGTGGCCGCCGCAGCACTCGTGGTCCTCGCCATGGTGGTGGCCACAACCGCACTCGTGGTCGTCGCCATGCTCACCGCAACTGCAGCCTTCCTCGTGAGCGCCATGCTCCTCGGGACGATACTGCGACCAGTCCAGACCGGCGGCGATGGCGTCGGCCTCCTCCTTATAGAGGACCGTGACGGCCTGGGTACCCAGCTTGGCACCACCGATGGCGTCGAGCATGTCGTAGAGCGTAAAGGCCACGTCGGCACCGGGCAGCGCAAGCTCGCGGTCGTCGGCATAGGCGAGCGCCAAGCGCAGGTCCTTGATGAAGTGCTCGACCATAAAGCCGGGCTTGTAGTCGCCGTCGAGCGCCTTGGGCGCCAGGCTCTCCATAGCACCGGACTTGCCGGTGCCGCCCAGGATCATCTGACGGGTCTTTTCCAGATCGAGGCCGCTCAGCTCGGCAAATGCCATGGCGTCTGCCATGCCGACCATGCAGGCGCCCAGCGACACCTGGTTGGCGAGCTTGGCAGCCTGGCCCTTGCCGGCGCCGTCAAAGCAGCAGATGGTTGCCGCAAAGGTGGAAAGGATGTCGCGGACCGGGGCGATGTCGTTCTCGGTAGCGCCCACGATAGCTGTGAGCGTGCCGGCGATAGCTCCCGACTCGCCGCCGGTGACGGGGCAGTCAAACGCCATGCGGCCGGAGACCTGGGCGGCCTCGGCAATGTCGCGCGCCAGCTCGGGCGAGCTCGTGGTAAGGTCGATCAGGACCGCACCGGGCTTAGTGCACGCGAGCAGACCGTCACCCGCCAGGTAGAGCTCCTCGACCTCGGAGGGATAGCCCACCATGGTAAAGACGACATCGGCGTTAGCCACGGCATCGGCCGGCGTATCGGCCCAGGCGGCACCGCGCTCGATAAGCGCGACAGCCTTGGACTTGGTGCGGTTGTTGACCGTGACGGGATAGCCGGCATCCAGGATGTGACCGGCGATGGGGGCACCCATGATTCCGGTGCCGATAAATGCGACGGAGAGCTTGTTTGCCATGAAACCTTTCCTTTAGGGTTGGGTGTTGTTACCAGGTTGAATACTCGGTGCCAGCGTTTGGGCTGTGAGTCGAAGGCGATTACGGACGCAGCGCTTGCCTACTGGCCGCGCACACGGCGCGCGATGCGGTCGGAAAGCGAGGCTTTCTCGGCACGGTTCTTGCCCCAAAACGCGCAAGCCACCATGCCGGGGCCCACGTGCGAGCCGATGGTGGGACCGACGGAACTACGGATGATGGTGACGTCGGCGCAGCCTTCCTCCTTGCGGATGGCGGCCTCGAGCCAATCACCGTCCTTCTCGGCATCGGCCGTCATGATGGCGATGGGCATGGTGCGATCGGGCACGTAGTTCTCGCGGAACGACTTGAGGATGGACTTGAGCGCCTTCTTGCGGCCGCGGTTGACGCCGATCAGCGACAGCGAGCCGGCAAGGTCGTAGGAGAGCTCGGGCTTGACATCGAGCTTTGCCGTGAGCTGTGCCGCCGCGGGCGGAATGCGGCCGCCGGCGGCCAGTGCGTCAAAGCTCTCGAGCGTAAAGTAGCCGTGGACATAGGTCTTTGCCTCGTTTGCCCAATCGACCAGCTGCTTGGCGGTCAGTCCCGCCGAACGCTGGCGCACGGCCTCGAGCGCCAAGAGCGCGCCGGTCGCGCAGGGCAGGGCATTGTCGACCACGTAGAGCTCAAAGTTGGGATACTCGGCGCGCACGGCGTCCGCCGCCTGGCACGCGGAGTTGTAGCTCGACGACAGCGCCGAGGTAAAGCACAGGTAGACCGTTGGTGTGCCCTCTTTGGCGCACTCGGTAAAGAACTCGATATAGCGACCGAGCGACACGGCGGAGGTAGACACGCGAGCGCCGGCGCGCATGCGGTCGTAGAACTCCTTAGGGCTCATGCTCGACCAGATATCGTCCGTGCGCTCCTCGCCATCGATAATGAAGGGGAAGCCCAAGATATCGACATCGAGGTTCGCGGCGACCTCGGGGCTAAAGTCGCAGCAGGTATCGACGACGATGCGGCAGCGGTCAGAATGGCCGGTAGATGCAGCCTTGTCCATCAAAGCGACTCCTTACGTAAAAAGGCGGCCATCCGCATGGGATGGCCGCCAACCGTTAACTCATGCAAGTTAACGTATTTTACTCGTCAAGCGTTTCGATACGGGGCTTGATGATGCCATATCCACCATTCTTACGGTGATACACCACATTGATGAGGCCAGTCGTCGCGTTCTCGAACACGTAGAAGTCGTGGCCCAGCAGATCTGTCTGCACCAGCGCCTGCTCCTCAGTCATCGGGGTGACGTCGATAACCTTCTCGCGGACGAGCAGGTCGTCCTCTTCCTCGGGCAGCAGCAGGTCGGCCAGATCCTCAACGCGCTCGACCGGTGCGACATCCGCGGCGCTGGCACCGCCCTGGCGGTTGTCCACGACCTTGGTCTTGAACTTGCGCAGCTGGCGGGTGACCTTATCGGCGGAGAGGTCGATGGCGGCGTACATATCTGCACCGTGCTCGGCAACGCGAATCACCGAACCGCGGGCACGAACCGTAACCTCGACGATTGCCGGGTTGGGGTTCGAGGGGTTCTTCTCATAGCGAAGTACAACGTCGACCGTCATGGGCTCGATATCGAAAACCTTGAGCGCCTCGCCGATCTTCTCATCCACATGCGCACGCAGAGCATCGGTTACCGTCGTCTTGCGTCCAGAAACCTTGATATCCATACGTGGCTCCAATCTGCCTCGGGGACTTACTGTACTGGCTATGTACCCATTGCCGTGCATTTAATCACGCGGATTCCTAAAGACCCGAATAACGATTGCTTGGTACCGCATACCGAAGTCTCGCACTTTTCTGTGGCAAAGTGCGCTATAGGAGGGCGACGGCGACTTAAGTTTTGCACCTAAAAAACGTCTTTGACCTGCTGGTTTTATGGAAACGAAAAAGCCGGGCTCTCCTGTTGGGAAAGCCCGGCAATGCGTGTTGAAACCGTGAAGAGGCGTCTCTCCTAGCGCATAGGAGACACCACCCCTAGCAATAACTAGCTATTGAGCTTGTTAATGTCGTCGTCGGTGATAGTGCCCTCCTGGCTGGACGATTTATCCTCGGAGGTCGCGCCCTCGCTGCTCGAATCGGAGGATGAGGACTCGCTGGATCCGGCATCGGTCGACTGCACGTCGGCGCCCGAGACCGTCTTGGTGGTGAGGTCATAGGGCATCGTGCCATACCAGACAGAGTGGACCGCCTCGAGCGTGCCATCGACCGTGATACCGTCGAGGGCATCGCTCACGGCACGGCATAGCTCATCGTTGGCCGCGAGGCCCGCGACGCCGAGCGTCGAGGGTGTCTCGAGCGCGCCGACGTAAGAGATCTGGCTCATCAGGCGTGCAAGGTAGCCGCCGGCCGTGGAGTCGCAGATCACATAGTCGACCTCGCCGGACTCGAGCGCCTCAAAGCACTCGTTGATGTTGGAGTAGGTCTTTTGGTTGGCGGTGATGCTCTGCTTAGCAAGCGCCTCCTGCGAGGCCGAGGACGTCTGAACGCCCAGGGTGGACGTGTTAAGGGTATCGGTGGAAACGCTTAGCGACCCACCATCGCTAGTTTTACCGAACACGGAAGTGGCATCGTACAGGCAGGTGCCGAGCGAGCTAATGTCCCCATCCGTGGAGTTGATCTCGCCGATAAAGATATCGGCCTTTTTGTCGCCGAGCGCGGAACCTGCCGAGGACGCATCGACAAAGGCGACCTTAAGGCCCATGCGGCTTGCGAGGGCGCGGGCGGCGTCAACCGCATACCCCGTGAGCTCGCCGTCGGCGCCCTGCATGGCCTGCGGCGCATCGGAAGTATCGAGGGCGACCGTCAGGGTTCCGGGAGTGACCAGGGCATCGTCCGACACCGCCGGCGTGACGGTCTCGTACTCGATCTGGTCGATCGTGGGAGTCGTGAACGTAGACAGCGGGTTGAACGCGCATCCGCTCAGGCCCAAAACGGCGATGACCGCTGCGGTCCCAGCACCTAACCGAGCCGCGTGCATCAAGCTGCCCCTCACCATGTCCACTACCCTGCCTTCTGTGTCGTATACGATCCGTGCGTTGCGCGGAATATCAGGTTGTTCCCACCAGCTGACCTGGTATTTGACCCCACACTTGCGCACCGGGGTGTTTGCTCGGGAGGCCGCAGCCACCTTCACGACTGACCCGCTCGCCCGCGAGGCGGTATTGCCCCAAAGAAAGTAGAACGGACGGTGCGGCTTACATCTAGGACGCGCCATGATCGCGCCGCGCGCACGCGGTCGCTTACGTGGATCCCTTTGACCGCGTCTGTCTTGGACTAGGACGGGCATTTCGTCCGTCCGCAACCACAGCCTGGTAGGAACGAAGCGCATTATAGCTAAGTTCAAGCTAAAGTTTAAGGTTAGGGGCGTCATTCGCATCTCGAGTACAGATTTTGCGGGTCGGAGCGGACCATTCGTGCCCCTATGAAGCCCGGAGCTCCCCTACGGGGAGCTCCGGGGCACCCGTCTCAGGGTGCCGTGTGCAAAAAACGGCAAATATGAGTACTGTTACCAATTTAGTAGCAGCGTATTACCACCTCACGAGCCCTTTTTGAGTTCCGCACAGCCTGCTTGGCGCCAAGATATTCCACATTCGTTTATTATCTCTTCGCTGAATCCAGATTATCGGCCCAAGTTTCTTTGTTTTTGGTGTCACTAATCTAGTAACAGTACTCATATTTGCCGTTTTTTGCACAGAGCATATAAACAGACCCCCTATAAAGCCATAGTTTTACGCTGGTTTGAGCCCAAAGCACGCTCGGAGCGTATTCAGCAGAGCATCTTGCCTCTTTCGACGAGCCTCTACGCGATTCTGATATCGCTTACCCATACGCTGGTGGATGCGCCATGCGAGTGCTTCCATCGCTTCCATGTCACAGAGCATTTCGTTGTTGACCGTCGCGACCTCGATTCCCATAGTAATCAAGCCCGTGTTGCGCTTTTCATCATGGATACGTCCCCTCCGAGAAGAATGGCCCAGCTCACCGTTGTATTCCAAGTCAAACCGGGCTGCTTCCTGAAAGGCATCGCAAACCGCATGCGGCATCCCCGAGATCGCCTGTGCACGGTCGTTGAACTCGATCTTGTAGTCGGTCTTAAAGGGACCACAGGCAAATCCGCCATAGGAAAACGGAAGCGAAAACATGGCAAGCATGATGCACTCCATGGGTGAACGCAGGTTTTCCGACAGATAGGGACACAGCCGCCGCAGCTGCTTGGCCGCGCTCCCCTTGCATGCCGCGAGGTAATCTACCAGGCAATCGGGTGTCAGCACGGACTCGACCTCAAAGTAACCGACATCTGGCGGCTGGTCTTTGTCCTTTGTCAATTTGTTCACGACAGGCGAGGTGTAGGGAGGCAGATACTTCCCGCGGTCACTCAGTGAAATCTTAGAGCACAGCTCCTGGGCCAGGGCAAATGCCTGGATGCAGCCGACCTCGCGCGCGACGGCTACGCAAAGGGCCTCGGGAGATAGACTGTACACCCCCGGTTCCACCTCTAGAATCGAGCCGGCGGGCAACTCGGAGCATACGGACCAGCTCACGCCAAGAATACGGCGGCGCTGCGCTGCAGACCCTGCCAGCAAGCACAAATCCTCTTGCGCCTCGCCGCTTGCGGCCCCAATCCGCACCAAATCGGGAAGATAGATGTCCTCGGTCGAGGGCGACGATGTGCGCAGCACACGGCGCTCTTCATCGGGATTAAGGTCCTTCCAGCTTATATAGCCCATCTGCCGGCGCTCGGCGCGCATCATGCGTAGCGCCGAGGCGCCAGTTAGGATTACGGAAGCCGCTAGCTGCTCTTTTGTCGGTTTGTTGCACCACCTGATTGTTACCGCCACATGAATCACCCCTACCAAACGCGTGCGACAGCGAGGCCATCAACGGCCGTGGCACCGGCGCGCTTGAGTTCCGCCGAAGCCGCTGCCATCGTCGCACCCGTGGTGATAACGTCATCGATAAGCAGCAGGCGCTTGCCCCGCACATCCTCAACCGTCTCGTACATACCTCGGGCACGCTCGCGGCGCTCCTCACGACCGAGTTCGCGCTGGTCGCCATGCCCGTACTTGACGAGAGCATCGAGCAGAGGAACACCCGACAGCTCGCAAAATGGGCGCGCAATAGCCTCCATATGATCAAAACCACGCCGCCGAAACGCTGCCGCCGTCGCAGGCACAAACACCACCGCATCCGCACCGGAAAGCACGCCTCCGTAGCGATCGGGCGCTACGACCTGGGCATGCAGGGCGGTGTCGTAGAGCAGCTCCGCCAGATACGGAGCCAGACGTCGCTCGCCCGCGTCCTTGTACGCTTTAATGATGCGCGGCAGCGGATGCGCATAGACGGCGCACGCCAGGCAGCGGTCGAGCGCCTCCGCCATTGCCGAGGACGTGCCCTCGACCGAACACTCAGTGCACAGCAAATCCCCAAACGGGGCGCCGCATCGAGTGCAGCTATGACGTGGGTCGATGAGCGTGAGCGCGGCCAGGCAGTCTTGGCAAATAAGCGCACCGGCGCGCTCGCAGCCGGCACATCGTGTTGGCGACAATGCCTCGAGTGCCTCGCGTGCCACCCACTCGGCAAACGGTAGCAATTCGTCCGCAAACGGTAGGGCACCGGCACTCTGCAGACGGCTCAATATGTTCAGATGGCTCTTCAAGACACAACCCTCCCTACGCTCGATCGCAGGGAGGGTTGTTGATTCGGCGCTATGATACCCCGATGCGCTCGGGGCAAGGCGGGTTAAATCCGCTCGCGGGCGTTATTCGCCGGCGGGCGGTTGTGGTGCGGACGAAGACGGGGTCGAGCCCTCGCCACCATCCTGGCGCGGCTTGCGGGAACGACGACGGCGACGGCGCTTTTGACCCTGGTCGGCCGAGCCCTCGCCACCGCGATTCTCGCGCGGCTCGCGCTCGTCGCGAGCGGCGCCACGCGAAGCCTTGGCAGCCGCTCCCCCGCCATCCCCGGGACGACGGCGCGTGACCTTGACCTCGCCATCCGAGACCTGATCGGCCACGGAGGGCACTGAAGGCTTCTGCTGCGCGCCCGAGGAATGGCGACGGCGCGGACGCGGCGCGCGCTCCTCCTCGCCACGTGACTTGCCGCCCTTGTCGACAGGCGCATCGGAGGCCGAGGCGCCCTTGGAAGCGGCACCGGCCTCGCGAGCAGCTGCGGCGCGGAAGGCGTCCTCGCGCTCCTCGCTCGATAGATGACGGCGGCGGCGACGTGTGGGGTTCATGCCACCGCCGCGATTCTGCTGCTGGGGTTGCTGAACCTCGCGCTCGCGAGAGGCGTGCTTGCCCGCGGTTGCAGCCTCGGTAGCATCGCCCGAGCCCGCGCGCTTGCGGCGGCGACGGCCATCGGCCGCCCCCTCGGCCTCGGGCGCCTCGGCCTTGCCGCGGCCCTTTCCGCGGCCACGGCCCTCGCCCTGGCTCTGAGCAGCGCGGGCATCGGAATCGACGTCGCGACGACGGCGCTTGGTCATCGACGTGCCGGCCAGACGGTCGGCACTCGACAGGCCATCGCCCACGTCGACGCCGTTCTCGCGATCGAGCTCCATGAGCGCCAGGCGCATCTCGGGCAACTCGATGCGCTCGAGCACGTCGCGTGTCACGCAGTCGGGGCGGCAGTTGCAGCCCTGCTCGGCGGCCTTCTTTTTGCAACCCTCCGAGCACGTCATATCGGCTAGGTTGACCTTAAAGACTTTGCCGTTCTCCAGGCGCAGCACCAGCTGCTCACGCGGCGTGTCATATTCCTGGATACGCGCCTTGCCGAGCGGCGTATCGATGAGCGTCTTCTTTTTGGGCGCACGGCTCTTAAAGTCCTTGTACGCCTCGAACTCATAACGCAGGCAGCACATCAGGCGGCCGCAAACGCCGCTGATCTTGGACGAGTTGAGCGGTAGGTCCTGCTCCTTTGCCATGCGAATCGAGACGGGCTCAAACTGTCCGCCAAAGCGCGTGCAGCAGAGCTCCTGCCCGCATTGGGCATAGCCACCCACCAGGCGGGTCTCGTCGCGCACGCCGATCTGGCGCATGTCGACGCGAATGTGCAGCGTCGAGGACAGATCCTTGACGAGCTGGCGAAAATCGACGCGCTCCTCGGCCGCAAAGTAGAACACGGCCTTCTCGCCGCCAAACAGGTACTCGACGCCCACCGGCTTCATCTCGAGGTCGAGCTCTTTGACCAGACGGCGGAAGTCGACCATGGCTTCGTCGCCTTGGATGGCCAGGTCGTCGGCAAGTTGCAGGTCGATGTCGCTCGCTACGCGCAGCACGGGCTTGAGAGGCTGGCCGATCTCGTCTTGCGGCACCTCAAAGGGATCGGCCGTGACCAGGCCGATCTCGGTTCCGCGCTCGGTGGAGCAGATAGCGTAATCTGCCTCGAGGATATCCAGATCCTGCGGGTCGAACCACAGGTCGCGCGAGGCGTAGGTAAACTTAACGGGTACGACTAACGGCATTTCAGTGCCTTCCTGATATCGAACAGCATGACCTCGATGGCCAGCTGGGGAGTAACGTTTCTGGCGATGTTGCGCTCGGCGGTCGCGACTGCCTCGAGCGCCCGCGTGGCACCCGCAACATTGGTCGCGGCGGCAAGCCGACCGATCGTGTCGCGCATGTCTTCGTTCACCACGTCGGCTGCCTCGTCCTGAAGTGTCAGCAGCACGTCGCGCATGAGCGTCCGCGCGCTCGCCAGCGCTTCCATGATACCCGAACGCTCGCGCGCGTTGAGTTCGCGCTTGTTGCGGTCCTCAAGCTGCTTCAATGCTCCACGCGACAGGTAGTCGGCGTTTTGCTCGAGCACCTTTTCCTGTGTGGACTTGACCTCGGCGAGCGGTGCCTTGACGGCGACAATGAGCGACTTGGCGCGGCTGAGCACGTCGGCCTCGTCGGCGGCGATGAGCGAATCGATGGCGCGAACCATCTGACGGCGGGCGTCCTGGCGCTCGGCGCTCTTGAGGAACTCGATGCCACGCGTGGGGCTTCCCGCCACGGCGACGGCCATGCGGCAACGCGCGGGGTCCTGACCGGTGGCGCGGCTCACGGCCTGCGCGGCGACGGCGGGCGATACCAGCCGAAACGGCACGCACTGGCAGCGGCTCACGATGGTGGGCAACATCACGTCTGCCGAGGTGCCCAACAAGATAAACATAACGCCCTCGGGCGGCTCCTCGAGTGTTTTGAGCAGTGCGTTGGCGGTGTTGGCGCGCAGCTGCTCGGCACGGTCAATGATGTAGACCTTGGCCTTGGCGCGGATGGGCGCCAGGGGTACGTCGTCGAGTAGCTCGCGCGTCTGGGCGATGAGGTAGCCCGTGGCGCTCTCGGGCGTGTAATAGTGCACGTCGGGGTGCGTATGGCGGGCGACGCGCACGCAGCTATCGCATGAGCCGCAGCCATCCTGCTCGCACAGGAAGGCTTGGGCGAGCGCCCACGCGGCGTCGAGCTTGCCCGCGCCGGGCGCGCCCAAAAACAGGTAGGCGTGCGACGCGCGACCGCTGGCGACGGCATTGGTCAAAAAGTCGCGCACGCGCTCTTGGGTGTCGAGCTTGGCCAGCAGACTTGCCTGAGCGGGGGCCATGTTACTCGGCCTCCTGGGCAAGCGCAGCGGTGACGGCGTCCTGGGAAATGTCGAGGCCGTAGGCGCGAACCCACTCGACCGTCTGCGCGAAGACTTCCTCGATGGACGCGGTCGCGTCGATGAGCTTTACGCGGTTTGGTTCCTCGGCGGCGATGGCGCAAAATCCCTGGTAGACGCGCTCTTGGAAGGTCATGCCTTTTGCCTCCATGCGATCTGCCGCGCCACGGGCTGCCATGCGTAGCGCCGCCTGCTCGGGTGTGATGTGGTAGACGAGCGTGAGCGCCGGATGCGTACCGGCGACAGCCAGGTTGTTGGCATCGCGTACCATCTGACGGTCGAGACCATCGGCAAACGCCTGATAGCAGGTCGTGGAATCGTAGAAACGGTCGCACAGGACCACCTTGCCGGCCGCAAGGGCGGGGGCGATGACCTCGTGCACCAGCTGGGCACGCGCTGCCTCGTAGAGCAGCAGCTCGCAGGTGTCGCCCATCGCCGTGTTGGCGGGGTCGAGTAGCAGAGCACGGATCTTTTCGCTGATGGCGGTACCGCCCGGCTCGCGCAGGCTCACAACCTGGTAGCCGGCGAGTTCAAGAGCGCGGGCAAGCAGGCGCGCCTGCGTGGACTTGCCGGCGCCATCGACGCCCTCGAGCGTGATAAAGCTATGTTGAGCGGGCTCAAAAGCCATGGGCGCAGCCCCTTCCTACAAGGCGCGTAAATGCAGATATATCAACCAAGCCATGATACCCCAGTGCTCGGTGCGTCCCAAACCCCACCTAGTCATTGGGGACGTTCTTGAATGACTAGTCGTTTAAGAACGTCCCCAATGACCAAAGGCGCCTTTCCAAAGTTGCGGTGAAATAGGGACTGATTGAAGCTCTGAGACCGCCAAACAGTCCCTATTTCACCGCAACTTATGATGGGGAATTTTGGACGCTGGGTATAATCGTCGTATTGCATTGAAATGCGGCGAAAGGAGTGGCAATGTCTCGGTATTGTGCCTCGTGCGGCAAGCTTCTTGCAGATGATGCCAAGTTCTGCACCTCGTGCGGTGCACCCGTTGAGCAAACAACCGCGAGCGATAGCCAGCCCGCTTTTGAGCAGACCGGTTCCCTCGATACGCCGCAAGCCAAGGCGGACGACCCCCTCGTCTATCGCCC
>CABSMV010000048.1 GCA_902478935.1 uncultured Collinsella sp. | reverse complement strand
CTTAACCCCCGCCCTCGGCCCCGGAAGCCCTCCCTGCCGTCACTTTGTTCGAGCCGTTGTTGTTGCTCGCCGCTTCGCGGCTCGGCGGCCCCGTTCTCCGCGGCGGGGTTGTCTAAGGTTCTTGTTGAAGCTCGGCCATTGGCTCAAATGGAAACGGGGAACGCATCTGCATCCCCCGTTTTTGTTGTGATTACTCTAGGTCAATAAAGTTAGTGCTTAGGATCTTGCCGTCTTTTACTAGCATTCTGGCCATGGTGGGGCCTCGGGTGCCTCTGGGGTAGCTAGCGCTGCCCGGGTTGAGGACTAAGCAACGGCCCACTTGGGCTTCTTTGGTTACGTGGGTGTGGCCGTTGATGGCTACGTCTACGGATCCCACCGGAAGGTCTTCGCGGTAGTGGGCTACGGCGAATTTAAGGCCTTCGTAGGTAAAGAGCGCAAGACGGTCTACATCGGGGCCGTAGTCGCGGTAGTAATCGTTGTTGCCCAGTACGGCCCGAACGGGGGCGATGGTGCATAGGTGCTCGTAGTCCATCTCTGACGTGAGGTCGCCGGCGTGGATAATCAGGTCTGCGCCCTCAAGCTCATCCAGGAGCGCAGGCGAAAGATAGCCGTGGGTGTCCGAGATGATGTCGATGCGCTTGGCGCTTGCACTGTTCATGGGATCCCTTCCGCAAAAAACGATTCGGCAGATACATACAAAAAAGGCCCCACGGCTCCGCAGACGATGGGTCTACAGGGCTGCGGGGCCAGTGTGCTAGAGACTCAGAGCCTTCTTGAGCGGCACGACGCGGCGACGCGAAACCGGAACGCGTTCGTCGACGCCCGTAATGCCCAGCTGGATGGCACCCGAGGGCACCGTCTCCACATCCGTGACGCACGCCAAGTTGACGATATAGCGGCGGTGAACACGGAAGAAGCCAAAGTCGCAGAGCTTGGCCTCAAACTGCGCCAGCGAGGTTGTCGACAAAAAGCGATCATCGACGGTATAGATGCAGGAGTAATCGTCCTTGGCCATGATAAAGCGAATGTCGTCCACGGGAATGAGGACCTTGCGGCCGCCCTTTTCCACCGGGATACGCTCGATGGTCACCTTGCTGTCCGTAACCGGCTTGGTGCGTTGCATGACCTTCTCGATCGCGCGATCCAAGCGAGCTTCCTCGACCGGCTTCATCAGATAATCGACGGCATCCACGTCGAATGCCTCGACCGCATGGTCACTATACGCAGTCACAAACACGATCGCCGGCGGATTTTTGAGCTTATGCAGCGCCTCGGCAAGTTGCAGGCCCGAGGCACCGGGCATCGAGATATCGAGAAACACGACATCCACGCGACTTTCCATAAGCATCTCGATGGCGGAGCGGACGCTCGACGCCTCCGTGATCGTGCCGATCTTGCCCGTTTGCTCGAGCAGGAAGCGAAGCTCCGAGCGAGCCGGCGCCTCATCATCCACAATCATCGCACGCAGCATAGGGATAAAACCTTTCGTCAACTAACTACGCCGGGCATCCGTCGCATGACGTTGAGCCCGTAGCCTTTTATTTTACTCTTGAATGTCGAAGATGCTCTCTGACAAATCAAGATGAAGGAGCACTTTGGTGCCCTTGCCCGGCGCCGATTCGACACGCGTATAGGAGTGCGGCCCATAAAAGCGATGGATGCGCTCCGAAATATTGTGCATGGCCACACCGGCGCCGCCACCCTGGGGAGAGCTGGCGTCGGGACGGGCAGAACGCTCGTCAAACAGTCTGGCGGCGGTACCCTCATCCATGCCCACGCCATTATCGGCCACGGCAATCAAGATTGCATCCTCGCCGTCTTGGTGAACGGTCACGTCGATCCTCAGGGCGTCGTCATCGCCCATGCCATGACGTACGGCGTTCTCGACAATCGGCTGGATCACGAACGCCGGCACCAGCGTATCTTCCACGTCCTCGGACACATCGAACGTCGCAAGCACGCGGTCCTCGCCAAAGCGGGCCTTCTCAAAGGTAAGGTAGCGCTTGGTCTGTGCGACCTCGCGCGAGACCGGAATAAGCGATCCCGAGTTGTCGAGCGTGGCACGATAGAACGATGAGAACTCACGAAGCAGTTCGCGGGCCCGCAGCGGGTCGGTGCGCGTAAACGATGCAATGGTGTTCAGCGTGTTGAACAGGAAGTGCGGGTTGATCTGCGCCTGCAGCGCACGCACCTCGGCGCGCGCCGTGAGTTCCTTTTGCACCTCGAGCTCGTGGATGGCGAGCTGTGTGGACAAGATCTCGGCAAAGCCCGAGGCAAGCGCATACTGGGTACGGTCGACGGCGCGCGGGGTCTTGTAGTAGAACTTGAGCGTGCCGACGGTACGATCGCCCACCTTGATGGGGGCGATAATGCCGGCGGGGACTTGGTTGTGCGAGCCGTCCGAGCCCACGACATCCACCATACGGTTGAACGACTGCACGATGCCATGTTCGATAACGTAGCGTGTGGCAAGCGTGTGGATGGGAGTATCGGGCAGCAGTTTTTCCTCAAACTCGCCCGCGCAGGCAAGCACGTTGTCCTCGTCGGTGATGGCCACCGTCATGGCGCGCGTCTCGGGCAAAATGCGCCGGCACACCAAACGCGCCGACTCCTGCGTCAGACCGCCCTTAATGTCCTCGAGCATGGCCGAGGCCACCGAGAGTGTCTCCTCGGTGTACTGGGAGCGCACCGAATCGGGATTGAGCGTCAAAAAGATAAAGATGCACAGAAAGATGCACAGCAGCGCGCAGGCAATCACCGTGGCGATCGGCTCGATACCGGTCACCAAGGCAAAAATAAAGTACACCAGCACGCAAATGGCGCAGGCAACGGCAATGATGCGAAAGATTGATATTGAACTATCGCGCTGGGCGCGGCGGTCGATCATTCGGCCCCCTCCAGGATACTGATCAGTTGTGCGTCACGCCAAAGCCCGTCCATGATCTTGGGCCAAAAGCTCTGGAAACGCAGGTAGCTTGCAGCGTTTTGGCGCGCATAGGCCTTTGCCTCGCCGATACCATGGCGCCAAATGCGCAGGTAGCCCTCATGCTCGCGGGTAAACACGCTGCGGACCATAGCGGTCTTGCGCACGCGGTCGTCGAGCTCGCGCGAAATCCAAGGGCCCGGGTAGGGCATGAGCGATGCCGCCGTAACGGGAATGAGCTCCTTTTGATGCGCGGCGAATGTCAACTTGGCCCGTTCGTAGTACCAACGGTATACATCCTGCATAAAGCGCGGTGAGCGCTTTTCGGACTCCGGAGGCAGATGGCGCACGGTCCACTCGTTATCGAACCACACGTCGTAGCCAAACATGCGCATGTTAAAGAGGTAATCCAAGTCCTCGCCGCGGGTGATAAACGGGTCAAAGGCCACACGCGTAAAGGCGCGGGCGTGCAGGGCCATCAGGCCGCCGCACACGTAGTTGGAGCGCGAGATGCGGGTGCCCGAGAGCGCCTTTTTCATCCAACGGTTGAACTCGATGCGCTTGGTCCACCAACGATGGCAGATGCCCGCCTTGTCCGTGGGAGCCAGCGGCGAGCCGTCGCGATCGTAGAAATAGCCGCTCTTGACCAAGATCGGCAAGCCCTGACGCGTCTGCTGCCCCAACGCATAGGTCGCGCGCTTCATAAAGTCGGTGTCGATGACAGTCTCATCGTCATCCAAGAAGATAACCGCGTCATGCCCCAGCACAGCGGCGCAGGCTAGCCCCATGTTGCGGATGGCACCGTAGCCTCGCAGGCTCACGCACTCGCCCGAACCCTTGGGCGCGATCTGAGCAACCCGGTCTGCAATGCGCGAGGCCTGGGTGTTGGTGACAACGGTGACCTTGAGCGTGGGATGCGCGTCGACAATCTCGTGCACGCGCAGCGACACATCGGCTGTGGCAGAAACGGGACAGACCACCAAAAGGATGATGCGCGGGATGTCACGTACCTGCTCAAGCGAGGCCAGACAGCGGTCGAGTTCGGGATTGTCGGCGTTGAGTCGCGTCGAATGGTCATAGGTGCCAGGGGCGTTTGCGCAAGCGTCATCGCCCGCCCAATACGTTGGAATCACGACTGTGGCGTTCATGCCTTACCCTCCCTGCAACACAAAAACGGGACGCCGCCAAACACAGGCGACGCCCCGCGACCTAGCTGATTCCATCATACCCACTTGGGCAAATCATTGCTCGCAAGTCGCAATGTTTATTGCGGATAACCCCAAAAGAGTACCGTGGACAGGCACAATAGCCGCTCGCTCCTATGCGGCATGCTCTGCCGCCCGAGTCATGCGGGACAGGCGGACCAGCAGCATAAAGCCAACGATCAGCAGCACGCCAATGGAAAGGACGCCCAGCGACGGGTTGCCGGTCAGCGAGGTGACGACCGACACTAGGAAAGTGCCCATGACGCTTGCATAACGACCAAAGATGTCAAAGAAGCCGTAGTACTCGTTGGACTTTTCCTTGGGGATAATGCGGCCAAAGTAGCTACGGCTAAGCGCCTGCACGCCGCCCTGGAACAGGCCGACCATAATGGCAAGCACCCAGAATTCAAAGGCGGTCTTTAGGAAGAACGCGGCGAACAGCACAATGCCCATATAGGCGGCGACTGCCACCAAGATCATGTTGAGCGTGCCCACGCGGCCGGCGAGCTTGCCGTAGATGATGGCGGACGGAAAGGCCACGAACTGCGTAACGAGCAGCGCCAGGACCAACTGGGTCGAATCGATGCCCAAGGCCGATCCGTAGCTGGTTGCCATGGAAATGACCGTGTGCACACCGTCGATATAGAAGAAGAACGCGATCATGTAGACCAGCACGGTCTTGTTGTGGGCGATCTCGCGCATGGTGTGTCCGACCTCGGAGAACACACCGCCCACGATGTGGCCGATAGTGTCCTCGGGACCGCGCTCGCGACCGTACTTTTGCTTATAGGTGCGAATGAGCGGCAGGGTAAAGATGAGCCACCAGGCACCAGTGATGATAAACGACAGACGCGTTGCCAGCATGGTAGGGACGCCAAGAGCGGGGCCACCCATGATGAGCGCCAGGCAGATGACGAACGGCACGGTGGAACCGATGTAGCCCCAGGCATAGCCCGAGCTGGACACGGCGTCCATGCGCTCGTCGGTGGTAATGTCGGGCAGCATGGCGTCGTAGAACGTCATAGAAGAATTAAGGCCGATGGTGCACAGCACGTACACGGTCAAAAATGCCATGGCGGACATTGGGATAGCCTGCGCCAGGCAAAGCACCAGGCCCGTGAGGAAGAAGCCCAAGAAGAACTTGATCTTGTTGCCGGCGTAGTCGGCAAGCGCGCCCAGAATGGGCATGAGCATGGCGATGACCAGCGAGGCAATCGTCTGCGCATTGCCCCAGGCGACCACCAGGTCGGCCGAGGAAGCGCCGGTATTGATGGCGTTAAAGTAAATGGGCACCACCGAGGTATTGAGCAGCACGAGGGCCGAATTGCCCACATCATACATAACCCAGTTACGCTCGAGCTTGGTGTATTTCATGGACAGGGACCCTTCGTATTCGCCCGATATGCAGTTAGCTCATCGTACCCCAATTGTCCAGAACCGCCGGTAAGGATTCGGCAAAAGGGCACGCGGCCATACGGGGCGGTGAGGCAAACCCGCATCCCCAACGCAGTTGCGGTGAAATACGGACTGTTGGACCACTAAAGGCGCCTATTTAATCCATATTCCACCGCAACTTATTGGAGAGCGTGGGCGAGACGGTTCGTTATTCCTCGCGGTCGAACTCCTCATCGGCTTCGAGCACGCGACCGCTGTAGTTGACGTGACCGGTCACGGCATCCATGTCACCGGTCTCGATAAAACGTGCGACCGTGCACTCGTAATCGACCAGCGCGCGATCAAAGACCTCGGGGAAACTCTCGTTCGAGACCTCGTCGGTAAAGGGATTCTTCCATGTCAGATGGCCCAGGTTGCCGGTGCGCTCGGGCAACTCCGTCGTCACGCGATGGGCAAGGCCGTCGAGCAGCGAGTAGTCGTGCACCAAGCCCTCAACCAGCGAGATCGCGCGCGTCTTTGCGGAGCCGGCCGGCTCAATCGCGCGGTAAAGTCGCTGCATATTGGCAACGGCAGCACCGTACTCCCCTGCCGGAATGTCAATACCGTACACGCGTCCGGCAACATAGCTCATCAGCACGCCGGCCACGCGATTGATGCGATCGGTGGTGACGATCTCGCCCGCCGGCGGATAATCGTCGACCGTAGCGCCATCGCGTTTAAGCTGCAGCATCAGCACATCCAGGTCGCTCTCAATCACGGCATGGACCTGACTGCTCGAATTCTCAAGCTCTGAATCGGACTCCACGATGCCAAACTGCTGCTCATAGACAAAAGGATGGGCGTTGCGGTCGAGCACGTAATGAGACAGCAGGCCCAGCGCAAAGGCGCGACCCAAGCTGGCGTCGCGCGGCAGCAGATGCGACACGCCGTCGCGCAGGCACGCGAACTGGCGAGACATGCGCGACCGATGCATGACCTGCGCCAGCAGCGTGCAGTCGGAAACACGCGGTGTCAGAATGTGAAAGAAAAACGGGTCGGGGCCTTGGTTGCCCAAGATAAAGGCAATGCGCTCTTCATCGGACGTGATGACGCCCTGCGGAAGACGGTCGATGCTTTCCTCGCCAAACAGATGATGGGTGATAAGCGCGGGCATAATGATCCTTTCGATTTCATTCGATGCCACCCATTATGCCCACCGCGCGCCCATGCCAAACCTGCGATGGTAAACGACGGCACGCAGACCGTCTACGCAAGCCCCAAGTGTGCTTTAACCTCGGCAGCGCGACGGCGGGACACGGGCACCGTCGAGGTTACGCGATCGAGCCTGAGCTCCATAAGACCCGTGGAACCGATCTCGACATTGTGCACGTCTTCCAAATTGACCAGATAGCTGCGATGAACGCGAATAAAGCCCTCGGAGACCAAGCGACGCTCGAGCGAAGAGATCGACTCATTGATCAGGTACGTTCCCTCGGCGCAGATGGCGTTGCAAAAATCGGCGCGCGCCTCAAAGTAGCAGACGTCTGCGGCGGGAATGAACACCTTTTTGCCCCCGCGGTCCACCGTCAGACGCAAAGGCTGGCGCGGAGCGTGGATAACACGACGGACACCCAAGGCTGCCTCGATCTTGTCGAGTGCCTTTGACAGGCGTGCGTCCTCGACCGGCTTGACGACATAATCGACGGCATCGAGGTTATAGGCATCAGCCGCATACTCGGCAAACGCCGTCACAAACACAACCACCGGCGGCGTCTTTAGGTTCTGCAGCGTCTCGGCAAGCTCAATTCCCGAGCGACCGGGCATGGTAATGTCTAAAAACAGCACGTCGGGCTTGTTCGACAGAATCGACTCCACGGCTTCGGTGACATTGCCCGCCTCGGCAATCTGGCCCACACGCGTATCCTTTTCCAACAGATAGCGTAGCTCAGCCCTAATGGGAGGTTCGTCATCAACCACCAAGATGTTCCAGCCTTCGGACATGTGCGCTTCCTCTCTCTCCTCAATACACTCGAGTGCTACGCCGTCAACGGCGCCGGCTCATGCGGCTCGCCGTTCAGCTCGACGATGACCTGCGTTCCCACGCCCTCCTGGGACTCCACGCGCATGCCAGAATCTTCTCCGTAAAAGAAATGGATGCGCTGAAGCACGTTGAAGAGCGCCAAGCCGCAGCCTCGTTTGATGGAGCCGTCGGCAGTAATGCTCTCGGGCTCCTCTCGGCGATGCTGCTCAAACAGATGCGCGCAGACTTCTTCGCTCATACCGATGCCATCGTCCTCGACGATGATCTCCAAACCGTCATCGGTCTCGAAAGCCCTAACATGAATAGAAAGCGGCTCGGTCTCGCGCTGCGCGTGCTTGATGCAGTTTTCGAGCAACGGCTGCAAGATAAACGGCGCTACCATGCAATCGCGCACCTCAAAGTCGATATCGACCGAGACGCGCAGACGGCCGTCGCCATAACGAGCCTGCATAAGATTGATATAGCGAGTGCCCTGTTCCACCTCGTGCTCGAGCGTTGTGAGGGTATCGGAATCAGAAAGCGTCTGACGGTAGTAATTGGAAAAGTCAATCAGCAGCGACCTGGCCTTGTCCGGCTCGGTACGTACGAGCGACACGATGGTGCTGATGGTGTTAAACAGAAAATGAGGATCGACCTGCGATTGCAAGGCGCGCAGCTCCACGCGGGCCGTAAGCTCGTCCTGGCGCTCGAGCTCAAAGCTCGCAAGTTGCGTGGAAATGAGGTCGGCAAAGCCCGAGGCAAGCGCCGTCTGGCGCATATCGATGCTGCTCAGACGGGGATAATACAGCTCGAGCGTGCCCACGCAATGCCCGCGCACGGTAAGCGGTGCGACAATACCGGCGCGCAGGCGCGGAAAGTAGCCACCCGTCTCGGTCGAGGCATCGCGCGAGAACACGCTTTGCTCACCGCTGTTGATCACGTTGAGCGTAGTCCGCAGCACCACCGGGGTGCCCGCGGGGCATTTTGCCGAGTCCTCGCCCCAGCTTGCCAACACCTGCTTGCCGTCGGTAAAGCAGATGGCAGAGGCGATAGTTTCGGACAGGATGATCTTAGAGGCGCCCAGGGCAGCTTCGGGCGTAAGGCCGCGCGACGTGTAGGCGAATATTTTCGACGCGATGGCGAGCGTGCGGTCGGTAGCGCTCGATGTGAGGTCGTCGGGAACGACAAAGACGTACGAGAAGAAGAAGCACAGCATGACCAAGCCGGCAATGACGACAACGGCCGGAACGGGATTGGGATTATCGGTTAGATCCCAGATGAGCAGCAGGATAAGCAGCGGAACGACGATACCGAGCAAGATGGCTTGAACCACATGCTGAGCGGTACGAAAGACCTTGGTAGAGTTGTAGCTCTTGCCCAGAATCAGCCTATTGAGATCCACCGTCATCTCCTTCTTACTGACGCACCCCATAGCAATAAAGAGGGCCGCAAGCGACCCTCTCCATTGCATTATGCAATCAAATACTGTGTTTTACATCAAGCCATCGATGAACGGTAGCTTAGGCGCTGTACTTGTTTGCCTCGCCGAAGGTGCCGCCCTCGACAATCCAGCCGTCCTTCATGATGACGTCCATGTTGTCGGTGTTGAGCACGTGGATGTCGGCGGCGACGTCACCGTTGACGACCAGCAGGTCGGCGCACTTGCCGGCCTCGATGGAACCGGTCTCGTCCTCGATGTGGCACATCTTGGCACCGTTGAGGGTGGCACAGGTGATGGTCTCGACCGGGGTGAAGCCGATCTTGTCGACGAACTCGTACATCTCCTCGATGGAGCAGGTGCCGTACGGGGTGACGAAGGAGAAGGAGTCGGAGCCGATCGTCATGACGACGCCGCGCTTCTTGGCCTCGCGCAGGCAGTCGTAGTTGCGCTGCAGCTCCTTCTCGACCAAGGTGCCCTCGTACTTGTCGTGCAGCTCGGGGACGTAGACGGGCGGATAGGTGGCGTACCAGGTGGGCAGGAAGGCGATCGTCGGGGTGAAGAAGGTGCCCTGCTCGGCCATGAGGTCCATGGTGCGCTCATCGATATCGAAGCCGTGAATCAGCTGCTCGCAGCCAAAGCGAACGGAATCGTAGGCAGCGGCGTGGTTGTTGTAGCAGTGGCTCCACACGGGGATGCCGACCATCTTGGCCTCTTCGACCACGGCCTGAATCTCCTCGGAGCAGTAGTGCTGGTCGCGGCCGGAGTCCCAGCGCCAGATGCCGCCACCGGTAGCCCAGATCTTGATGGCATCGGGGTTCTCGCGCAGGCGACGACGGACGGCCTTGCGCAGATCCCAAGGACCGTCGACCTGATCGCCCCAGGGGTGCGATTCCTTGTTGAGCTCCTGGCTGCAGTGGTGGGAGTCACCGTGGCCGGCAACGCGGCAGAAGCCGAGGCCGGTGGCCAGAACGCGCGGGCCCTTAAAGACGCCCTTGTCGATGCAGTCACGGATCTGGATACCAAAGCGGCCGATCTCGCAGACGGTGGTGAGGCCGTGGGTGAGGCAGTCGTAGGCCTGCTTGACGGCGACGGCCTGCTTCTCGAGGAGCGGCTGCATGACCCAATCGGTGTCATCGTCGGTCAGGTTGCCCGAGAAGTGCAGGTGAGTGTCGATCAGGCCGGGAAGGACGGTCTTGCCGGCGGCGTCGATGACCTCAACGCCCTCGGGAAGGTCCTGCATAGTGCCGGCGTACTCGATCTTGCCGTTGTCGTCGACGAGAACGAGGGAGTTCTCGATCGGCTCGGCACCGGTACCGTCGATGAGCTTGCCGCCAACGATTGCATACTTAGTGGACATGGTTCCTCCTTATGGATCCATATATGTGGGTGAGGCCGTGTTGGGTTAAGGCCTCACAAAGCTACCCAAGTGGTGCCGGGTTCGGTGCGCGGAAGAGAGGGCCCCGCGCACCTGGTCCGCCCCGGTTAGGCGTTACTTTTTGCGGGAATTGGTGAAAGCCATGAGGGCCAGGCCAATAGCCAACCAGCCGATCACGATGCTCCACTCCACCATGTTGAGGGAGGCGGGAGAGAACGGGATCACGAGCAGGCCGATGATGATGGCGCAGGCAGCGATAGCGAGGCCGATGCCAAACTTGCCGCCGGGCACCTCGTAGGGACGAGGCAGGTCGGGCTCGGTGAAGCGCATGCGCAGGCAGGCGAGGGCGACCATACCGCAGGAGAAGATGAAGGCGAGAGCCGACACGTTGGTCAGAGGAATGAGCATGTTCTTGCCCAGGAACGGACCGATGACGGTGATGACGCCCAGAACGACGCAGGCGAGCTTGGGAGCGCCGGACTTGGGGTCGACCTCGGCGAACTTCTCGGGCAGCTGGCCCTTGCGGCCCATGGCGAGCATGATGCGGCTCGTGGCGCCGTAGAAAGAGTTCATCGGGCCCATGGGTCCAAGCGTGGCGATGACGAGCATGGCCAGGTACAGGAGCATGTTGATGCCCTTGAGGCAGGCAAGCGCGGGAACCGGGCTCTTAACAAACTCATGCCAGTCGAGGATGGTGCCGAACGAGTAGATGCAGACCATGTAGAAGCCGCCGGCGGCCAGCAGGGCCAGGGAGATGATCTTGCCGAACTTGTTCCAGTTGAGACCCTCGGCTGCTTCCTCAGCCTGCTGAGGAATGGTGTCGAAACCGGCGTAGAAAAACGGGGTCAGAACCAGGACCGACACGATGCCGGCGAACAGGCTGGTGCTCTCGGTAGCGGCCTTGCCGCCGCCAGCACCGGCGACCTGGGAGAACACGGGCATGGCGTTGTCCGGCGAGCCGGTGAACAGCGAGACGCCCATGGCGAGCAGCATGCCGCAGAGCAGGGCCTTGGTCAGGAAGGCCTGGAGCTTGGCGGCCGAGCTGGCACCGCGGAAGTTGAGGAAGATGACGTAGACTGCAAAGCCGAGCGCGATCAGCGTCGGGAACAGGTAAACGTCGGCGCCCAGGATGGTGTAGAGCTTGACGGCGCGCAGCCACTCAAGACCGGGCAGGCTGCCGAACATCTCGGACACGAGGGTCGAAATGGCGATGGCCTCCCACGGGCACAGGATGCCGTTGCCCAGAGCCAAAAGCCATCCGGTGATGTAGCTCAGCGTACGGCCAAAGCTACGATCGACATACTCGACGATGCCGCCCGAGATGGGAATAGCAGCCGTGAGCTCACCGAAAACAGCTCCGACGGGCACGAGGAAGATTGCACCCAAGAGGAATGCGATCATAGCGGGAACGGGACCGCCGCCCACGACCATCCAGTCGCCGACCTGCAGAACCCAACCGGTGCCGATGATGGCACCGAAACCGATGGTGAAGAAGTTCCAGAGCGAAAGCGTTTTCTTCATACCGCCGTTATCCTCGACTGCAACTTCTGCGTTCTTGTCCGCCATTGTTCCCCTCCTTTCCTTTTTGACGCCCCTTGACGTCACCCCTTGCGCGGTCTGTTTTGCCGCGCTCTTTTATTTCGTGGCTTTAAGATACGGCCTTGGCGCAGCAGCTCCGCTTGTAGCTCGACCGAAGGCAGAACTGCAAAACGAGCGGCGCCGTTTTTGGGACGAACGGCACGGTTTGCCGCTCATTGCTGCCGCCCGCCCGACGGGCGTACGTTCATCGGACGCATAGAGAGATGTTTTTGAGGCCGTGTGTTTTGCGCCTTTCGTACCGTTTACCGAGCTTTTGACGCGCAGACCCATTTGTTGCACATCTTTTTTGTAGGATAGACAGGTTATACATGAGACAAGGCGGTACGAATGGCATACGGATACAACGACGGTGATCAACGGCGACAAAGCGTTCGCCTTGCTGGCCGTACCACGCCGACGCCCAGAAGTGCCACGAGCGGCAATCCGCAACGTCCTCAAGAGCAACCCAGGCCTTCGTCTCGGCAGCAGACAAGCAGAACGCGGCAGAGTGGCCGTCCGAGCATGGACACAAGCGCGCAGCAAGATAGCCGCTTGGGCGCGCGCACTCGACAGCGTCAGGCCGAGGTTCCGCAACTGCGCCGCAACGGCGTACGTCAGCCCGGCAGCCATATCAACCGCTTCTTTTCGCATCCCCAAGGCGGACGCGACGGCAAGTCTTACCGCTCGACATCGCACGTGAATGCCCCCGCCCTGCCGGCTCGTCGACTTCGCCTCGCACTGTGCTCTATCCTCACCTGTCTGGTCTTTGTGCTTATGAGCTCCTGTATGTCCCACGGCTCGGCCGGTCTCGAGCCCACCGCCGAGGACAAGCTGCTCAAGGCCCCCGTCGCGCCCGGTTATTCTTTCGCCTTTTCGACCCCGCGCTCGCAATGGCAAGCCGGCACGATGCCCCATATCTATCAGATCGACCCTGCGTGGTCTGAGCTGCCTTACGCCGGCGGCACCATCCGCCAAAATGCCTGCGGGCCTACGTGCCTCACCATGGTCTATATCTTTAAGACGGGACGCACCGATATGACCCCCGTCGATATGTGCGCGCTTTCCGAGGCGGGCAATTACGCCCCCACCGGTGCAACCGAATGGTCGTTTATGACGAGCGGCGCGTGGCAGTTGGGACTTAACGGAACGGAGCTCCATAACGATCGCGACTCTATGACTCAGGCGCTGCGTTCGGGAGCGCCCGTCATCGCCGCCGTTCGGCCGGGCACCTTTACCAACGTGGGCCACTACATTGTGCTTTACGGTATTGACGACACCGACCAGATTGGCGTCTACGACCCCAACTCGGCCAGCCGCAGCGCCCGCCGCTGGGGCTGCGTAGAGGTCCTTAACGAAGTCGAAGCCATGTGGGCCTACTACTAGTCATTGGGGACTCATTGGGGACAGACTTAAATGAGTGGTCGTCGGGGACAGTCTTACGGACGCCGGCCGAGAGCAGACGAAAAGGGCCATCCCGAACTGCTTGGAACTGCCAGCACGGAAAGCGCATCCTGCTTTGGGGCCCAATAGCGGGGTGCGCTTTCCGTTAGCGGCCCGTTTGGGAAACTAGGGACCGCTTTTCGACAATAATCCGGGATGCATTTTCCGATTGAGGGCCTCAAGGGAAACCGCACCCCATGTTGGACGCTCATTCTGGGATGTGCTTTCCGCAGTTGATCGATGCGGCCTTTAAGGACTGTCCCAAGCTGCCGGCAGGAAAGGAACGTCCCCAAGTGCCGGGTTTCCGCAGCCTGCAATGCTCCTCATGAACAGCCGCCTCAATAATCAGAACCACCCTTAAAAAGGGTGGTTTGCTCTTAGGGTATAACCCACGGGCC
>CABSMV010000047.1 GCA_902478935.1 uncultured Collinsella sp. | reverse complement strand
CTGCGCTACTCGTCCATCGAGAACTGGTCCAAGCACATGTACAACCTCAACACCAAGCGTGCGCGCGTGGACGAGGATGGCGACATCGAATGGATCAGCGGCTCCTTCGGCAGCCACGTGGGCTACCTCTACCCCATGAGCGTGCTCAGCGGACGCCGCGCCCGCTCGAGCTTTACCGGCATTACCTTTGCCGGCGCCGGCCAGAACCTGGATACCGGCTGCAAGGTCGTGCTCAACGCGCCCGATACTTCGGCAACCGTCGAGACCAAGGGCATCTCCAAGAGTGGCGGCATTCAGACCTTCCGCAGCTCTATTGTGGCGACACCCAAGGCCGAGGGCTCCAAGGCAACCGTGAGCTGCCAGTCGCTGATGCTCGACGACCAAAGCCGCTCCGACACTATTCCGGCCATGGACATCCGCGCCAAGAACGTCGACATCGGCCACGAGGCCACCATCGGCCGCATCGGCGACGATAAGGTGTTCTACCTGATGAGCCGCGGTATCTCGGAGGAAGAAGCCCGTACCATGATCGTCAACGGCTTTGCCAACCCGGTTTCCAAGGAGCTGCCGCTGGAGTACGCCGTCGAGATGAACAACCTGATCAAGCTCGAGATGGAAGGAGCGATCGGATAATGAACCAGACCACGAACACCGCTGCTACCACCCTTGAGCAGGTCAATGCGATGCCGGCTGCCACATGGGGCTGGCTGAAGATGAACCAGACCAAGCTCGAGCTCTCTGACGAGCTTGCCGCCGCTCCCGCCGAGACCGTTAAGGTTGAGGGCTTGGACGAGCAGTTTGCTGGCGTGGCAGACGCGTTCGACGCCGCCATGGACGCCATGGCCGAGCGCTTCCCCGAGCGCCGCGCCTCCGCGCCCGGCGATGCCGCCGACCGCGCCCGCATCACGCCCGAGACCGAGCTCGACGTGCCCGCCACCTCCGTCTACCAGGCCGGTGCCATTAAGCTGGAGGAGGAGCTCTCCCCCGCTGAGGCCTTCGAGACTGGCATGGGCGAGGCTGCCTACACCTACCTGGCCGACCACGCCACCAAGCGCGTCGTCATCGATGTGCCCGCATACAAGCACGCCACGGTTACCGTGCGTGTGAGCGGTGTCGATGCCGCCGCGGCCATCGCCGCCATCGACGTCGTCGTCCGTCCCCAGTCGACGCTCGACCTGCAGATCGCCCTAGACTCCCCCGTTGCCGGCGAGGGCGTCGTGGGATCCGTGCTGCGCGTGTGCGCCCACGAGTACGCCACCGTCAACGTGGCCTGCACGCAGACGCTCGACGATAGCTGGATCGCACTCGACGACACCGGCCTGTTCCTGGACGAGGGCGCGCGCGTCAACGTGCAACACACCGTCCTGGGTGCCGGCGCCAGCGCCACCGGCCTTGCCGGCGACCTGCTGGGCGATACCGCCAAGGTCACCATCGATACTGACTACCTGGGCGCCCGCGAGCAGGTGCGCGACTTTAACTACGAGCTGCGCCACCGCGGTCGCAAGACCGAGTGCGAGATCGACGCCAACGGCGTGCTGACCGGCACGTCCAAGAAGGTCTACCGCGGCACCATCGACCTCGTGCACGGCTGCAAGGGTGCAACCGGCACCGAGCGCGAGACGGTGCTTTTGGCCAACAAGGGCGTCGACAACAAGACCGTTCCCGTCATTCTCTGCGACGAGGACGACGTCGCCGGCAACCACGGCGCCACCATCGGCCACGTCCGCGACGAGCAGCTGTTCTACCTCGCCTGCCGCGGCCTTGACCAAAACGCCGCCGAGGACCTGTTCATCCGCGCCAAGCTGGAGGACGCCGCGCTTTCCGCCACCGACGAGCGCACCCGCGCCGCCGTCGTCCGCCTGGGCAACAACCTGATCGACAACTTTGAAGAGGAGCTCGCATGATCGACACCGAGCACGTTAAATGCGACACCTGTACTGCCCCCGAGCCCATGGAGCTCGACGCCAGCGACGAGGCTTCGCGCGGCTGGCCTACCGTCGACATCGAGACCAATCCCTACAAGGCACAGTTCCCGCTGTTCCAGCAGCACCCCGAGATCGCCTTCCTCGATAGCGCCGCCACCGCGCAGCGCCCTGCCTGTGTGCTCGACGCCGAACGCGACTTCTACCAGCGCATGAACGCCAACCCGCTGCGCGGCCTGTACTCGCTGTCCGTCGAGGCCACCGAGGCCATCGCGAAGGTGCGCCAGCAGATCGCCGACGTCATCGGCGCCCCCCAGGCCAACGAGGTCGTCTTCACCCGCAACACGAGCGAGTCGCTCAACCTGGTCGCCAAGAGCTTTGCGCCCACGGTCCTCGAACCGGGCGACGAGGTCGTCATCACCATCATGGAGCACCACTCCAACCTGATCCCGTGGCAGCAGGTCTGCCGCGAGACCGGCGCTAAGCTCGTCTACCTCTACCCCACCAAGACCGGTCAACTCACCACCGAGGAGGTTCTGTCCAAGGTGGGCCCCAAGACCAAAATCTTGGCCGTGGGTCAGGTGTCTAACGTGCTGGGCGTCGAGAACCCGGTCAAGAATCTCGGCAAGCTCGTGCACAAGTACGGCGGCTATCTGGTCGTCGACGGCGCGCAGTCGCTGCCGCACATGCCGGTCGATGTGGCCGATCTGGGCGCCGATTTCTTTGCCTTTAGCGCGCACAAGGCCATGGGCCCCATGGGCATCGGCGTCCTGTGGGGCAAGATGGACCTGCTCAACGCCATGCCGCCCATGCTCACCGGCGGCGAAATGATCGATTCGGTCACCGAGCAGGACGCCGTCTGGGCGCCCGTCCCCGAGAAATTTGAGGCCGGCACCCAGGACGCCGCCGGCATCTTCGCCACAGGCGCAGCACTCGACTACCTGGTCAACACGGTGGGTTACGAGAACATTCAGGCCCGCGAGCAGGCACTCGTCCACTACCTGATGGGCGAGCTCATGCAGCTCGACTTTGTCCAGATCATCGGCTCCATCTATTGGGACAACCACCACGGTGTTGTGAGCTTTAACGTCAAGGGCATCCACCCGCACGACGTCGCGAGCATCATGGACATGGACGGCGTCTGCATTCGCGCCGGTCACCACTGTGCACAGCCGCTGCTCACCTGGCTGGGCGTCGAGAACCTCGCCTGCTGCCGCGCCAGCGTGGCCTTCTACAACGACAAGGCCGACATCGACAAGTTCATCGCCGGCCTGCATCACGTTTGGAGCACGTTCAATGGGTAATCTGTACACCTCCACCACATTTATGGAGCACAACTCGCACCCCGACTATAAGTACGAGATGGATGCTCCCACGCACGAGCACGACGGCATCAACCCCAGCTGCGGCGACGAGCTCACCTTGCAGCTGCGCGTCGAGAACGGCGTGATCGAGGAGGCCTCCTTTACCGGCCACGGCTGCGCCATCAGTCAGGCCAGTGCCGACATCATGGCCGACCTCATCACCGGCGAGACCGTCGAGGAAGCTCACCGCCTGGCAGAGCTCTTCCTCGCCATGATCCGCGGCGAGAAGCTCTCCGAGGAGGACCTGGAAGACCTGGACGAAGCCGCCCAGCTCCAGGACATCTCGCACATGCCCGCCCGCGTCAAATGCGCCGAGCTCGCCTGGCGCACCCTCAACGGCATGCTCGAGGGGCAAGCTAACCAGTAGCGTATGCTCCGAATCCAAGGTTTTTGATTGCCGAGCCGCCCGATACGGGCGGCTCTGTTTTTCCTAATAAGCACGGACGCACGAAGTCCGCGCGTCCGGCGCTCCGTCTGTCATTTACCACACAGCAGACGCGAACACGGGCGTTTTTCACAGCACCAAAGGCCTGCGGCAGGGCCCCGGACCCGCCAAGCAATGCGCCAAGCCCCGTTCTGCTGAGCTCCGACTCGCTTCGCGCCTGCCGCAGAAGGGTCCCATAGGATGCGGCGTGCATTTTTGCGAGTATTCAGCACGCCAAGCTGTGTGTATACGCATCGGAAGCGTTAATCAACGCCTCCAGGCGCATTAATATTGTGTTTTAGAACAAGCATCGCGGTCTCAGGGATCACATACATGCGCTTCGGAGGCGCATCGGAAGGCATAAATAGCTTCGGGACCCGTATGTTGCAAGATTGCGGCAGTGCCGACAGCACCACGATGCTGAAAACTCCGTTTTTTGCACGCCGCAGACGGGGGTAGGCACGGGCAAACCCGGACTGAGCTGTTATTTTATGCAAGATGACGATTGTTCTATGCATATTAAGAAGTGCAGTTACCGTACCAAGCTTTTGAACGCTGGTTGCGGCGTATGGACGACCCCAGCTGCGGTGAACAGGCGACCTTACATCACGTTTCCGCCAGCCCGCATCGCCGTTCGCGCGCGGGCGCGCACGATACGAGAGACGGTACTTTTGCCAATCCCGGTATACCGCTCAATCTGGCGCACCGTAAAGCCGGCATTGTTCAATCCAACAATAACGGTATCGCGCTGCGCCGGCGGTGCAGTTTTAACCACATTGAGCGGAACCCCGAGGCTCTTCGCCATCTTGTCGGCAAAGGCGTGGCGTTCCCACTCTGTCTCTTTCATATCGCACAGCGCCGGCTCGCTACCGTCGGGCGTCGAAAGCGAATAGGCAATAAAGCCCTCGGCAGAACCAAAAAGTTCAAGCACGCAAGAAGGATCAGAAAATCCCCTCGCGGCATCGGCCGCATCACAGTCGTAAGAGCGCAGATGTTCCGCAAAGCTGCTCCAGGGATAACGCTCTATTAGGCTAACGCCCGCCTCCTGCGGATCGGCGTGTACGGAGCGAATAGCCTCCATCACCTGCCAGTCGGTATCGAGCGAGCGCCGGTCAAAACGGTTCTGGAACAGATGCCCTGTGCGCCCCGTGCGTTTATTGAACCGCCGCGCGTACGTCAAAAGCAACCGGTGCATCGCCGCGCTCATCCTGTCCTCGTAATCTGTAAGCACCAAATGCACGTGATTGCCCATAAGGCACCAGGCGATAACCGTCACACCCTCCTCGCAGCAGCACTTGCGCATCAGCTCCAAAAACTCCCACCGGTCTTCATCGCCCTCAAAGATGAGCTGTTTGCCCACACCGCGAGCACAGACATGGTAAAAGCCGGTAACCGTTCTCCAAATGCGCTGCATGGCGCTCCCTTCGCCGGGATCTGCTTACCATCCAATACAGCACGATTGAAGCGTGCCATCAAAACATTCACGCAAAACAATACACTCGCGCGGCCAAAGGCAGCAAACAGGCGGCGAACGGCACCGTTGCAACAGGTCAACCACTGCAACGCTTGCAAGAGCGGACCAAAAGCTTGCCCAAGACGGACCCCCTCTACGGAAGCTCACGACCACAGAACATAGAGTTAAACCGTTTCAATTAAAACTTCCGGACTTCTCGCTACGAAAACTGAGCCGTTCGCCGAATATTCCGTGCATTTCGCGGTATTATAGGGGCTGCATGTCATGTCCCTTTCGAAGGGTCGCCCGGCAATCGCCAGCCACGACCCCCAGACGGGACGCCAACACGATAGAGAGGAGAGGCATGCAGTACTCACAGGAAGTGGAGAACATGTGCCCCGTTGCCAAGGGTGCATACCACGGCCCCGCACCCATCCCCGAGGAGGGCAAGTGGGTCCAGGCTAAGGAGATTTCCGACATCTCCGGTCTTACGCACGGTGTGGGTTGGTGCGCACCTCAGCAGGGCGCCTGCAAGCTCACGCTGAACGTCAAGGACGGCATCATCGAGGAGGCCCTCGTTGAGACCATCGGCTGCTCGGGCATGACCCACTCTGCCGCCATGGCTTCCGAGATCCTTCCCGGTAAGACCATCCTCGAGGCCCTCAACACCGACCTCGTCTGCGACGCCATCAACGTTGCTATGCGCGAGATCTTCCTGCAGATCGTTTACGGCCGCAGCCAGACCGCGTTCTCCGAGGGCGGCCTGCCCGTGGGCGCCTCCCTCGACGACCTCGGCAAGGGCCTTCGCTCTCAGGTCGGCACCATGTTCGGCACCAAGGCCAAGGGCGCTCGTTACCTCGAGCTCGCTCAGGGCTACGTCACCCGCATGGCTCTCAACGACAAGAACGAGATCATCGCATTCGAGTTCCTGAACCTCGGCAAGTTCACCGACGCCGTCAAGGCCGGCAAGACCCCCGAGGAGGCCATCGCTGGCGCTATGGGCCACTATGGTCAGTGGGAGAACGCTGCCAAGTACATCGACCCGCGCACCGACGAGGAGACTCACTCCGTCGCCAGCGTGTTCCCGGTTCACGAGTAGAAAGGGAGGGAAATAACTATGACTGTTACGTTCGAAGGTTACGAGCGCCGCGCTGACAAGATCAACAAGTGCCTCGCCGACAACGGCATCGCCTCCCTCGAGGAAGCTCTGCAGATCTGCACCGACAAGGGCTTCAACCCGCGTGAGATCGTCAACAACACCCAGTCCATCGCCTTCCAGAACGCCGAGTGGGCCTACACCCTCGGTTGCGCTCTCGCTGTCAAGCGTGGCGCCAAGTCCGCTTCTGAGGCTGCCGCCATCATCGGCGAGGGCATCCAGGCCTTCACCGTTCCCGGCTCCGTCGCCGAGGACCGCAAGGTCGGTCTGGGCCACGGCAACCTGGGCGCTATGCTGCTCTCCGACGACACCGAGTGCTTCGCCTTCCTGGCCGGTCACGAGTCCTTCGCTGCCGCTGAGGGTGCTATCGGCCTGGCTCTGAACGCCAACAAGGCTCGCAAGAAGCCGCTGCGCGTCATCCTCAACGGTCTGGGCAAAGACGCTGCTCAGATCATCGCCCGCATCAACGGCTTCACCTACGTGAAGACCCAGTTCGACTACTTCACGGGCGAGCTCAAGGTCGTCGAGACCATCCCCTACTCCGATGGTCCCCGCGCCGCCGTCAACTGCTACGGCGCCGACGACGTCCGCGAGGGCGTTGCCATCATGTGGCACGAGAACGTCGACATCTCGATCACCGGTAACTCCACCAACCCCACGCGCTTCCAGCACCCCGTCGCTGGCACCTACAAGAAGGAGCGCCTCGAGGCTGGCAAGAAGTACTTCTCCGTCGCTTCTGGTGGCGGCACTGGTCGTACCCTGCACCCGGACAACATGGGCGCCGGCCCTGCCTCTTACGGCATGACCGACACCATGGGCCGTATGCACTCCGACGCCCAGTTCGCCGGTTCTTCCTCCGTGCCTGCGCACGTTGACATGATGGGTCTCATCGGCATGGGCAACAACCCCATGGTCGGTGCCACCGTCGCCTGCGCTGTCGCCGTCGAGGAGGCCCTCAAGGCCTAATCGCGCCCGCGCGATGCTCATATAGTTGAGCTTTGGAGCCGCTACCCACCCAGGTAGCGGCTCTTTTTGTTTGCGCTGTCGCAGGGTAGCTAATGCCGATATATCAGTTGGGGCGAAATACAAGATGTGATGAGATGGAGCGTCAGGGCGTCCATGACGCCCACCTGCCATATTTGCCCTTTACCGATTTGCCGGGTCTTTGCGGCCCCATTGCCGATCACCCGTGCGACAATGCGCCGGACGAGAAAGGAATCCGATGGAATCGACTGATGTACTGGTAATTGGATCTGGCATTGCGGGCCTTTGCGCCGCCATCGAAGCGGCACGCACGGGTGCAACCGTCACTGTGGCAAGCGCCGGCAAGACTATGAGTGGATCGAGCTTCTTCCCCGGAACCTGGGGCCTAGGGCTTATCGGACCCGTTAACGAAGACGACGAGCAGGACCTCATCGACACCATCCTGGCCGTCGGCGGCGGCGTTGCCGACCCCGAACTCGTCCAAGCGTTCGTCCACGGCATTCCCCAAGCGATTGACTGGCTCGAGCAAGACCTGGGCGTTGAGCTCCAGCGTCCGCAAAGCGCCAAGAGTGCTCAACAAAAGCAATTTATCCCCTGCTTTGACCACAAGACGCGCATGTGGCGCGGCCTCACCCGCAAGCCCCTTGAGGACGCTCTGACGACCTGGATCGAGTCGCTCGGCATTCGCCTGCTCCCCCGCCATGAGCTTATCGACCTTGTTGAGGACACGAACGGCAGAATAACCGGAACCGTACTCTACGACCTTACCGAAAATCGAATCGTGCCCTTTGCTGCCAAGGCCACGGTCATCGCAGCCGGTGGCACAGGCGGCCTGTTCGAGCGCAGCCTTACGTCGGCTGATGTGCTCAGTTCCTCGCAGGCCATCGCGCTGGCGCACGGCGCAACACTTACTAATATAGAGTTCATGCAGATGATGCCCGGCTTCATCGAGCCCAGGCGTAACTTGGTCTTCAATGAGAAAACCTGGCGCTACGTGCACGTAGACCAGCCGGTAGATATTGCCGACGACAAGCTGGACGACCTGCTCGAGCAGCGCTCTGGATATGGTCCCTTCACGTCACGCTTGGCCTCCCGCGCTATCGATCTCGTCATCGATCAGGCAGGTGTCGAAGGCCTGGCACTCCACTACGACTTCCCCCGCGTGGATGTCCCAGAGTTTGTGCAGACCTTTGCCACCTGGCTGCAAGACGAGCACGGCATCGCGCCGACCGACGAGATGCGCGTTGCGATGTATGCCCACGCTGCTAACGGCGGCATCAAGATCGATAAGACCGCGCACACGGGCGTTGAGGGCCTCTACGCTTGCGGCGAGGCGACAGGCGGCATGCACGGCGCCGACCGCATTGGTGGCTTGTCAAGCGCCAACGGCATCGTATTCGGACGTATCGCGGGCGCATCGGCAGCCCTCACAGCGCAGAAAGAGCCTGAAGCGGCCCTGAAGACGGATATCACCCTCCCCCAGTACGGCATTGCCACAACAGATGCCGATCGCCTGACACACAGCCTTAGGCACACGATGAGCACCTATTGCATGATCAACAGGACCGAAACAGGCCTATCCGAGGCCCTGCAACAGCTTGAAAGCCTGCAAGACAAGGCCATGGCGCTGAGCAAGCCGCATGCCGATGACAGCGAGATCGCAGCCCTCGCCCGCCTACAGTCGCAGATTCAGCTGTCGACGGAGATGGTCAAAGCCATGCGTAAGCGGACCGAAAGTCTCGGATCGCACTATCGAGCGGATTAAACCGGACACCTATCTAAAGCAGAACACAATCAATCGATATCCATGGGCCCCGTGAGCTTGAAGCAGCACGGGGCCCATTCGTGTCCGCACGACAGCGTATCCTTATTCTGAATATAGAGCGGGCAAAGCCCGCATAGAAAATAGACCAGCGAGGAGGAGATATGGACAGCAGGGATATCGAGAAATGGCGTGTCGAACTTGACAGCTACGCCCATGTGGAAGACGGCGTTGAGTATTGGCTCGCACGCGATTTAATGGAACCCATGGGGTACACTCGATGGGAGAACTTCGCCGAAGTTGTTAAGAGGGCAAAAGTCTCGTGCGAAACAAACAAAACTCCAGTTGATTCCCATTTTCGTGACACCACGAAAATGGTAACTGCCGGTGTCGCCGCTCGCGCGGTTAAAGACTACAAACTTACGCGCTATGCATGCTATTTAATCGCACAGAACGGAGATTCAAACAAGCCAGAGATCGCGCTCGCCCAGGCATACTTTGCCGTGCAGACGCGCCGCCAAGAGCTCATAGAGCAGCGCTTCGCAGAGATTCAGCGCTTGCAGGCGCGCCACTCGCTATCCGATTCAGAGAAACAGCTCTCGGGTATTGCGTTCAAACGCGGCGTGGACTCCAAAGGATTCGCGATCATCAAGTCGAAGGGCGATGAGGCGTTATTCGGCGGCAGAAGCACGGCGGAAATGAAGCAGCAGCTCGGCGTACCCAAGAGCGCGGCATTGGCGGACAGGTTAGCCGATGTCCTCATCAAAGCAAAGGACCTCACGAACTCGATGACGGCCTTCAACGCCGAGGAACACGACTTGTACGGTCTGGACCAGATCAAACAAGAACACGTCGAGAACAACACGAGCGTGCGTGGCAGCCTCATCGACCGCGGAATTGTTCCCGAGAACCTACCGCCTGCCGAGGATACAAAAAAGCTCGAGCGTCGCGTGAAGGCAGACGAGAAGAAACTCAAGGAGGGTACTGACGGTTTCACCGATCCCCAGGGTAGACTCAATCTGTGAAAGCGGCCGCGCCCTTTCGGGTTCGACCCCATGCGAGGTTAACAAAAAAGCGACCAGCCTAAGCCAGTCGCTTTAACATGCTTTGGTGGGCCGTCAGGGGGTCGAACCCTGGACCTTGGGATTAAGAGTCCCCTGCTCTACCAACTGAGCTAACGACCCAAAGCTAAAGTCCGTTATGGCGGACTTTAGAGGAGATATCGTGTGGTGGGCCGTCAGGGGTTCGAACCCTGGACCTTGGGATTAAGAGTCCCCTGCTCTACCAACTGAGCTAACGACCCAAAGCTAAAGTCCGTTATGGCGGACTTTAGAGGAGATATCGTGTGGTGGGCCGTCAGGGGTTCGAACCCTGGACCTTGGGATTAAGAGTCCCCTGCTCTACCAACTGAGCTAACGACCCGATATCAACACGAAGCAAGAACTGGGGTGGGTAAAGGGACTCGAACCCTCGACCTACGGGACCACAACCCGTCGCTCTAGCCAACTGAGCTACACCCACCGTGTCCTGTGCGCTTCGCGCTCGACTATTATTGCAAGGAACGCCACGCGATGCAAGCCCCAATTTTCAAGAATTTTGAAAAGAGTTTTTCGAGCGCGTTTCGAGCAATTCCCACCGGTTCCATAGGAGTAAACTTGCCCCACTGCAAATCCTCGAAAGGACCGGCATGAAAGAACTCTCCAACCGCACGGCAACATTTACCGATTCGGTCATCCGCCGCATGACACGCATCTCCAATAAGTACGATGCCGTCAACCTGTCGCAGGGCTTCCCCGACTTCGATCCTCCGGCGCAGCTGCTCAACAGCCTGAGCACCATCGCCGCCGACCCCAAGCCGCTCTACCACCAGTACTCCATTACCTGGGGCTCCCAGGCCATGCGCGAGGCGCTCGCCGCCAAACAGGAGCACTTTATGGGCATGCCGATCGACCCCAACCAGAATATCGTGGTCACCTGCGGCTCCACCGAGGCCATGATGGCCGCCATGATGACGGTTACGAACCCCGGAGACAAGGTCGTCATCTTCTCGCCGTTCTACGAGAACTACGGCGCTGACACCATTCTCTCGGGTGCCGAGCCCATCTATGTGCCGCTCAACCCGCCCACGTTCGACTTTGACCGCGAGACGCTCGAGGCAGCCTTCCGCGACAACGACCCCAAGGCCATCGTCCTGTGCAACCCTTCCAACCCTTGCGGCAAGGTCTTTACGCGCGAGGAGCTCACCTTCATCGCCGACCTCTGCAAAAAGTACGACGCCTACTGCATTACCGACGAGGTATACGAGCACATCGTCTACGCGCCCCACGAGCACGTCTATATGGCCACGCTGCCCGGCATGTTCGAGCGAACCATCAGCTGCAGCTCGCTGTCTAAGACGTACTCCATCACCGGTTGGCGCCTGGGCTACACCATCGCCCCGGCCCAGATCACCGAGCGTATCAAGAAGGTCCACGACTTTCTCACCGTGGGTGCCGCCGCTCCCCTGCAGGAAGCCGTTGTCACCGCCCTCAACTTCGACGACAGCTATTACGATGAGGTCCTCGACCTCTACACCGCCAAACGCGACTTGTTCTGCCAGGGGCTCGATAGCATCGGTCTTGAGCATAACGTGCCGCAGGGCGCCTACTACGTCATGATGGACATCTCTGAGTTTGGCTATGACAGCGACCTCGAATTCTGCGAGGACCTCGCATCCAAGGTGGGCGTGGGCGCCGTGCCCGGCTCGAGCTTCTTCCGCGAGCCCGTCAACCATCTGATTCGTTTCCACTTTGCCAAGCGGGATGAGACGCTTAACGCGGCACTGGAGAACCTCAAGTCGCTACGTGATAAAATCAAGCCGCGCGGGTAAGGACGGCCCGGCAACTAAAGCAACCAAAGAAGCCCCGCACCGCCCGCCACGTTGCGAGGCTTCTTCTTTTTATAGCGCTTTCTTAAATGGTTTAGAGCCCTATACTTTAGTCACGGAGCAACTCGTCCCAGAGAGAGGAATACTATGGCAGAACAGCAGCTTATCGGAGCGCTCGAGGCCGGCGGCACCAAGATGGTCTGCGCCACGGGCTATGCAGACGGTACGGTCCTGGAGCGTGAGCAGATCGCGACCACGACCCCGCAGGAGACCGTTGAGGCCGTCAATGCATGGTTTGCGAACAAGGGCATCGCCGCGCTGGGCATCGGCGCCTTTGGACCCACCGCAGTCAACCCTGCCTCGCCCCAATACGGCAAGATCCTGGAGACGCCCAAAACGGCATGGCGCTACTTCGACCTGCTGGGCACCATCCAAAACGAGCTCAATATTCCCTGCGGCTACGACACCGACGTCAACGTTGCCTGCTTGGGCGAGGTCACCTTTGGTTGCGCCCAGGGCCTCACGGACGTGGTCTACCTGACCATCGGCACCGGTGTGGGCGCCGGCGTGCTCTCGGGCGGTAAGCTCGTGCACGGCATGATGCATCCCGAGGCCGGCCACATCCTGGTCACGCGCGACCCGCGCGACACCATCGGCGAGCATAGCGCTTGCCCCTTCCATGACAACTGCCTCGAGGGCCTCATCGCCGGCCCCGGCGTTAAAAAGCGCTGGGATGGCAAGAGCGCCGGAGACATGGCCGATGACCCAGAGGCCATGGACCTGCTCGCAGGCTATCTAGCACAGGCGCTCATGACCTACACGCTGTGCTACGCGCCGCAAAAGATCATCATCGGCGGCGGTGTGGCCGACCACGCCCCCATCGTGCCGCTCGCACGCAAAAAGTGTGCCGAGATGCTCAACGGCTATATCGTCACGCCCGAGGTCAACGACATCGATAACTACATCGTCAACAACAGCCTCGAGGGCAAGCAGGGCATTATGGGCTGCCTGGCCCTGGGCGCACAGGCGCTTCAGTAGCAGACGCACCCACAGGGCGTGGCGCGCCCGGCAAATCCGACCTACGGAACGACGCCACCACGCCTCATATAAGCCCTCAAATAAAAAGGCCGCCTAGGACCAAACAATACGTCCTAGGCGGCCTTTTTAGCGCACATCAGCGACCGTAAGAGATATCGGAGCACAACGCCCGTTGCCGCTCCACAGCAGTCGATCATCACATCGGTGATCATGCCGGCGCGTCCCGGCACAAAGAGCTGAATCGTCTCGTCGATCGAGGGAATCAGCAGCAGGAACACCGCCGTGGGCAGCAGCACGTCAAAGGTGCGCCGGCCCTCAAAATCAAAGGCGTGCGTTGCCAAGATGCCGAGCACCATATACTCGGTAAAATGCGCGCACTTGCGAACAACAAAGTTGGTCACCCATTCATATGGAAGTCCCACGCTGTGCAGGAAACCGCGGATAGCTCCCATAACCGTTAGGCTCAGCGAGCCCGACCCCGAGCCGGGAACCAGCGAATTGCCCCAGATCAAGAGCGCCATCAGGCAGGTTACAACCGCCCATTTTCGATTGATCTTAACCATGCAGAAGTTATGCCTCCGCGCGGAGCGGCGCGAAGCTGGCGGTACCGCCCTCGATAACGCTCAGATAGGCACGGCCCGTACGCTTGGCGGTTGAGGACTGCAGGCGCTCGATCTCTTCCTCGAGGATCTGATTGACGCGCTCGTGACGACGGTTTTCCATAATGCCGGCGGCAATAGCCTCGGCCCGCTCGATGCTCTCGCGCGAGATACGGGCAGTATCCTCGGGGAACACAGCACTGTGACGGCCGACATAGGCGCTGTCTCTTATACACATCTGACGCTGCCGACGAACTCTAGGGTGTAGA
>CABSMV010000046.1 GCA_902478935.1 uncultured Collinsella sp. | reverse complement strand
ACGAGATGCTCAGGAGTCTCGTGGGCTCGGAGATGTGTATAAGAGACAGACGACGCCCTTCTTGGCGTACTCCTCGACGGGGATGTTGTTGACGCCGGCGCCGCAGCGGGCGATGGCGCGAATGCCCTCGGGCAGCTCGTAGCCGTGCAGGTCGGTGGAGCGCATCAGGATGGCGTCGGCCTCCTCGGCGGTGCCTACGAACTCGTAGCCCTCGCCAAACTCGACCTTGCCGTCTTTGGTAATGTCGTCGATGGTCTTAATCTTGCGCATGGAAAACTCCTTAGCAGGTTTGTCTAAAACAAGTGGTTTGAAGTGGCTGGTCGGCCCGCGCGTTGCGGGCTAGTTAGATCGCGGACTCAAACTATGCTGCGCTTCGAAGTCCTTCATGTACGAGGCCAGTGCCTGCACGTCTTCCATGGTTACGGCGTTGTAGACGCTGGCGCGCATACCGCCCACCAGGCGATGGCCCTTGACGTTTTGAATCTGGTGCCCGGCCGCGCCTGCGACAAAGGCCGCGTCGAGTTCGGCGTCGCCGGTGCGGAAGGTGACGTTGGCGATGGAGCGGCTGTCGGCCTGCGTAGTGCTATGGAACAGCTCGCTGTGCTCGAGCAGGTCATAGAGCAGATTGGCCTTGGCCCAGTTGCGCTCGGCCATGGCGGCAAGTCCGCCGGTTTTCTCAACCCAACGGAACACCTTGCCGCATACGTAGATACCAAAGGTGTTGGGCGTGTTGAGCATGGAGCCCTTGGCGGCCTGGGTCTTGAGGTCCATGTACTGCGGCGTCTGCGCAAAGGCGGGGCCATCTGCGATGAGGTCGTCGCGCACGATGACCACGGTCACACCCGCGGCACCGGCGTTTTTCTGCGCGCCGGCGTAAATGAGCCCGTAGCGCTCAACGTCGAGCGGCTGCGACAGAAAGCAGCTCGAGACATCGGCGACCAGCGGCACGTCGCCGCAGTTGGGCAGCTCGTGGTACATGGTGCCAAAGATGGTGTTGTTCTGGCAGATGTAGACGTAGTCGAGCCCGTCGCTCGCGGCCTCGGCGGCAATGCGGGCGTTGATGTCGGCCATGTCGGGGATGCGGTCGAAGTTGGTGTCCTCGGAGCTCGCGAGCAGCACGGCCTCGCCGTACTTGTCGGCTTCTTTGTATGCCTTGTTGGCAAAGTTGCCGGTCACGATGTAGCCGGCGCGGCCGCGGCGCATGAGGTTCATGGGGATGCCCGCAAACTGCAGCGTGGCGCCGCCCTGCAAAAACAGGACGCGGTAGTTGTTGGGGATGCTCAGCAGGCGGCGCAGAGTTGCCTCAGCGTCATCGATGATCTGCTGGTACATGCTAGATCGATGACTCATCTCGAGCACGGACATGCCGCAACCGCGGTAGTCCATCATCTCGTCGGCGATCTCGGCGAGCACGCTTGTGGGCAGCGCTGCCGGGCCAGCTGAGAAGTTGTGCACACGTGCCATCTTCTAGTTCCCCCTCGTAGTCGTTTGAACGTTCGGGATACTTTAGCACAGTGGAGCGCCAGGCGCGACCGCATCACAGCAAAACCCGAGTGCGCCGCTATGATTTACAGGATGGTTACATGGGGGAGAGGTGGCCTTACCTGATGGCTCGCATCCGATCTGCCTCAGCTTTTGCTTGTTTCCAGGGGCGCACACGACCGTTGGTGAGGTCGTCGTAACCATGAGCGATGGTACGTTGAATGTGATCTTCGCGTTCCTGAATGGTAGTTAGCGCGCGCGTCTGATCAGAAATAGGCTTTACGACAGGCATATGAAACTCCTTACATAGAATCATATGTATAACTCTATGTTGAGTGTAGCGGAGGGTGGCGTTGGGCGTGTGCGTGCCTGCATTCGTAAGCGCGGTTGTCTGGCAAGTGTGATTTGGGGCGACCTCGTTAAAGTTTCTAAGCTGCGAAAATGACCGTTAACCGGATTAAATTTTGTTGCTCAACATTTGACACTCTGGGCGTGGTAACTTTTTTACCAACAGGTATGATTATTGTCATGTGCGCCGCGCCTGCCTGCCGGGTTGCGGCGCACTTGTGACAGCCTTTGACACCCTTGGAGCGTGTACTGTGGATATAACCACAAAAAGCGTTCGGGGGGGGGGTGCTCACCCGCGAGCAATTCCTCCCGCATGAGATGCGCATCGTCGCTGCCCTTCGTATGCAGGGCGCAAGCGACGAGCAGGTCATTGTACGCGTAAAGAGCGAGAACCTCTTTCAATATCCCACGGAGCGCATGGTCGCCAACCGCGCAACCGTGTGCCTTCGCCGCCTTGACGCCATGGTGCCCACGGACGCCGTATGCGCCGCGCGCGGCATCGACCCCAAAACCGCCGTCGAGGCTGCGTCATCCCTAACCAGGCTCATGGCATCCGGCACTCCCACGCAGGCGGACCAGGCCATCTTCTACAGCATGATCTGCCGCTACGATATCGTGCGCGAGCTCGTGCTCGTCGAGGTAGGGGAGCGCCTACAAAACTTCGATTATGCCTTTACGGCGGTTGACCTCAACGCCTTTATGACACGCTTTACCACGGAGTATCCGGACGCGGCCCGCTGGACTGAGGCCACGGTCAAGCGCATTAAGGGCTCGCTCCGCCAGACGCTCCGCCATGCTGGCCTTATCGGCGAGGGCCTGGGCCCGGAGACCGAGCGCCTGTCACCACTCTTCCTCGATTCCGATGTCGAGCGAGCCTTGGTTCAGCTGGGCGAGCAGCCGCTTATCGCGGCCCTTACCGGCAGGGCGGTGATGTAGCGTGGCTCCCGTCAAAAGCGCCGTCGACCCTGTTATCACCCCGGCGACCGATCTCACCACCAATATCGGCATCCATTCCCGCAAGAGCGTCGTGGCGGCGCATGCCCGCTCCGAGCGCGCCTGTCAGGAATTTGAGCGCCGTGCGCAGCTTCTACGCGAGTGCCTGTGCAGCGAGGACTTTTTGGCCAACAAGGGCATAGGCAATGAGATCGGCTTCCACACTTTTTGCTATGACCCCGCGCTGGAGTTTGAGGCGCGTGCATTATTTGACACCCTTTCATGCGATGCCGAGGCCGACAAGCTTCCGTGCACGCTCAAGGTCGTGAACCTTTACGACGCCGTGCTGGCAATTCTCGAAAAGCGCCGTGTCCTCAAGGCTATCCCGCGCCAAGAGGAGCGCCGCGGTACCCAGCGCGTGCTCGAGGACGTGGCCAAGTTCGCCTCGCCCGAGAAAGTTGCCGCGTACATCCTTGAGCAGACCGAGCCGTTCGCGCCCGGAGACGTCATTCTCCTCACCGGTGCAGGTGAGGTCTTCCCGTTCTTTCGCATGCACACGCTTCTCCACTGCATGCTTGCGGATTTTGATGAGGTGCCTGTGGTCGCCGCCTATCCGGGCAGTTTCAACGGCTCTTCTTTCCAGCTCTTTAACCGTCTGCCGGCCGACAACTACTACCGCGCCATCGATATCTCGTAAGCACGGCTCCCCGCAGGCATGTCCCTGCCGCCGGTAACAACCCTATGCCATAACGTTCCCAAACCCAAAGGAGCACCCGTGGACAACACAATCATTCGCGACCTCTTTGCAAAAGACATTAACCGCTCCATCAACGGCGTGGTCAAGGTCCAGGATTCAAAAGATGGGTCCATCCGCCAAGAGCTTGACGAGTACGTGGTGACGCGCGAGTTGCAGAGGCACTTTGCCACGTTCTTCAAGGCCTACGGCGATGCCATCGATGCGCGCACCGACAAGATCGGCGTGTGGATCAGTGGTTTCTTCGGTTCCGGTAAATCGCACTTCCTCAAGATGCTGAGCTACCTGCTCGAGAATCGCCAGATCGGCGGTAAGAGCGCCATCCGCTACTTTGACGGCAAGATCGTCGACCCCATGGTCGCGGCTGCCATGGAGCGCGCCTGCTCGGTGCCCACGCAGGCCATCCTCTTTAACATCGATAGCAAAGCGGGCCAGTGGAAGCAGGGCGATACGGCTCCCACGGCGCTGCTTCGCGGCTTTGAGCGCATGTTCTACGAGGCGCGCGGCTTCTACGGCGAGGACCTAAAGCTTGCAAAGCTCGAGGACTACATCGATTCCCTGGGCAAGACCCAGGAGTTCCGCGAGGCCTTTGAGCGCGTGAACGGCGAGTCCTGGCTCCAGACCCGCGACACCTACAGCTACTTTGAGGACGACGTCGTCGAGGTGCTGCAGAGCGTGCTCGGCATGAGCGAAAAGGCCGCATGGAACTGGCTCGAGGGTTCTGAGGACGAGGTTTTGGCCCCCGATGTCTTTGCCAAAAAGGTCAAGGACTACGTAGACGCTCAGGCAGCGGCCCACGGCGGCAACTTCCGTTTGCTCTTTATGGTCGACGAGGTGGGTCAGTTTATTACAAACGACAAGGACCCAAGCCTTATGCTGAGCCTTCAGACCATCGTCGAGGAGCTGGGTGCCGCCTGCGGTGGCCGCGTGTGGGTGATGGTTACGAGCCAGGAGGCCATCGACAACCTGAGCCTGCCCGTGGGCAACGACTTTTCAAAGATCCAGGGCCGCTTCAATACCCGCCTTTCGCTCTCCAGCTCCAGCGTGGACGAGGTCATCCAGCGCCGTGTGCTCGAAAAGACCGCGCCGGCGGCCGATATGCTTGCACAGGTCTACGAGCAAGACGCCGCCGTGCTTAAAAACAACTTTACCTTTGAGGGTGGCTCGCGCTCCGACCTTGCCGGCTACGCCAACTCCAAGGATTTTGTGGCCAGCTACCCGTTTGTGGGCTACCAGTTTAAGCTCCTGCCCGACGTGATGACCGAGGTGCGCAAGCACGGTGTCAAGGCCAAGCACATGTCAACGGGCGAGCGCTCCATGCTGAGCGCGTTCCAGGAGAGCGCTCAGGCCATCCAGTATGACCAGACCGGTGCACTCGTGCCGTTCTGGTGCTTCTTCGACACTATCTCCAAAGACCTTGAGCACGGCATCAACCAGGTGGTCGACCGCGCGGTCCGTGCGGCCGAGGACGCAAAGGGTCTTGAACCCTACGACGTTCAGGTGCTCAAGCTCCTGTACCTGATTCGTTACATCGGCTACGTTAAGGCCACGGTCGAGAACATCTCCATCTTCATGATCGACGGCCTCGACGTGGGCATGCGCGCCCCCAAGGACCGCGTCAAGGAGTCCCTTGCCCGCCTGGAGCGCGAGAACTACGTGGCACGCCAGGGCGATGCCTATAGCTTCCTCACCGACGAGGAGCAGGAGATAGCGCAGGAGATCGCACGCACTCCGGTCGATAACGCGCAGGTGATCGAGTCTATCAAAAAGCGCCTGTTCGACAGCATCTACACCGCGCGTAAACTCAACCGCGGGGCCAACGACTTTCCGTTTGACCGCTATGTGGACGGCTCAATCCACGGTGCCAGCATGGGCGGCATGGAGCTTTGCGTGGCGACTATGGCGAGCGATCTGGGCCGTGCGGACGATACCGAGCTGGCCTTGGCTTCTTCGGGCAAAGCCATCGTGGCTTTGAGCGACGAGGCGGATTATTGGGAGACGCTCGTCAACGCCGCCAAGATCCGCAAGTACGCCAAGACGCGAAATCTCCAGGAGCTTCAGCCGAGTACGCGCCAGATCGTCGAGTCCAAGATGCGCGAGGCAGCCTATAACGAGAAAGAGGCCGATACCCTTTTGAGCGAGGCTGTGCTCCATGCACGTTGCGCGGTCAACAGCCGCATTGTTGAGGTCCGCGCGGCCAAACCCGCTCAGGTCTTTGAGCAAGTGCTGGCGCAGCTGTGCGATGTGGTCTTTGAAAAGGCCGACTATATCGGCGCGCCGGTCACGAGCGATTCCGATATTCGCTCCACTCTGGCTGGCAACGTTCAAGTGGGGCTCGCTGGCATGGACGCGGGCAACACGCGTGCGCTCAAGGAGGTCGAGGACTATCTCAAAGTTCAGCACCAGCGCCACCTGGATACCGCTATGGGCGATATCCAGCGCAGGTACCAGCAAAAGCCCTATGGCTGGCGCGAGGTTGACATCGCAAATGTGGTGGCGCAGCTTGTAGTGGAGCAGCGCGCGCAGGTGCTGTTTGGCGGTCAGACGGTTCAAGCTAACGACAGCCGCATGGTGTCGCTCCTGCGTAAGGATGCCGATAAGGCCCAGGTGCGTTTGCGCGTGCGCATGAGCGACCGGCTGCTGCGCGCCACGGGCGAGCTTATGCGTGGCCTGTTTGATCTCAAGACCGTGCCCTCCAACGAGGATAAGCTCGTGGCCGAGCTCAAGGAGCGCCTTGAGGGCTTGCGTGAGGTGTGCGTCGCCATGGCACGCGACTACTACACGGGTATCAAGCCGGCCTACCCGTATCCCGGTGAGGACGAGTGCGAGAAGATGCGCTCGGAGGTGGTCGACGTTCTTAAGGACCAGAGCGATTCCGAGGCGTTCTTGACCACGTTCACCAAGCACGAGGACCGCCTGCTCGATGCCAAGGAAGACTTTGACAAGGTGGTTGAGTTCTTCGAGTCCAACCAACGAACAGCGTTTGACCACGCCAAGGATTTCTTGAGCCGCACCGAGGGCATCGAGTATGCCTCCGATGACATTCCCAACGCGGTGGAGAACGTGGCAAAGGTACGCGAGATCCTCAAAGACCCAAAGCCCTACGGCCGCATTAAAGACCTTCAGCCGTTGATGGCACCCGTCGAGGAAGACATCAAAAAGCACCTGGGCATTCGCCGCAACGAGTTCTTGTGTCGTATCGAAAACGACCTGCAGGATTTGCGGAAGCAGGCCGAGAGCCAAGAAGGTTTTGTCAAGCAGGCCAAGGATGCCATCGCGGACGCCAACACCAGGTATGAGTCGTTCAAGAACCGCGCCCATGGCGTCCAGAGCCTCAACGAGCTTAACGCCCTCGCGGCAAACTGGGAAAACTGGATCGTTGCTGCAACCAACAAGATATACGACGCCGTGGATGAGGCCCGCATGCGAATGGACAACGAGCGCCGCACCACCGAGGTCACGAGTACGGGTGAGGTGGTCAAGAAGATCTCCAACAAGGGCGCCGCATCGTCTGCGCCCGTGCCCGCGTCTAAGCCCCAGCGCAAGATCAAGACCGTGCGCCGCGCCGATTTGGCCAAGCCGAGTCGCCTCTTGTCCGCAGAGGACGTGGAGCGCTACGTGGACGACCTGCGCTCTCGCCTTATGCAGGAGCTCGCTGCAAACGACGAGATTCGTATCAACTAACTCGCGGGGCCACCGGTGCCAAAGCGAGCACCGGTGGTTTATGGCGTTTAGAAAGGCTCATCAACCATGAACGATTCTGCTCTTAAGAGCTTCTGCACCTGGGCCCGTACAGAGCTCATCAAAGGCGTGGAGGCACAGATGGTGCGCTACGGCATCACCGATCCTGCACCTTCGCCCGTTGGGTCCGAGACCGTCAACGGCCTGCCCCTAAGTCCTGCTGAGGTTGAGCAACGTGACGAGCTGCTGCGCAAACAGACAGAGGTGGGTCACGAGGCGCTGCGCGACCGAGCGGCCTACACCTGGTTCAACCGCATCGTGGCCATTCGCTTTATGGATGCACGCGGATGGCTCCCCAGCCGTATGCGCATGCTGAGCCGTGCGGACGGCAGCCATGGCAGCGAGGCCGTGGAGAACGCACTGGACGTGGAGATAGCGACGGCCGATACCGATCGCATAGCCGAGCTCAAGATGGCGGGCTTGGATGAACCGCTGTGGCGCTACCTGTTTATGGCTCAGTGCGAGGAGCTTGCCGATTGCCTGCCGGGCGTCTTTGAACGCGTGGGCGGTGCCATGGAGCTGCTGTTGCCCCAGGGCCTCATGATGTCCGACGGCGTGGTGGGCAAACTCAACACCATTCTCGCTGACGAGGACTGGCGCAAGGGCGTGACCGTTCTGGGCTGGATGTATCAGTACTACAACGCTGACGTCAAAGACGAGTTCTTCAAGGCAAAACGCAAAGCAGCGGCGGCGGACATCGCGCCCGCCACGCAGCTCTTCACCCCCGAGTGGATCGTGCGCTATATGGTCCAGAACTCGCTCGGCCGTCTGTGGATGCTCAACAACCCGGGGAGTTCGCTGCGCGAGCGCATGGAGTATTACATCGAGCCTGATACTGAGCACGAGGACTTCATCCGCATTTCGAGCCCCGAGGAGATAACCCTCTGCGACCCCGCATGTGGCTCGGGCCATATCCTGGTCTATGCGTTTGAGCTGCTCTTTGCCGTGTACGAGGAGCGCGGCTACCGCGAGCGCGAGATCCCGGAGCTCATCCTGACCAAAAACCTCGCTGGCATGGAGATCGACCCCCGTGCGGCTCAGATCGCGGAGCTGGCGCTTGCCATGTGCGCCCGCGAGCACGATCGTCGCTTCTTTAGGCGTGGCGTTCGCGCCGACGTTGCCGTGCTCTCGAGCATCCCGCTAGGGGAGGACGAGCTGCCGGGTAACAAGAAGCTTGCCGAGGAGCTGAGTCATTTGGGCGAGATCGGTTCGCTGCTCAATCCCTCAGAGGACGAGATCGACGAGCTCAAGGCTGCCGCCGCGAGTTGTTCCGATGACCTTTTTGCCGCTACGGCCAAAACTAAGCTCGAAAGCGCTGCCGCCATCTGCGAGAAGCTGTCCCGTCGTTTTACCTGCACCGTTGCGAATCCTCCGTATATGGGCAGCAGCAGCTTTAATCCATTCATGAGCAAGTGGATCAAGAAGAACTACCCCGACGTGAAGAGCGACCTCTGCACGTGCTTTATCGAGCGCGGTTTTAACCTTGTCGAGGATAAGGGCTACGCCGCAATGGTTACCATGCAGAGTTGGATGTTCCTGGGCAGCTTTGAGAAGATGCGCTCTTCGATCATCGAGGGCAAAACGATTGTCTCGATGGCTCATCTCGGCCCCCGCGCATTTGACGCCATCGGCGGCGAGGTCGTCAACGTAACCGCCGATGTCATCTACAACGGCCGCGCGGCATACGAGGGCGCTTACGTGCGCCTCGTCGACATCAACGGCAGCGAGGCGAAGCGTCTTAAGCTGCTTGCGGCGATCCAGAACCCCGACTGCGGCTGGTTCTACCGTCGCGGCGCCGACACCTTTAAACAGATCCCAGGCATCCCCATAGCTTACTGGGCCAGTGACGCTCTTCTGGATGCGTTTGGAAACGCAAAACAGCTCAGTGAGTATGGCAAGCCGCGCCAAGGGCTTGCTACTGGCGAGAACGCTCGTTTCGTTCGCGAGTGGTGGGAAGTCGATGATTGCAAGAGCGTCTATTCCTGTGGATCTATTCAAGAGTCGATTGAAAGCGCTTGCAAGTGGTTCCCCTACAACAAGGGCGGCGATTTCCGCAAATGGTACGGAAATAATAGCTCAGTTGTTAACTGGGAGAATGACGGACAGGAGATCCGTAATTACAAAGACCAGAATGGTAGATTGCTTTCCAGGCCACAGAATACAAACTGCTTCTTTAGCCCATCGATTACCTGGTCGAAGATTTCAAGCGGGTCCATTGCGTTTCGTTTTAAGCCTGCTGGGCATATCTTTGATGTGGCGGGCACGAGCGTTTTTAGCGACGAGGAGTCACTCAAGTATCTCCAGGGAGCTTGTAACAGCTCTGTGATCATGCGTGTCGCAAGCATGCTCTCGCCGACGCTTAATTTCGAGGTAGGCCAAATCGCAACCTACCCGATCATTCAGAACGAGGAACAGGAGCCGTTGGTCAACGACATGGTCGACTCGTGCCGCGAACTATCAAAAACCGATTGGGATTCGTTTGAAACCTCCTGGGATTTCAAACGCAACCCCTTGGTTTAGGTGAGATTCATGTTTGAAACAGTATCAGCAAATAAGGTTGTGTTTGTTGAATCTAATCCTGCATGGGTTAAATGTGGTTTATCTCAAAAGTCACTGGGCCCTGTGCTTTCCCCGCTTCTTAGGTTCTTTGTTGTCGAAACTCCAGCTCCGGGGCTGTCTAGCAGAAGCATTCCGGTATCTGAATACGGGTGGGATACTCCCTGGAGAAAACCCCAATATTTGAATAAAAAACTTAAGGCAGCAAGCTCAAATAAGTCTTTATATTGGGCTGCCGCAGCTGTTGGTGATATGGAACAGGCTTTGCGTAATGCTGATTTGTTTGATTGCGCTGGCATCGAGTCAAAGCCCTTCGAGTCTGCTGTCTTTTATGATGCCAAAAGTAATCAAACACTCAGTTTGTTTTATCACCTACGAAATGGATTTGCTCACGGCAGATTCTGTGCATTTAAGTCAAAGGGCGATGTATGGTTCGCTATCGAGGATGTTGCGGGAAAACGAAAGAATGACCCGGCAGGTGACATCAAAAGGCTCACTGCAAGAATTTTAATCAAGAATTCGACTCTATGTAAATGGATGAAGCTGATAAAGGATGGGCCTGGTGTTCGTTAATGGGTTTCACCTCGTGTCCGGGTGTTTAGCTGGCTTTAACTAGTGAGCTGAGAAATGATATCAGGTTGTCTTTCCTTTACGCTTGATGCAGTTTGCAGGGTTTGACTTGCGATGTCGTGAGTCACTAGTGCGTTTCTGCAAATGTCCGATGCGGTGAATAGCTTTTCCAGAAGTCGATCGGTAAGGTCGAGGCATTCTTGGAGATTTCGGTCCCTTAGTTTAAGCCTCTTGACAACTTATCAACAATGAAAGGACGGCCTTATGGCCACGCTACTCAAAGATAAATACGAGGTTCGCAAGGCCGAGGTCAATGCTCGCTTTGAGCGGCTTCGCGCTAACGAGGAAGAGCTCAACCGGATCTTTGCCAAGATCTACAACATGGAGGGCGAGGTGCCTATCGAGGTCGAGGATAAGTACGTCTCGGTGGCGCGCATCTTCGACACCGCCGACGAGATTCCCGAGAGCTATAAGGGTAACAAATACGTGCGTACCAAGCGCGACGAGATCACCTCGCTCATTAGCTATGCCGTGGGCTGCATGTTTGGCCGCTATTCGCTGGATGTGGACGGGCTGGTCCTGGCCGATCAGGGCGCCACAGTCGATGACTATCTGGCCAAGATGCCCAACTCTGACCATGTGACCTTTATGCCCGATAGCGATAACGTGCTGCCCATTACCGATGACGAGTACTTTGATGATGACATCGTGCGCTACTTTATCGACTTTGTGCGCACCGTGTATGGCGAGGAGACGCTCGAGCAGAACCTGGCCTTTATTGCCGAGGCGCTCGGCGGCAAGGGCACCTCGCGCGAGGTCATCCGCACCTACTTTTTGAAGGACTTCTTTAAGGACCACTGCCAGACCTATAAGAAGCGCCCCGTCTACTGGCTGTTCGACAGCGGCAAGAAGAACGGCTTCAAGTGCCTTGTTTACATGCATCGCTACCAGCCTGACCTGTTGGCTCGCATCCGCACCGACTATGTGCATGAGCAGCAGGAGCGCTACCGTGCCCAGATCGGGTATGCCAACGATGCCCTTGTCAGTGCCGAGCGCGGCGAGCGCGTGCGCTTGGATAAACGCATCAAAAAGCTCAACGACCAGCTCAAAGAGACCATTGCCTACGAGGAGAAACTGCACCACTTGGCAGACCAGATGATTAAGATCGACCTGGATGACGGCGTCAAGGTCAACTATGCCAAGTTTCAGGATGTGCTGGCAAAGATTAAGTAACTGCAGATACGGTAAGGATATTCATGCCCAAGATCGATGTAGAAGAACGGCTCAAGCTGCGATTTTTGCAGCCGTTGTCCTCATGCGCGCCGCGCCGTGTTGTGGTTTGGCACGATGCGGACGGCGAGTTTGCTCCTGAGTTTGAGCGATTGGCTGCCGAGGGTTTCGACGGCGTGGGGGCCGATGCCGGCGTAATGCCTGCTCACGGTGACTTTGAGCGCCCGGTGCGCTTTGTTGAGGCCTGCGAGGGCCGTATGTTTGCCGTCAAGAAGCTCATCAACCGCGATGACCTTGCGAGCGATATCTTGCTGTATCGCCGTTGCCCGCGCGGCAGGCTTGAGGGTGATTGGCTTGCCGATGTTGAGCTGTATGCCGATCAGTTCCAGGCTGACTATCTTTCGCTTTTGGCCGATCAGCTAGGCATCGAGAATATCGACGCCGTGCGCGAGAGCCTGCGCGAGCACAAGACGTTCTTTGATGCCAAGACCCGCTGCGCTAAGTTTGCCGCGTGTGTTCCGCATGCCTCGGGCGCATCCGATATCGAACTCGGCATCCTTACGGTGACTTTTGGCGGTAAAGAGCTTGGTGACGCGCGCCCCGCGTTTGTGCTGCGTGGCTGTATGACCATGCTGCTGCACGAGGGTCCCGAGGCGCTGGCCGAGTTGATGGACAAGTACTGCGTGCGCGATGTGCTCTCTGCCTTTATGCTTCGCTGCTATGGGCTTGAGGGGCCGCTGTATGAGCGCGACTCATTGCTTATGCTTTCATCCCATGTGCTCCTTACGGCGGCGTCTACCGCGCTTCCCGAGGGAGCGCTCAAGGGACTCGAAAGCTATGTGGCTCCCGCCTACGGCCCCTATTGCCTTGAGGCGGTGCGCACGTGGGACCAGACCGCCGATACCCAGGCGTCGAGCGAGGACCTATTTGAGATTTGCCGTTTGGTTGAGGACGCCCGCGGACTCTTTGCACGGTTCGAGACCTTGCCGATCGATGTGCTGACCTCGCTTGATGTGTTTCCGTGCGTCAATGAGGCCGTGCTCTCGCAGCTGTTCTGCTCGTTTGCCCAGGGCGCGGACCGTGTTGAGGATGCGCGCGCATTTGCTGCGCGTCGCTGCGACCTAAGCTGGTACCGTCGTGTCGAGAGCTACTTTGACCTGCTTGCCGCTGTGGCCGATATGTGCGCGTTTAGGCAGGCGCACGCGGGCGGCTTCCATCTGGCGCAGCCCCAGCAGGTGTGGGATGCCTATTCGTCCGATTGGTATGCCATGGATGCTGCCTATCGCCATATGTGCACCGCGTATCTGCGGGCACGCTCCGTCGAGTGCGATGCGCTCGAGGAACCTGCCCGCGCCGTGGCGGACTGGGCGGAGAATCTCTACAGCAACTGGTTCTTGGCGGATGCCAATGTCTGCTGGGCAGCTGCTGCGCAAGGGGAGTGGGCCGATTGCGGCTACATCGATGGTCCCGCACGGCAGGATGAGTTTTACTGGCATGTGCTGCCCGCCTTTGTGGGTTCTGCCAAAACAACGGTCGTTATCGTGAGCGATGCGCTGCGCTATGAGGTTGCCCGCGACGTTGCGGCGCTGCTCGAGCGCGAACGCGGCGGCAACGTCAAGGTTTCTAGCATGCAGGCGGTCTTTCCCTCCATTACCGAGGTGGGCATGCCTGCGCTGCTGCCGCACCAGGTGCTTGAGCTTGCAGAGGATGGCGCGTTTGTGTTGGCTGACGGCATGCCCACTGCGACGACTCCGCAGCGCGAGGCCGTACTTACCCACGTTGAGCCCACGGCCCGCGCTTTGCGCTCGAGCGCATACCTCAACATGGCGGGAACCGAGCGCAAAGCGCTGCTCAAAGACTCCAGGCTCGTTTATCTCTACCACAACAAGATCGATGCCACGGGCGAGAAGGCAGCTACGCAGGATGACGTTTTCGATGCCTGCGCGGACACCGTGGAGGAACTTGCCGCGTTGGCGCGCCGCGTGTGCACCGACGCCCCGGGCGCGCGTGTTGTTATGACGGCGGATCACGGCTTCATCTACACGCGTCGTGAGCTCAACGAGTGCCAGATGCTCGGCAAGCCAGACCTTCCCTTCCTTGACGCTCCTGTCATGCACGGCAAGCGTCATCTGGTGGTGCCCAACGAGGCCGTGGCCAAGCTTTCGGAAGAGGCATGCGAGGTGTTTGTTAATGTTGGCATGGGACGTTTAGGTGCCGGTTTTGAGGGATTTGCCCCGCGCGAGAACGTGCACTTCAAGCGTCCCGGCGGCACTAACAACTACGTCCACGGCGGCATGAGCCTGCAGGAGCTCTGCGTGCCCGTTATCGGATTTTGGCGTGCGCGCTCGGGTTCCAAGGACTTTGTCGATACGCGCGTGGCGACGCTGCGCGTGCTAAGCGAGGGACGCCGAGTGACCAACTCGCTCTTCTCGCTGTCTCTTTATACACATCTCCGAG